>CAZDSS010000019.1:0-31193 GCA_964508185.1 uncultured Sphingomonadales bacterium
GTTGGCGGGGACGGGTTCTGGGAACTGGTCTCGCGTGGACGCGCGCCGGGCCATCCCGCGCCCGCGCAATGGCAGCCGCAGCGGCTGGCGGCCGAGACCGCCGGGGCGACGGAGATCGCCTGCGAGCAGCACAACGTGCCGCTGCGCATCGTCAACGCGGTGGTGGAAGTCAATGACCGGCGCAAGGCGCAGATGGCCGACAAGATCATCGCCGCCTGCGACGGCAGCGTCGAAGGCAAGCGCATCGCCGTCCTGGGCCTGACCTTCAAGCCCAACACCGACGACATGCGCGACAGCCCGAGCCTTGCCATCATTCCCGCGCTGCAGAGGGCGGGGGCGCAGATTGCCGCCTTCGACCCCGTGGGCATGGAGGAAGCGCGCAAGCTCATGCCCGACATCGATTATTGCGAGGACAGCTACGCGGCGCTCGAAGGGGCGGACGCGCTGGTCATCATCACCGAATGGAACCAGTTCCGCGCCCTGGATCTCGCCCGCGCCCGCAGCATCATGCGCGGCAATGTGATGGTGGATCTGCGCAACGTCTACGGCCGGGCGGACGCCGAGAAGTTCGGCTTCCGCTACGTCGGCGTGGGCAAGGGCGCGTGAGCACCCCACGTGCCGGTAGCGACTGGGGCCGGCCTTGCGCATAATGGCCCCATGCTGCGGGTGAACGACCATATCGTCATCGACGAATCGGAGCTTCGGGAAAGCTTCATCCGGGCGGCGGGGCCGGGCGGACAGAACGTCAACAAGGTCTCGACGGCCGTGGAGCTCCGGTTCGACGTCGCCCATTCGCCTGCCCTCCCCGAGGACGTCCGCGCGCGGCTCATGACGCTTGCGGGGCGGCGGCTCAATCGCGACGGCGTCCTCGTGCTTACCGCCCAGAGCCACCGCAGCCAGGACCTCAACCGCCAGGCGGCGCGGGAGCGTCTCGTGGAACTGATCCGCCGCGCCACAGAGAAGGAAAAGCCCCGCCGCCCGACGCGGCCCGGTGCCGGAGCCCGCGCGCGGCGCCTGAAGGCCAAGGCCGTGCGATCAGGGATCAAGGCCATGCGGCGCAGCATCGATCCCGACTAGGGATCCTGACGACTGCGCACGCGCGACCGCCGCCCGCATCAATCGCCAATCTCCCCGAACCACGGAGCGACCCGCGTCACGGAACCGTCCGGCGACCGTCGGATCATGTCATGGGCATCTTTCCCATGGGTCGAGATTCCGTAAAAGCGAGGGACCGAACATGACCATCAAGATCCAGATCATCACGCCCCATGTGACGCCGCGGCCGCACAAGCTCAAGGAGGTTGAAAGCGTCGCCAAGGCCAATTCCGACGTGGAATTCAGCCAGACCAACATCGCCGAAGGCCCCAGCTCCGTCGAGGGCTCGTTCGACGAGGGGCTCGCGGGACCCGGCGTGGTCGCGGCCTGCATCGCCGGGGAAAACGCCGGCGTCAACGCGGTGATGATCGACTGCATGGGCGATCCCGGGCTTGACGCGGCGCGGGAGGCGGTGACCATCCCCGTCCTCGGCCCCGGCGAGACCACCATGCATGTGGCAGCGACCTTGGGTCACAAGTTCAGCGTGGTGACCATCCTCGACCGCGTGCGCCCGCTGCTCGAGCGCAATGCCCGCGCCTACGGCGTGCACGACAAGCTCGCCTCCGTCCGTGCCGTGGGGATCCCGGTGCTGGAGATCGAAAAGAGCCAGGACAAGCTGCTCGAGGCGCTTACCGCAGAATCCATCAAGGCGGTGACCGAGGACCATGCGGAGGTGATCGTGCTCGGCTGCACCGGATTCATGGGCGTGGGCGACGTCCTGCAGGCCGCCCTCAAGGACGCCGGGCTGCCCGTTCCCGTCCTCAACCCCATCCAGACGACCGTGTCCTACGCCATCATGCTGGCGCGCCTCGGCCTCCGGCACAGTAAGGTCGCGTGGCCCAGTCCCGATCTCGAGAAGGGCATCAAGGGCTACGCCTTCCTCACCGAAGGCGTCTAGACCCGCGATCACGATCCGCCCGCGCCTCCCGTCATCACCCTGCGGACGCAACGTCGGTTGCGCCGCAGGTGAACGACAGGAGGTATTGTTATGGATCAATTGGAAATCAAGAGCGAGAAGTCTTCAACCGAGGAGACCCCCCCGAAGGACGAAGCGAAAGATCGCAAGAAAGTTTACGAGTTCATGCAGCTTGTGGAGGAAAGGCTTCAAGCGCTGACGGACCTGGATGTGGTTTGGAGCAAAGCGGGCGGCCCCATGGCTTTTCTCAGCCGACTAAAACTTAAGGAGGAATTCCAGAACCTGGACAAGGAATTACAGCTCGCGATCAAAAATGACCTGGAAAAACTGACGCGCGCTCTTGAGGAGGAAAGAAACAGGCTTCAATTATTTATCAAGAGAGAGTGCTATGAATGCGCGTCCCGAATAAAAGGCCTCCCCGTGAAGGAGTTCTATGACAACTATCGGGCGCTGTCAGATGCCGACGCGATCGCCGACCTGTTGGCCGGGAAACTGCACCGGCTGGACCCGGTCATTGGAGACCTTGGTTGTCAGTGGCGCGTTCCCTTCATACTGGATGTGCATGCCGCGCTGCGGGAGCATTGCCGGACCGATCTCGCCTCCTTCGATATCGACAGCTTGCTCCAGGAATATGATGCCATCAGATCTGTTGCGCCGACCTTCCAGCAGATTCTCGAGGTGTGCAGGATTTCGGGAACAATAAAGGTCAAGATCGGCGGTTCTCAGTCGTCCGAACGCTTCGTGCACTCGAATATCTTTGCGACGAATGAAAGCATCGCCGCGTGCGTGGGAAAGCTCAAGGCGAGCAAGTTCAATACACTCCGGGAAAAGGTTGAGACGTTCCTCACCAACTGGAACAAGGCCGACGGTTTCAACGCGCTGCGCTATCTGCAGCTGTGCAAGCTTCTGACCACCAACCGCGTCCGCACATTCGACGGGTTCGGCCTTTCGGGTACACCCATTGAGTTCTCCCTGCCGAACGCCGACGAGGTGCTCTCGTCACTCCATGCCGATCTGAGCAATTACTCCATGTTTTACATGATCAAGGTCTGCAAGGAGGTCTGCGACTTCAACGGCATCGAAGATACCAGTGTTGCTCCTGAGAAGGTACCGACGAGCCTTTCCACCTATCTCCTGATGAAGGACCATCGGTTCCTGACAATGCAGCAGAACACCAAGTTTGAGACCAATGTCTGCTACGGCCCCCTGCGGGCGCTTTTCATCCGCCAGTCGCTCAGGAACCAGCCTATTGTGATCGATCTTCGCCGGCTCATTTGCAAGTACGAAGGCGGCAAGTTCTGGTACTACCCCAATGGCGCGGAGGTTCTTTATTATGCTCCCGACGGCAAGGGCGGATTCACATACGTTCCGGAGCCCAAGGACGAGGACCAGAAGCGCGTGGCCCTGATATGTGAAGCTGCAAGCGTACTTCTAAAAGGCGACAAGGCGAAGGTGCCGGAAGACGAGGACAGTATCTTCTGCACCGAGAATTTCGATGAGTTTCTCAAGGCCCTGGTCTCGGTTCCCGTCATCGATCTGATCCTTTTTGGCATTTCGAGCCATCCCGAGCTGCCAAAGCCCATCTGGAATGGAAGGGCCTGGGAAAACGAGAACGTTGATAACCGCGCCATGGAGGCCTATCGCAAGGTACTGAACATGGAGAAGCTTCCCGAACCCAGGCCTTGGGTGCTCAGCAAGGACAGGCTCTCCATGATGGATAATACGGAGTGGGATCTGCTGACCGAGAAGTTCACTTTGCGCAACGTTCTATCCAAGTTCGGCGCTACTACCTCGCAGTACAAGCGTCCGATGCATGGTGACCGGACACGGGCCGAGCGGACCGCCGAAACCATGATCTTTGCGCCCATACACATCTTCGGCAGCACCTACTTCAACAAGCGTCAAGCCCTTGAGGATTACCGAATGCAGAAGAACCCGCCCAAGCGCTTGCCCCAGCTCGTCAAGAACACGGACTGCACCCTGCGTCCCGATTGAGGTGTTACGTGCGGAGGCGGCCCAAGCCGCCTCCGCCCCTTCGCCACTTGGTTTCATCAGAAACCATCTGTATCATGGCCGCGACAACCCGGGTGCGAGGGGAAATCATGAGCGAGCGGTCCGTCAATCCACCACCTTCTCTCTATTTCGACTACAAGGTCTTCCCGTTCCGCAGGCCGCCGGAGATGGACGGGGCGCGGACCGTCCATCCCGTGGTCGTCGTCGGCGGCGGGCCGGTGGGGCTCGAGCTTGCGCTGGAACTCGCGCGCCATGACGTTCCGAGCATCGTGATCGAAGCGGATGCGACGGTGTCCGAAGGCAGCCGCGCCATCTGCATCTCCCGCCGCAGCATGGAGATCTTCCAGCAGGTGGGCGTGATCGACCGCTTCCTGTCCAAGGCGCTGCCGTGGATCACCGGCCGGTCCTATTACCGGGGACAGGAAGTCTACCGCTTCGACATGCCCCATTCGGGGGACGAGCGCTTCCACCCCATGGCCAATCTCCAGCAGAACTGGATCGAGCAGTTTCTGCTGGAAACACTGGAGGAGACGGGCCTCGGCGACGTCCGCTGGCAAAGCCGGGTCGTTGGAATCATGCAAGCGACGGATTACGTGCGCCTTGCCGTCGAGACGCCCGAAGGGACTTACGAGCTTCTCGCCCGATATGTGGTCGCGGCGGATGGTGCGCGGAGCACCATGCGGCGGCTCATGAATCTGGAGCTTCGCGGCACGTCCTACAGCGGGCGCTATCTCATCGCCGACATCAGGCTGCGGTCGGACTATCCCACCGAGCGGCGTGCCTGGTTCGATCCGCCGTCCAATCCCGGCTCCACGGTGCTCATGCACAAGCAGCCGGACGACATCTGGCGGGTGGATTACCAGATCTCGGAACAGGCGGACGCGGAGACCGAGCTTCGGGAGGACAATATCCGCCGCCGCATCCAGGCGCAGCTCGACATGGCCGGCGAGACCGGAGAATGGGAGCTCGACTGGTACAGCATCTACCGCGCCCATTGCCTGTGCCTCGACAATTACGTGCAGGGAAGGGTGATCTTCGCGGGCGACGCCGCCCATCTCGTGCCCATCTTCGGCGTGCGCGGGCTCAATTCGGGATTCGCCGACGCCAACAATCTGGGCTGGAAGCTCGCCTACGTGCTGAAGGGCGCGGCGCCCGAGCGGCTTCTCGAAAGCTACAATCAGGAGCGGCGGGCGGCGACCCTCGACATCTTCCGGGAAGCGAGCAAGAGCACCATCTTCATGACCCCGCCGACGCGCGGCTACCGCATCATGCGGGACGCCGTCCTGTCCCTGTCGCTGACCCAGGAATTTCCCCGCGACCTCATCAATCCGCGCCAGTCGGCGCCCTATGATTATCTGGACAGCCCCCTCAACAGCGGGGACGAGTGGGAGGACGAATTCCTTGCCGGACCGCCCCCGGGCGCGCCCTTGCGCAACATGAGGCTTCCGGACGGCCAGGGCTTCCTTCTCGACCATCCGGGCCGCTCCTTCACCGCCCTTTATTTCATGGCGACGGGCGCGGTGCCCCCGGACCTTGCGGCCGCCTTCGCCGAAATCGAGGTTGCGGGCGAGTCCCTGACCGCGATCGTCGTCTCGCGGCAGGGGCGGGCCGAGGCGGGGGACGTGAGGATCGCGGATCCCGAGGGCCGCATCTTCGATGCCTATGGCGCCACCGACGGCAGCCTCTATCTCGTCCGCCCGGACGGCCATGTGGCCGCGCGGTTCCGGACGGCATCGGTCACCGGGTTGAAGCGCGCCGGGGCCACGGCGCTCGCCAGGGAGGATGCGCGATGAGCGACCGCGATCTCGAGGAAGTGTTCGACAAGATCGCCGAAGCCATCGACGAGGCGGGACCGAAGCGGGAGACCCTGTTCCTCGCGAAGCTCGCCCTCACCCTCGCCCATCGCCTGCGGGATCCCGGGGCGGTCGATGCGGCGATCACCGCCGCGCTCGCCGATCTCGAGCCTGACTGAGCCGGAACAAGCCGGGCAAGGGGACGTTACTGGGCCAGGTCGAACGAAACGGGAGACAGGCCATGGCCCTTTCCATGAGACAGCCCCTCTGGCGCAATGCGGGCGGCGTCATCGGCGTCGCCGTCGCCACCGCCATCGCAACCCGGGTGCTGCCGCCCCTTGTGGCGCAGGCGACGGGAATGGCGCGCGGCGCTGCGGGGCGCGATCCTTTCGATCTTCTTGCCCGGGACCATCGCCACATCCTTGATCTTCTGGATGCGCTTGCGGAAAGCCGCCACAACGGCGCGATCGGCCGCACGCAACGGCTCCTCCGCCTCAAACGGCGGCTCAGCGCCCATGCCATGGCGGAAGAGAACATCATCTATCCCATGCTCCATGACGCGGCCGAAAGCGCGGACAAGGTGCGGCAGCTTTACGCGGAGCATGCGGAGATCAAGATCCATCTCCATGCGCTGGAAGACCTCATCAGGGACGACAGCGGCTGGCTGCCGCGGGTGATGGACCTGCGCGCGCTCATCGAATCCCATGCCCGGGACGAGGAGGAAAGGGAATTTCCCGCGCTCCGCGCCCGGCTCGACGACAAGGCGACGGCGCGCCTCTTCGGCGAGGTGCAGCGGGAAAAGGCGATGATCCTTTGAGGGGCGGGTCAGGCGATCACTCGCCGTTCGCCTCGAGCCACTCCATGTCCTCGTCGCTGAAGCCGAAATGGTGGCCGATCTCGTGGATCACCACATGGCGCACCACGGCTTCCAGGCTGTCGCCCGTCTCTTCCGCATAGTTCAGGATCGGATAGCGGTAGAGGAAGACCATGTCCGGCTGCTGGGCGAAATCGAAGGCCGATTTCTGATCCAGGCTCACCCCGTGATAGAGCCCGAGGAGATCAAGGGGATCCTCGATCCCCATATTGTCCAGGGTCTCGTCATCCGCGTAGTCGAGGATATGGACCACCACCTCGCCCGCCGCCACGGCGATCTCCGGCGGCAGGCTCGCAAGCGTCTGCCGGACGTAGCGTTCGAATTCCGCATCGTCCGGCATGGGCAGGGGGGCAGGATCGTTCCACATGGCATACAAGATAGGGTGCGGCCCCGCGTCAGGCCAGTGGCGAGAAGATCATTGTGCGGCGCCCTTGCCGGAAAAGAGCCCCCCATAGGCCGCGCGCAGCAGGTTCTTCTGCACCTTGCCCATCACATTGCGTGGAAGCTCGTCAACGACCGCCACATGCTTCGGCTGCTTGAAGCGGGCGAGCTTGTCCTGAAGATAGGCATGCAGCGCATCGAGATCGATGTTCGCGCCCTTTTCCGGCACCACGACGGCCACCACCGCCTCGCCGAAATCGGGGTGCGGCACGCCGATCACCGCCGTCTCCACGATGCCGGGGAAGGCGTCCATCACCTCCTCGATCTCCTTGGGATAGACGTTGAAGCCGCCGGAAATCACCAGATCCTTGGCGCGGCCCACAAGGGTCACCCGCCCGTCCGGCGCGCTGGTCGCCATGTCGCCGGTGCGGAACCAGCCGTCGGCGGTGAAATCCTCCGCCGTCTTTTCCGGCATCTGCCAGTAGCCCTTGAACACGTTGGGGCCCTTCACTTCCAGAATGCCCACCTCGCCCGGGGCCACCACCTTGCCGTCGTCCCCCGTGATGCGCACGGAAATGCCGGGGAGCGCATAACCCACCGTACCCGGCACCCGCTCCCCGTCATAGGGATTGGACGTGATCATGCCGGTCTCCGTCATGCCGTAGCGCTCCAGAATGCGGTGGCTGGTGCGCGCGTGGAAGGCTTCCCAGGTCTCGGCCAGAAGCGGCGCAGAGCCCGAGATGAAGAGCCGCATGTTGCGGCAGATCCCGGGCGTCAGCCGCGGGCTGTCGAGAAGCCGCACATAGAAGGTGGGGACGCCCATGAGGACGGTGGCCTCCGGCAGATGATCGAGGATCGCCTCGCGGTCGAACTTTGGGAGGAAGATCACGCGGGAGCCGTTGAGGAGCGCGCAATGGAGGGCGATGAACAGGCCGTGGACGTGAAAGACGGGAAGCGCGTGCAGCAGCACGTCGCCCGGCCGCCACTGCCAGTATTCGTGAAGCGTCAGGGCGTTGGACGCGAGGTTGCCGTGGGTCAGCATCGCCCCCTTGGGCCGCCCCGTGGTGCCGGAGGTATAAAGGATCGCCGCAACGTCGTCGGCCGCAACCTGGGCGCTCTGGGACGCATCCGGCTGGTCCTTCGCCCGGTCGGCGAAGCTGCCGCCACCCACCGCATCGAGGGTGAGGAGATGGGGCACGCCGCATTTTGCGGCAAGGCGGCCGAGCATTTCTTCCCGCGCAGGGTCCGCCACCACCAGCCGCGGCGTGGCGTCACTCAGGAAATATTCGAGCTCCCCTTCCGTATAGCCGGTATTGAGCGGGATGTAGATCACCCCGGCCTTGAGGCAGGCGAGATAAAGGAGCACCGCCTCGACCGATTTCTCGACCTGTGCCACCACCCGCTCGCCGGGCTTCGCACCGAGGCTTGCGATCAGATTGGCATATCTGCTGACCGCGGGATCGAGCGCCCCGTAGGCGAGATCCCTGCCCCCCGGCACGGCGAGGAACACCGCCCCCGGCTCCTTCGGAAAACGCGCCGCGAAAAGATCATAAAGATTGTCGCCCGCCATGCCGTCACCACTCCTTCAACGCTAAGCTCAGGCTTTGGCGCAAGATAGCGGAAAAGGCCGAGCCTTTGCCAATGCTAACTGCCGCCCGGCCCGCCCCCTCTCCTGATACGGGGATTAACCCCTTTGCAAGATCTCTTGATTACGAGTATGGAAGCAAGGGATCGGGGGAATTGCGGGATGTGGAGGCAAGGTCAGGTGCGGCGAGAGACCGCCGGCCCGGCAGAAAACAGGTCGGCGAAGGGGCGGCGCGCATGAGCACCGGGCGGCGCGTCGCGCGGAATGCCGCGTTGCTGATGGTCATGCGCGTTCTGCTGCAGCTGATCGGCCTCGGCAGCACCGTGGTTCTCGCCCGCCTGCTCATGCCCGAGGATTTCGGGCTCGTTGCGCTGGCGATGTCCTATCTCGCCATCATCGAGGGGGTGACGGCCCTCAATCTCTATAGCGCGCTCATCCGCATCCGCGACAATGCGCCGGAGCTCTACAACACGTCCTGGACACTGTCCGTCCTCCGCGGCGGCGCGATCAGCCTGTTCGTCGCCCTGTCCGCCGCCTTCGTGCCCCAGCTCATGAACGAGCCCCGGCTTGGCGCGGTGATCCTCGTCCTCGCCTTGCAGCCGCTGATCCAGGGCCTCGGCAATCCGCGCTTCGTCCAGTACGAGAAGGAGCTAGACCTGCGGCCGCTGTTTCTCCTCTCGGTGGTGAGCAAGCTCGCGGCCACGGCGTTCACCGTGGCCGTCGCCGTGATCTTCAGGAATTACTGGGCGCTCGTCATCGGCTCCCTCGCCGCGGCGGTCCTGAACATGATCATGGGATATGTCATGCGGCCCTATCTGCCGCGGCCGGATTTCAGCCGGGTGCGGGAGATCTTCGGCTTCACCGCCTGGCTTTCGGGCGTGTCGATCCTGTCGACCCTCAATCTCCGCATGGACAGCTTCATTGTCGGCGGCTTTCTCGGCACGGCGACCGTGGGCCTCTACCGCATGGGCGAGGAGATCGCGACCCTGCCCACCACCCAGATGGTGGCGCCGCTCACCCGCTCGCTTTATCCCGCCTTCGCGGACATGGCGGCGGAGCCCGGTAAGCTGCGCAACAATGCTCTTGAGGCTTCGGCCGCAATAGCGGCCATCAGCCTTCCTGCGACCTTCGGTTTCGCCTTCGTCGCGCGCGACGTGGTGACGCTGATGCTCGGGGAAAAGTGGCTCGAGATCGTGCCCCTCATCCAGATCCTGACGCCGATCATCGGTCTCCAGATGCTGGCGCCTGTCGCGGGCTCGGTCTGCATGGCTATGGGACGCACACGCGTCGTCTTCTGGAACGAGGTGATCTACTGCGTCTTCCGGCTGTCCGCGATTTTCGCAGGTGTGTTGCTGGCCGGCTTTGCAGGCATCGTCATGGCGCGCGGGATGTCGGGCCTTCTGCGGCTGGTCCTGAACGCCGAGATGCTGCGTCGCACCATCGGAACGGGGTTCAGGACGATTGTCTCCAATGCATGGCGCAGCCTTGCGAGCGTCGTAGCCATGGCAGCCATGCTCGCGCTGGTGCAACCGGCCCTTGCCGACACGGGCATCGTCCTCCGCATCGTCTCGACGGTGGCCATCGGTGCATTGGTCTACGTGCTTGCCCATCTCTCCCTCTGGCAGGCAAGCGGGCGCCCATCCGGTGCGGAACGGCGGATGCTGGATCTTGTCGGGAGCATCCGGAGCGGCATGACGCAACGGAAGGAAGCGACATGAGATTCCTCAAACGCCTTGTTCTGGATGCGACGGTCGCTTGGGTGCGCATGCTGCGACGTTGGCGCACGGGAAAGGGCCTTCTTTACGTGGTTCCCCCGGCATCGGCCGGAAGTCTTGGCGATCAGGCACTGCTTACGGGACTTGCCGCCCTTCTGCCTGCTTCATATCCGAACCGCATCTGTCAGGTCCTTCTTCCCGGCTGGCAGGAAATTTCCGTCCGTGGGATGGAAGCGGACGCGCTGCCGGTTTCGCTCTCCGTCAAGGGATTGACGAACTTTGTCTGGCGGCTCCTCGATTGCCGGCATTTCGGCATACTTGGCGCTGACGTCATGGATGGGCGATATTCACCGGACCTCGTGCAAGCGTTCGTCACCTTGTGCAATCTCGGTGCCCGTTGCGGCGTTCCGACAACCATCTTCGGTTTCAGCTTTTCCGGCACTCCCGATCCCAAGGCCGTTGCCGCCTTGAGCAACCTGGATTCCAGGGTAACTTGCCTGTGCCGGGACCCGGTCTCCCGTCAGAGATTTGAGCAGCGGACCGGCAATCGGGCGCAGCTGGTGGCCGATCTGGCCTTCCGGATGGATGCCCATCTCGACACAACCTCGACGCACGCGGCGGCCGAATGGATTGGCCAGCAACGAGCCACGGGACGCCGTGTGGTGGGATTGAACGTGAACGTGCTTCCGACCTCCGGCGAAACGGCCCGCACCATTGCCGCCTACGCGGGGGAACTGACGGCGCTCCTTCGATCCTTTCCCGATCTTGTCTGCGTCATGCTGCCTCACGATCTGCGGAAGGGACAGTCCGACCACGTGTCACTGGTGTCGGTGCGGAATGCAGTCCCTCAGGATCTCCATGAACGGATCCACGTTCTAGACCCCCCCTTCTCGGCCTGGGATGTCAAAGGCGTGGCCGCGCTGGCGGACCTCATTGTCACGGGCAGGATGCATCTTGCCATTGCCGCGCTCGCGCAGGGCGTGCCGGCAATCGGAATCGCGTATCAGGGAAAGTTCGAAGGCCTGTACGCCTACTTCGGCATGCAGGAGCTTCTTCTCGATCCCGACAGCGTCGCGTCACCGGGCCTCCTCGCGGGAAGAATCCGGACGGCTTTCGAGCGCGTCGACGACTATCGACAAAGGATTGCGACAGCCCTGCCCCAGGTTCTGCACCTGTCGGCGCAAAACACCGCGCATCTCACATAGACGTCGGTCCGGCAACAACCCGGGCGAGGGCTGATGCGATCACCGGCGCGCTGTAACGCTCCTCCACGAAACGGCGGCCGGCGAGGCCAAGCATCGCGGCGCGTGCCGGGTCGCGGAGCAGGGTGAGGCAGGCGGCGGCGAAGCTTTCCTCGTCGTCGGCCATGAGGATGTTGGCATTTGGCGTCACGTCCAGGCCCTCGGCCCCGATGGTGGTGGATACCACCGGCCGGGCATGGCTCATGGCCTCGAGAATCTTGATGCGGGTTCCGCCGCCATATCGGATAGGGGCGACGACAAGGTCGCATGCTTCGTAATAGGGCTCCACTCTGTCGACTCCGCCGGTCACCACCACGCCGGGCATCTCGGCAAGCTGCCGGATGCTGGGGGGCGGATTGAACCCCACGAGCGTGGCATCGACGGGCATGCCGGCCCCCTCCCGGATGCGCGGCAGGATCGCCCGGCAGAACCATGTGGCGGCATCCTGATTGGGCCCGTAGGTCATGGTCCCCACGAACAGGATGTTCGCACGCTCGCTCGACCCCGCCGATTGGACGAGAGACGGAATCGGCACGCTGTTCGGGATGGCATGGATGCGCGCCCGGGGCCCCGTATCCGTCAGGGCCCGCCGGTCCGCTTCGGAGCACACGAGGACATCATCGAATTCTGCGAGAAAGTCCTTCTCGACGCGGCGGATCTTGCCGATCTTCAGGCGGTCGATGACCGTCTGCTCGAATCCGCGGCTTTTCGGGGCATAGCTTTCCGACCGCAAGGCGACGACGGACTCGATATCGTCGAAATCCACGATGCACCGGCCGGGCTCGAGAGGAGCGACCTGTCGCAGGCGCCGGAAGACGAGACCTGAGCGAATGCGGAAACAGAAGGTTGCCGCGAACTCCTGCACGGGCAGGCGGGCGACCGCCCTTTGCAGCAGATCGTCCGCCGGCACCATCCGGGCAGTGGTCGGCTCGAGAAGCTCGGCGATGATGGCGAAGGGCGGAACGTTGACGAGGCTTGGCCGCGGCCGTTCCGGCGCAGGAAGCACGATCGCGGTCGCGCAGCGTGCAAGGAGCGCCCGCTGGGCCTCCGTATGCTCCACCGGCTGGGCTTCGAAGACCAGAAGATGGACATTGAACCGCTCGGTGAGAGCCTTGAGATGGGCGGCCGCGCGACGCTGCACTCCGGAGCCGTTGTCGTTCGGCACCAGGTGACTGATCATCAGGATGTCCGTCACGCGACCCCTCCCCCCTTTGGTTCCCGCGCTGCCGGAAGCATCTCATAAGTAGCGCGCGGCGACGAGTCAATCTCGCGCAGTTATAGAAACGCCCCCCGGCCGGAGCCGGAGGGCGTTCATCGAAACAGGTGGTGCCGCTGGATCAGAGCGAGCTGAAGAAGCCCGCAAGGCGCCGCATGGCTTCTTCCATGCGCTCATAGGACTGGGCGCCGAAGCAGATGCGGAGATGCCCTTCGCCGGCGGGCCCATAGAAGGAGCCGGCCTCCACCACCACATGGGTCTTGTCGAGGATGGCTTCCGCGAGCGCCGCCGAGCTCATGCCCGTGCCGCGCACGTCGGGGAAGGCATAGATGGTGCCTTCGGGCGGGGCGCATTTCACGCCCGGCATCTGGTTGAGGCTGCGCACGACGAGGGCGCGCTTGCGCTCGTCCTCCGCATGCATGACGTCGAGGCAGTCCTGGGGACCGGTCACCGCCGCATAGCCGCCTTCCTGAATGAAGGTGTTCACATGCGTCGCGTCGTTCATGGTGATCTTGAGCAGCGCGGGCATGAAGCTCTTGTCCGCGACGGCATAGCCGAGGCGCCAGCCGTCCATGGCATAGGCCTTGGTGAAGGCGAAAAGGGTAATCGTCCGCTCGCGCATGCCGGGCAGCGACGCGATGCTCACATGCCTGTTGCCGTCATAGAGGATGTAGTCATAGACCTCGTCCGACAGCACCAGAAGGTCGTGCTTGATGGCGAGCGCCGCCAGCCCCTCCAGCTCCTCGCGGGTATAGACGCGGCCCGTGGGATTGGCCGGATTGACGAGGACGATCATGCGCGTCTTCGGCGTGATCCTGGCCTCGATCCAGTCGGGCCGGATGCGGAAATTGTCATCACGATCAAGCGGCGCCATGACGATCTTTCCGCCCGCCATCTCGATCTTGTTGATGTGCTGCGGGTAATAGGGTTCAAGCAGGATCACCTCGTCGCCCGGATCGATCCCCGCCATGAAGGCGGCGTAGGACCCGTGGGTGAGACCATTGGTGACGAGGATCTCGTCCGCCGTCGCCTCGATGCCGTTATATTCGCGGACCTTTTTTGCCAGCGCCTCGCGGAAATGGGGCAGGCCGCGGAAATCGCTGTAATGGACCTTGCCCTCGTCCAGCGCCTTCTTGGTCGCGTCCTTGATATGCTGCGGGGTGTCCGCGAAGGGCATGCCCACCGCCAGAGAGATCACATCCTTCCCCTGGGCCATCAGACCCATGGCTTTCTCGAACATTCCGAAGCTCTTGGCGGAGCTTTCGGAGAT
Organism: uncultured Sphingomonadales bacterium; assembly: GCA_964508185.1. GTDB lineage: Bacteria > Pseudomonadota > Alphaproteobacteria > Sphingomonadales > Govanellaceae > CAZDSS01. The sequence continues at coordinate 14,100 of CAZDSS010000019.1, forward strand.
ACGCTTGGCAGGCCACCTCATGAACATTCCCCTACAACCGGAATCAATACGTTTGCATATATTATCCGCATTCCGGCCGCAGGGGAATAGTTTAAGCTTAAAATATTTTCAGAGGCGGACGAGGGCCTTTCCGAAGTTCGTCCCCCGGAACATGCCGCAGAAGGCAGCAGGGGTGTTTTCGATCCCGTCATGGATCTGGTCGAAGCTCCGGATCTGGCCGGCGGCGATCCATTCCCGAAGCCGGGTCAGGGCCTCGCCATAGCGGGGCAGCTGGTCGGTGACCATGAAGCCCTTGAGGGTCGCGCGCTTGGTGATCGCCTCCCACATGTTGCGCGGGCCCGGGGGCGGGGTTTCGTCGTGATAGCTCGCGATCATGCCGCAGAGGACGATGCGCGCGCCGACCTTGAGATTGCCCATGGCGGCTTCCAGGATCTCGCCGCCCACATTGTCGAAATAGACGTCGATTCCTTCGGGGCAGGCATCCTTGAGCGCCCGTAAGATGCTGGCCGGAGCCCGGTAGTTGAGGCCGATGTCGTATCCGACCTCGTCCTCGAGCCAGCGCGCCTTGTCGTCGCTGCCGACGATCCCGACGGTGCGGCAGCCGAGGGCCTTGGCGATCTGGCCGGCGACGGTGCCGACGGCGCCGCCCGCGGCGCTCACCACCACCGTCTCGCCGGGTTGCGGATTGCCGATGTCCATCAGGCCGAAATAGGCCGTGAGACCCGTGGGCCCGAGGATCCCGGCGTAATAATGGAGCGGGAGATCAGGGTCCGGCACGAAGGGCGCGGTGAAATCGCCGGCGTCGCTCACCGAGAATTGTTCCCAGCGATTGCGGCCGAGCACATGATCCCCCGCCCGGAAGCGGGGGTTGCGGCTTTCCTCCACGCGGCCGAGCGTGATGCCCATCACCGGCTGGCCGAGGGGCATGGCGGAGAGATAATTGTCCCCCGCCCCTTCCCGCATCCATTGCCGGAAGCCCGCATCGAGCGACAGGTACAGGTTGCGGATGAGGAACTCCCCCTCGCGAAGCGGAGGAACCTCCGCTTCGTCGAGGGCGAAATCCTCTTCCCGCGGCAGACCTTCGGGATAGCGCACGAGCAGAACACGACGGTTGCGCATCACGTCACCTCGGATCAGTAGCGGAGCTGCAGCTCGAGCCCCCAGGTGCGGCCGGGCTCCTGATCGCCGAACCAGAAGGGCCCGCCATTCAGCGTGCGGAACAGCCGCCCGGAATCGTGGAAGGCGTTGTTGACGAAGGCAGACAGGCGGAAGGACGCGCCGTTGCTGGTGATCGGCCCCTCGTAGGAGATGGAGGCGTCGAAGGTGCCGTAGCTCTGGATCACGTCGCGGTCGAGCCCGCTCGTATCCTTCACCGGCGAGGTGGTGAAGTCGTCCGTCCATTTGTAGTTGGCGCCGATGATGATGTCGCCGCCAGTCGCAGTCACCGGAATGATGTAGTCGCCGCCGACACTGATGGTCCATTCGGGGGCATAGCGCAGGTTGCGCTCGGCGGAAACATCCACCCCCTGCTCGATGAAGGACTTGTACTTGGCGTCGAGATATCCGACGGCGCTGCGCAGGCGCAGGCGCTCGGTGGGGATCACCTGCAGCTCCATCTCGACCCCGCGGATGCGGGCGGACGAGGCGTTGCGCACGGTCGTCTCCGTCGCCAGCGGATTGAGGGGCGACGGCGTGATGACCTCCTCCTGCTTGTTCTTGTAGTCCGCATGGAAGGCGGTGAGGTTCAGGCGCGCGAGATTGTTGAAGAGCTCGCTGCGCAGGCCGATCTCGTAGTTGTCCACGGTTTCGGGATCATAGGGGCCGATCGAGGTCGTGGATTGCGCGCGGCCGTTCCAGCCGCCGCTCCGGTAGCCGCGCGCCCAGCTCGCATAGACCATGAGGTCGTCCGAGAAGCTGTGGTCGAGGGTGATGCGCGGCGTGAACTTCTTCCAGCTTTCCTCGGGATCCCGGCAGGCGGCGAGGGCCGGATCAGTGAGCGAGGCGTCGGGGCATTCGAACAGCACCGGCCAGGGCGCAGGCTGGAAGGTGTCCAGCGTGACGATATAGAACTCCTTCTTCTCGTAGGTGTAGCGCCCGCCGAGGGTGAGGCGGGTCTGGTCGGTGAGATTGAAATAGGCCTCCGCATAGGCGGCGTAGGATTCCAGATCCTGCCCGGCGCTGAATTCGCCCGCGACGTCGCCGAGGACATAGAGGGTCTGGGCCGAAAGGTCGTATTCCGACTTGAAATAGTAGAGGCCGGCGACGAAGTTGAACCAGCCGTCGTAGCTGCTCACCGCCCGCAGTTCCTGGCTGAACTGTTCGCTGGTCTGGTCGCGGTCGGCGACGAAGAGGGGCAGGCCGCCGATGTCGGGCGTCCCCGTGTTCTCCTGCGACAGGCTGTCCTCGCTGTCGATGTAGCCGGTGATCGACTCGATGGCGATGGAGCCGAGGTCGTATTTCATGCGGAAATTGACGTTGACGCTTTCGATCGTCGCCTTGAACGGCTTTTCGGTGAAGGCGACCTTGAAGCCCCGATCCCGCGCCACGAACCAGGACGTGTCGGCGCAGCCGCCGAACCCGTCGCAGAAGGCCTGGCCGGGAAGCGACAGGTTGATGAGGTTGGGATAGGTCGAATCATCGTCGATGTAATCGACCGAAAGCTGCGCCTCGAACCGGTCCGTCGGCGTGAACAGCAGCGATCCCATGAGGATGAGCTTGTCCGGCCCGTCCTCGCGCTTGCCGGTGAGGTAATGGCGGGTATGGGAATCGCCGTTCATGGAGTAGGCGCCGAGCTTGAGGGCGAGCACGTCCTCGACCACCGGCGCGTTGGCGATCACCTTGTAGTCGTTGCGGCCGTAGCTGCCGATGGTGGCGGAGGCCTTGATCCCCCATTCGCCGGTGGGGCGGCTCCGCCGCACGTTGATGGTGCCGCCGATGGTGTTGCGGCCGAAGAGCGTCCCCTGCGGCCCGCGCAGCACTTCGATCGACTCGATGTCGAACATGTCGATCATGGCGCCCGTGTTGCTGCCGAGGAAGACGCCATCCACCGACACGCCCACCGCCGGCTCGAAGCTGCGCTCGAGGTCCGCGAAGCTCACGCCGCGGATCGAGGCGGTCAGCGCGCCCCCCGCGAACTGCATGCGGCCCAGCTCCACGTTCGGCATGTATTTCTCGATCTCGCGCACCTCCTGGGTGAAGGATTGCTCGATGAAGGCGGCATCCAGCGCGGAGACGGCGACGGGCACGGTCTGCAGCGATTCCTCGCGCTGGCGCGCGGTGACGAGGATTTCCTCAAGGGAGAAGCTGCTGGCGCGCTGCCCCCGTTCCTGCGGGCGTTCCTGCGCGGCGGCAGGGAACGCCATTCCCGCCGACAGAGCGATCACCAGTCCCAGACCCGTAACGGTGCCCGCGCCATAGGCCGGGCGGCGGTGCTGAAGAGACATGTTCGGACCTCCCAAGTTCTTGCGACATTGTCGGCGGCGCGAAGTTGCGCCGCGGTTCTTCGCCAACTCCCAGTCCCCCGTAAATTTTTCTCCTTTTCGCAGTCGGGACCCAGCCTGACGCCGCAAGTCGGGGGGCGGAAGCTATCCTTTCGGGTAGATCTCGCCCCAAATCCCCATGGTTTGCTGTGAACCACCGCCGGCGCGCCCTATAATTCGCGGAAAACGGGAGACGCCAACAAGCAGCGGGGAGACTTCGGACATGACCATATGCCGGAACTTCGTCGCGGAGCTGCGGGGCAGCGACAGCGTCCATGCGGCCCTGGAACTCCTTCATCGGGCGGCCTTGCGCCTTGGTTTCGACGTCATCGGCGTGGTGCCGCGGATCGACGCCCTGGGCCGCCCCCTGCCGGAAGATTCCCGTGAGGCGGCCTTCGTCCAAAGCTGGGTCGCCCATGACGGCGGCCTGCAGACCATCGTCATCGACGACATGCATGCCCATTGCCCGGTGACCAACTTCTCCCGGCGGGAGCACCGGCCCTTCGCATGGCGGACGGACGATCCGCGCATGTTCGCGCGGCGCGGGCCGCTGGCGCAGCGCCAGGCGGCCATCATGCGCTTCCTGCGCCGCTTCCGGGTTGCGGGCGGGATCACCACGCCCGTGCACCGGCCGTTCGGAGATGCGGGCCTCATCAGCTGGATGACCACCGATCCCGCGCTCGACCTCAGGAGCCATCTCGAGGACAAGGGGCAGGAGCTGTTCTTCCTGGCCCATCATTTCCTCGCCGAGCTTGCGGAACGTCACGTGGCCGCCATGGCGAAGCGGCACGCGGATTCGGCGCGCCTCAGCGAGCGGGAGATCGAATGCCTGCGCTGGGCCGCCCTCGGCAAGACGGAGCGGGAGATCGGCGACATCATCGCCCGGTCGGAGAGCACGGCGCGGTTCCATCTCAAGAACGCCATGCGCAAGCTCCACGCCAACAACCGCACCCATGCGGTGGCCAAGGCCTGCCATTACGGGCTTCTGGGCGAGATTCTCTGAGCGGGGCTTTTCACCGCGGATCCGCTCGTCTATGCTGCGGCCATAACGAAAAAGCCATGATCACCGGCCTGCGGAACAACCTCATGAGGAGACGTCATGACGCCGCAGGACTATGCATGCCTTGACGGCATCGCCATCGCCGACCTGATCCGCGCCGGGGAAGTGAGCCCGGCCGAGGTCATGGCCGCCGCGCGCGAAGCCATCGCCCGGTTCAATCCCCCGATCAACGCCGTCATCGAGACCTATGACGACGAACCCGGCGGACTGCCGCTGACCGCAAGCGCAAGCCCTCTCGCCGGGGCGCCCTTCCTGTTCAAGGACGTGGGCGGGGTGCCGGAGGGCCGCCTGTCGGAGGCGGGAAGCCGCCTCGGCCGGGGCATGCGGGCCGCATACGACAGCAGCCTGTGGCGGCGCTACCGGGCGGCGGGGCTCCTGCCCCTCGGCCGCACGGCGAGCCCCGAATTCGCCTTCAACCTGACCACGGAAAACCTGCTCCACGGCCCGACGCGCAATCCCTGGAACCCCGACCATTCGGCGGGCGGCTCCAGCGGCGGCGCGGCGGCGGCGGTGGCCGCGGGCATGGCGCCCGTCGCCGAAGCCAATGACGGCGGCGGCTCCATCCGCATTCCGGCGTCCTGCTGCGGCGTCTTCGGCCTGAAGCCGACCCGCGGGCGGCTGAGCTCCGCCCCCGGCGCGGCGGAGTATCTGAGCGGCCTCAGCCAGTCGCATGTGGTGACGCGAAGCGTGCGCGACAGCGCCGCGGCGCTCGATATCGCCGCGGGCGCGGAACCGGGCGACCCCTATGTCATCGAGCGGCCGGAGCGGCCTTTCCTTGAGGAGGTGGGAAGGCCGGTCGGACGGCCGCGCATCGCCTTCACCACCGCGCCCTGGAACGGGGCGTCCGTTGCCCCCGTGGTGCGGGCGGCGGTCGAGGAAGCGGCGCGGCTTTGCGAAGATCTCGGCGCGATCGTGGAGGAAGCGCGGCCCGAGCTCGGCATTTCCTGGGAGGCGTTCGTCCATGCCAACGCGGTCATCTGGTCGTCCCATATCGCCGCCTGGATCGACAGCCTCAGCGCGGCGACGGGCCGCCCCATCGACGCCGATCATCTGGAACATACGAGCCTTGCCTGCTACCGCTTCGGCGCGAGCCGCAGCGCCCGCGACCTCATCGGCGCGCTCTACATGTGCAATGCGGTCTCCCGCAGCGTCGGGCGGTTCTTTGAAAATTACGACCTGCTGCTGACCCCGACCCTGCCCGCGCCGCCGCCCCCCCTCGGGCTGTTCAATGCCGACGATCCCGATCTCGACGCCCTCGGCTGGACGGCGAAGATCTTCGAGGGCAGCCCCTTCACCCCCCTGTTCAACGTCACGGGCCAGCCCGCCATGTCCGTGCCCTGGACGCGCACGGCGGAGAACCTCCCCATCGGCGTCCAGTTCGCCGCCCCCATGAACGGCGAAGCGATGCTCATCCGTCTTGCCGCCGCCATCGAGGCGGCGCATCCCTGGGACGTGCGGATTCCTGCATATCTCTCAACTTCGTGAGCTTGCGACGGGCGTTTCCCGGCCTAAACTTCATGGTGGGGAGCTCGTCCTGGATCAATCTTGGGAGACATGAGACATGGATCGGCTTGAAACCGACTATCAGGCGGCGGCCGAGGCGCTGTTCAATTATGTGGAGACCAACAGCACGGACCAGGCGGACGCGCCCATGGTCCTGCCCGCCTCCGTCTATCTCGATCCCGATCGCTGGCAGCGGGAGATGGATCTGATCTTCAAGCGCCTGCCCCTGATGCTGGCGCTCTCATGCGAAATGCCCAATCCGGGCGACTACAAGGCCATGGACGCCCTGGGCCTGCCCGTCCTTCTCGCCCGCGGCAAGGACGGCAAGGTGCGCGCCTTCCTCAATGTCTGCCCCCATCGCGGCGCGCCGGTCGCGCGCCAGGGGCATGGCAACTGCAACCGCTTCACCTGCATCTATCACGGCTGGACCTTCGCCAATGACGGCCGCCTGATCGCCATCGCCGACCGCAAGAAGTTCGGCGACATCGACACGAGCTCCCGGAACCTGCGGGAGCTTCCGTGCGACGAGAAGGCGGGCATGATCTTCGTCATCCTGACCCCGGGCATGCCCATGGAGCTCGAGAAGTTCCTCGGCGGCATGCTGCCCGATCTTGAGCGGCTCAATCTCAAGGACTGGCATTTCTGCGGCACGCGGGTGATCCACGGCGCCAACTGGAAGGTGGCCTATGACGGTTATCTCGAAGGCTATCACTTCGCGGCGGCGCACCCCAATACCATCCACCCGCGGACCTATTCCAACGTCATGCATTACGAGGCCTACGGGCCCCACATGCGGACGGCCTACGCCCAGACCAGCATCCCCAAGCTGCGCGACGTGCCGCGGGAGAAGTGGGGCGAGATGGAGAACAACGGCTTCGACTTCGTCCGCACCCTGTTCCCCAACATCTCGATCTTCCTCGCGCCGGAGATCGGCCAGATCGCCCAGCTGATGCCGGGGCCGACGCCGGACAAGAACACCACCTATCTTCTCTATGTGAGCGCCAAGCCCCCGGCGGACGATGCGGAAGCGGCGCAGGTCGAACAGATGATCACCTTCTTCCGCGACGTCACCAACAACGAGGACTATCTTTTGGGCCTCGACGTGCAGAAGGGGCTGGAATCGGGCGCGATCGACACGGTGGTGTTCGGCCGCAACGAGCGCGGCAACCAGTACTTCCACCGCTATGTGGACTACTATCTGCAGAACGACCCGAACGCCGAGCCGCCGAAGCTCTGAGCGGCCACAAAAAAGGTGAACGAGACCGAAAGGTCCCGTTCACCCGGCAGGTGGAAGCCTTGAAGACCGCGGATCGGCGTCAGGCGATCATGTCGCAGGCGACGCTGGTCCGCGGATAGTTCCGCACATATTCCAGATAACGTGCGAGCATGCGGTCCGAATGGGTCAGGAGATCCTGGCGGAAGCGCAGATGCTTCATGATCGCCTCGTCCTCGCTGAACAGCTTGTGGCCGAAGCGGATCCCCTCGGTGAGCGCGAGATCGACCAGCTCATCCTCCTCCTGCGTCCCGTTGCTTTTTGGCGTGCCCACGATCAGGGTCGACAGCGTGCGGTTACCCGGCAACGCCTTGCCCGCGGACATCTGAAAGACCGGGCGGCCCATGAAATGGGTCATGAACTGGACGCAGTTGGTGCCGAACACATGCACTTCCTGCTTCATGGGCCCGATCCCCGGGATCACCATGGTCTGGAAATAGTGCATGTGATGGGTCGAGATCTCCACCTCCTCGGGATTGACTTCCAGTTGGATCTGATGAACCGCCATCAGATGCTGGATGTCGGAGGAGTTGGAATAGGGGATGAAATGATCCTGCTCGGTGAGGACCGAGAACTCGGTCCGGATCGCCAGTTCCTCTTCCGGCAGCGCGAAATGGGGCACCTCATACAAGGGCTCCTCGCCATTGAAAGCCCAGACGAAGCCGAACGCCTCGCGAGTCGGGAAGCGGAAGAGCCGCGCCCCGGCGGGCGGCCCGTCCTTGACCGCCGTCGCGACGCATTGCCCCTGCTGGTCGTAGCGCCAGTGATGATAGGGGCAACGGAGCGTGCCGTTGACGATCTCGCCGTCGCTCAAGTCGGCGCCGAGATGGCGGCAATAGGCGCTTAGAACCTGGGCCTTGCCGTCGCGGTCACGCACAACCACCACGCGACCGTTGAGGAACTCGGTGCCGAAGATCTTGCCCTCGACCACTTCCGACGAATAGCAGATGGGATACCAGTTCTGGTCATAGCCATTTTCCGGCGACTGCCGCGGTATGGGCAGGCCGCGGGCGAGGGCGTCGCCCTTGACACTCTGCACAATGGAATTCATGTCCGACCTCCTTCGCGATCGAGGGCGTCGCCCTCAGGAATCGACCATCTGGGCTTCGAGCGCCTTGGCGGCGATCGCCTGGTCCTGGTGATAGATGCCGCCGGCGACCCCGACCGCGCCCACCACCGCACCATTCTTCATGATCGGGATGCCGCCGGGCAGGATGAAGAAATCGGCGTCGCCATGAAGCGCGGCGGCGATCAGCGGATCCTGCGCCGCCATCCCGGAGATTGCCTCGGTGGGGAAACCCATGCCGGCCGCCGTCCGGGCCTTCTTGAAGGCGCCCTGCCAGCTGAGATAGCCCGCGCCGTCCATGCGCGCACCGGCCACCATGTTGCCGCCCGCGTCGACCACCACGGCCGAGACCGGGAGATTTTGCGCAGCCGCTTCGGCGACCGCACGGTTGACGATGTCCTGGGCAAATTTCAGATTAATCATAAAGGAAGCCTCTTGTTGTCCTTGTTCGAGGGCTCATTATCACCGCGCGAGCCCGGCGCGGCCATGCCCCGCCGTTAGCACCTGTTATCCAAATGTTCGGGATCCTCTCTAATTCCGCGGGACGAGCGACATCCGGGAGAACAAATATCATGATCGTCAGACGAAATCATTTGCCGAGGCGACGAAGCCGGTTAAGCTTGGGCCAATGTGTTGTTGTGGGGAGGCAGGCATGCATATGACGCAGTTTCTATCCAAGGCACGGTTCCGCAGTTCCGAATTCGGGCTGGTGATCTGCGGTGCGCCCTGGAGCGGCCGGGTGCCGCCGCTGCCCCGCGCCGTGGTCTTCGCGCTCCGCGAGGGCGGCTGCTGGCTCGAGGTGGAGGGACAGCCACCACAATGGCTGGAGGCCGGGGACGTGGCGCTCATCCCGCGCGGCGCGGCCCATCGCCTCTGCTCGGCGCTCGACGCCGTCGACGAACCGGTGACGGAGTTGATCCGGCGGCGGCCCCTGGCAACCTACATGATGCGCCATGGGGGGGACGGGCCGCGCACCGTCTTTTGCGCCGCCATCGGCGCCTGGGACGATGTGGCCCGGGCCACCGTCGCCCGCATCCTGCCCGAGGTGCTGGTGGTGCGGCGGGAGGAGTTCGGAAGGGATTCCGAAACGGAAACCATCACCGCCCTGCTCGAACGCGAGGCCCGCAAGGCGCGGGAAGCCTGCCCGGTCATCGCCCACCGCCTGCTCAATCTGCTGCTCGCGGAAATCCTGTTCGCCCGCTTCAACGAGCCTGCCCTGCGCGCGGCGCTCGCCAAAAGCTTCGCCAAGCCGCAGATCGCCCGCGCATTGATGCTGATCCACGCATCTCTCGCCACCGACTGGACGGCGACCCATCTTGCGGAGCGGGTGGGCCTGTCGCGCTCCGCCTTCACGGTGGAGTTCCGCGCCGTCATGGGGATGCCGCCCGGGCGGTACATCACCCTTCACCGTCTGGACTCGGCCGCGTCCCTTCTCACCTCCACGCCCTACGACGTCGCCACCATCGCCGATCTCGTGGGCTATGCCTCGGTGCCGAGCTTCATCAAGGCCTTCAAGCGCTGCTACAACATGTCGCCCGGGCAATATCGCGACCATGCGCGGAAGACCGCCGGGCAGCCCGCGGCGGCCGTCAATCGAGACCCATGGCTCCTGGATTCATGATCCGGCCGGGATCGATCATGGTCTTGAAGCCGTCGACCAGGCTCCATTCCGCGGCGGATGCAAGGGCGCCGCGATAATCGTAGTATTTCCCCGTCTGGAAATGCATGGGCGCCAAGCGATCCAGCGTTGCCACCATGCGCCGCCGCAAGTCGAGGGCATAGGCACGGCGTTCCTCGGCCGCGGGACGGCTACCCCACTTGTCGCGATTGGCGTCGGACAGGACGGACGCGCGCAAGGGGTTCATGCGGTCGTGCCAATAGAGGATGGGCTCCAGCCCGAACATGCCCTTGAAGGTGAGAAAGAGCCGCGTGGCAGTGACGCCATGACGCTCCATCTCCTCCCGGTTGGCGGCGAAAAAGGCGTCACAGGCGGTGACCAGATCGCTCGCCCGTCCCAAGGGCACGGTGAAGTTCGACGGGAAGGAACATTCCCCGTCGCGGCCCACGATCAACTTGTCGATGGGCACGAAGGGCTGGGCATGAACCACGATCCCCAGCGACTCGTTGAGCCGCCGGCCGCCATGGCTCCGCATCACCCGGCGCACGGCGCGGGCGGCCCGGGCGGCGCTCGCCTGGTCATGGGCCTCGATCACAGTGAGGGTGGAATGGGGCCAAGGCTCGAGAAATTTCATGTTGCGCGACCGTGCGAGGGTCATGAGGGCGCGGGCGAACTGAATCCGTGACGGGAACGCCCCGTTGAGGGCGGCGATGAAAGCCCGGCGCTCCGCCGCGTCCGGTTGTTGGCCCGCAAAGACGCCATGGTGATAGCGCGAGAACGCCATGTTGGACGTGGTGACGCCGAGGCGTTCGGTGTCGCAGAGGGCTAAGGTCAGGTCCAAGGGGTCCTTGAAACCATGGCAGACGAAAGCGATGCCCCCCGGTCGCCGCTCCAGCCGGAAGCTCGCCTTGGTGCGGATGCCGAAGGCGGCGGCGTCATGGATGAAGACACCGGTGAAATCCGGCCCGAAGCCGCGGATGGTGGGACAGTCGGGTGAGGTGGCGCGGCCGCCGGTCTGGATCACGCGGCCATCGGGCAGGACCACCTCAAGCCCCAAAAGATGATCGCCGATCACGCCCCGGCCATGGCCGACGGCATTGTTGCCGAGGCCGCCGCCCACCGTCGCCTGGATCCCCGACATGGTGCCCTCGAAACCGATGCGATAGCCGGTGGGGGCCAGCGCCTGATGGATCTCGGCCCAGGTGACACCGGGCTCCACCGTGATCACCAGATTGTCGAGATCGATGTCGAGGATGCGGTTCATTCCGCGCATGTCGAGCAATACCGACCCAGGGCGCGACGGCACATAACCCAGCGTATAGGACATGCCGCCGCCGCGAGGGATCAACGGCACCTGGTACTGCGCCGCGGCAGTGACGATAGCAACCACGTCTTCGGTGCTCCGCGGCCTTAACACGGCGGCGGCACGCTCGCCCGCCATCTCGCTGAAATCCACCGACATGAGGTCAAGGAGACCCGGATCCGTGCTCACCCCGTCGGCACCGAGGAGATCGCGCATCCGGCCGATGAAATCGCCAAGCGTGCCGCCCTCGGCAAACTGATCCCGCGGTCTCATGAAACACCCTCCTGCTTGCATTCGTCTCGGCATTTGATAATATGAGATCGTACGACGATTCGGGAGATCAAGCAATGCGCATCGTGCATGACCGCGACGTTCCGTTCAAAAGATCGGACACCAAACATCGCGAGCCCAATATCGAATTCAAACGCCTGCTCCAGGGCGTGCCGTGCTCGCCTCAGAACTACGAATTCACGCTGGCGCGCTCGCCGGGGCGCTTCAAGAGCCCGCGTCACCGCCATAACTTCGACCAGATCCGGCTCTGCCTTGAAGGCCGCTTCGGCGACGGCAAGGGGCTCGACCTCAATCCCGGCGAGGTGGGCTATTATGGCGAGGGCTCCTATTACTCCATTGATTCGACGGATTCCCTCGTTCTCCTGCTGCAGTTCGGCGGCGCCAACGGCGATGGGTTCACCCATTATTCGCAGCTGTTCCGCGCCTATGAGGAAATGATCAAGCTGGGCGAGTTCCGCGACGGCGTCTTCTATCGCCACCAGCGCAGCAACCTGCCGCCCGGGGTCAAGGCCAACCAGGACGGCTATGAGGCGCTGTGGGAGCATATCCACGGCAAGCCCGTGGTTTATCCGAAGCCGCGCTATCCCCACCCCGTGGTGATGAACCCGGCCAACGCAAACTGGCTGCCGGACCCCGACCAGCCGGGTGTGACACGCTGCACTCTCGGCGTCTTCACCGAGCGCCTGATCGCCATCGCCATGACCCAGGTTGCGGCGGGAGCGGCCTGGCATGAAAGCGCGCCCCAGGCGCCGCGGCTCCTCTATGTGCTCGAGGGCGAGGCAGTGCTCGACAGCGGTGAACGACTGCTCAAGGGGACGGCCATCGAACTTGCGGCTGGCGAGGATCTCCGGGCGACGGCTGAGACCGACCTCAAGGTCTATGCCATCACCCTCCCGTTCTTCACGGCCGAAGAGCTGGTCCAGGAGCGGGAAACGGCAGCGACGGCGGTGGTCTGATGACCGCCGCCCCCGTCGACGCCGCCCATCCGCCGGCGCTCGACGGCGAAGTGGCGGCCATGCTGCGCGGAATGCATGAAACACAGGTCTTCGGGGCGGGCTTCGACCCCGTGGCGTTCCGCGTGATGTTCGAACAGATCGCGCCCGGCATGTGGAACCCGGCGGCCCTGCCCGTCGGCGCCCTGCGCGATCTCACCATTCCAACGCCCGAGGGCGGGATCGCCGCCCGGATCTACTGGCCGGATGCGGCAAAACGTCCGCTCCCGGTCCTTTTGTTCTTCCATGGCGGCGGCTTCACCAGCGGCAGCGTCAATACGGCGGACGCTCATTGCCGCCATTTCTGCCGTACCGCTGAGACCATCGTGGTCAATGCAGACTACCGCCTGGCGCCCGAGCATCCGGTCCCGGCGGGACTTGAAGATGCGCTTGCGGCGACCGACTGGGTCGCGGCCCATGCGGCGGAGCTCGGCGGGGACCCCGCCCGGATCGCCATCGGCGGCGATGCCCCCGGCGCGACCTTTGCAACGGTCTGCGCGATCACCGCGCGGGATCGCGGCGGGCCATCCCTGATGTTCCAGCTGCTCCTCGGCCCGGCCACGGATTTCGTGGGCGTCTATCCTGAGAAAGAACGGAATTTGGCAATCGGCCCGGTGCCGGCGGCGGCGGTCGCGGCGCTCGAGGCCGCCTATCTGCCGGACCCCGCCATGCGCCATGACTGGCGTGCGTCGCCGCTTTTGACGCCCGATCTCTCAGGGCTTCCGCGCACCTTCATCCTGGCCGCCCAGTATGATTTCCTGCGGCCCGAGATCGACGCTTACGCGGCACGGCTCCGCGCGGCCGGCACCCCGGTGATCCAGCAGACCTGGCCGGGCACGGTCCACAACTTCTTTTCCATGTGCGACCAACTGGAGATCGCCCGCGTCGCCATGCGCAATGCGGCGGAACAGCTGCGCATCGCTTTCCACGATTCCTGAACCCGCCTCACCGCTCTCTCTCTCTCGCTCTCTCTCTCTCTCTGCCAAAAGCAATGGCCTTTATGGTGAAGTCACCATAAAGGCCAAAGCTGATCGCGATTGCGAGAGGCTCGCGCCTGCGTTCGGAAGAACGCAGGCCGCTTTTAGAACCGCCGCGTCACAGTGACGCCGTATTGCCGCGGCGCGCCGTAGTAGCCGGTGGCGATCCCGAAGGCGACGAAGCCGAAGGTCTTGTATTCCTCATCCGTGAGGTTGGTGCCGAAGACCGCCAGCTGCCAATCCTCGTTGGGCGACAGGTAGGTCACCCGGGCATTCAGCAGGGTCAGCGAATTGTCGGCCACCGCCTCCACATTGGGGACGTTGGGATAGATCTTGCTGCGATGGTTGAGGTCGCCGCGCAACGTCAGGCTGCCCGCATTGCCGAGCGGCACCTCGTACTGGATGCCAAGGCTCGCTGTCCATTCGGGGGTCTGCGCGAACTTGCTGTCCACCGAGAACGGAATCTGCGCGTTGGGGAAGCTTGCCGGCGGATTGAGCCGCTGGAATTCCGCGTCCACATAACCGAGGCTGCCGTCGATGCGGAGACCAGGGGCAGGCACCGCCGTCAGTTCCGCCTCGAAGCCGCGGATCCGCGCTTCGCCCGCATTGACCGTGGGCGTATTCACGATCGCCCCGTCCGCCATCAGGACCGTCACCTGGATATTGTTGTAGTCGGTCTGGAACGCCGCCATGTTGAGACGCATGCGGTTGTCCAGAAGCTCGAGCTTGACGCCGAGTTCATAGGACGTGACGGTTTCGGGCTCGTAGGCGAGGGGCCCGGAGCTCGCCGTCAGGGCGCGGCCGTTGAAGCTGCCGCTCTTGTAGCCGCGCGACCAGGAACCATAGAGGAAGATATCATCCGAGGCGCGATATTCGATACTGGCCTTGGGCGAGATCTCGTCCCAGCTGTCCTTGGCGCTCTTGACCGCGCCCGGCGGCAGGAAGGCCGGGATCGGACCCACGCCGGGAATATCCACCACCCCCTCCGCATAGACCGACGAGGGCGCGCCGCCGAGGAACGGATTGGCGATGAAATCGGCCTGGTCGGTGAAGCTTTTCTTGTCCTTGGAATAGCGGAGGCCACCCGTGACGCTGAGGGCGTCGGTCAAGCCAACAGTGACACTGGAAAAGGCGGCATAGGAATGGGTCTTGAGCGAGCTGTCGAGCTTGATCGCAGGGCCAAGGCCGGGCTGCATGAACCAGGCTTCGAACAGGACGTCGCTGGTCTCCCGGGCGTAATAGCCGCCGATCAGCCACTGCACGCGCTCCCCAATATTGCCGAACAGCTGGAGTTCCTGGGAGAACTGGTCCGACTTGAAGTTGGATAACTGCTCGGCGATCTGCAGCGGGCTGCCGTCATAATCGACGCCCGACAGGTCCTCCTGGTCACGATAGGCAGTGATCGAGCGCAGCGACACATCGCCCAAGCGCCAGTCCACGGTGGCCGAGACGCCCCAGACATCGAGCGAGCCCGCATTGGGCCCGGTCGCCATGCTGTCATAGCCGCTCGCCCGTGCGAATGGCGTGCTGCAATTTGGTGCCGGAAAAGGGAATTCCGGGCAGGTCGGCGACCCGATCAGATAGGGCGTACCGAAACCGAAGGGCGGCGGCGGTGACGCCACGAAGTCGTTATACATGCGCAGGAGTTCGAAGTTCTCATCCTCCTCCACGATCCCGATCACGCGGTGGGGCACCGCCTTGTCGTCGCGGCTCGTGGCGTCCGCGGTCAGGAAAATGGAGAAATCCTCTGTGGGCGTAAAATTGAGAACGGCGCGGCCGGTAACCACGTCCTGGTCGCCCATGTCCTCGCCGGTGAGCAATCTCTTGCCATAACCGTCCTGCACCCGCCGCGCGCCCGAAACCGCACCCGCGAGCTTGCCCTCGATGATGGGGAATTCCAGATGTGCCGCCGCTTCGAAGCGGTCATAGTTGCCCACCGTCGCCTCCAGCTTGCCGCCGAACTCGCCCGTCGGCCGCTTGCTGGTGATGCTGATGGCGCCGCCGATGGTGTTGCGGCCAAAGAGCGTGCCCTGCGGCCCGCGCAGCACCTCGACCCGCTCCGGCTCCAGAAGGCCGAGGACGTTGCCGGTCTGGCGCGCGATATAAACGCCGTCCAGATAAACCGCGACCCCCGGGTCGGTGGTCGGCACGAAGTCGATCTGGCCGATGCCGCGAATGAAGAAACTGGCGGTTGCCGAGCCACCGGACGGCCCCGACGACACGTAAAGGTTTGGCGCAACCCCCGAGAGGTCGGCGATATCGGTTATGGAGCGCATCTCGAGATTCTCGGTGCTGAAGGCGGCAACTGCCACCGGCACCGTCTGGATGCTCTCGTCCCGGCGCCGCGCCGTCACCACGATTTCCTCGAGCGATGCAAAGGCCCCATCCCCGTTGGCAGCCCATGCCGGGATGGTGGGGCAAGCGCTTGCAATGGCAATCGCCGCCGTGCCCACCCCGAGACGCAACTTGCCCGTAAACTTCCGGCCCTCGACCATGAAAGTCCCTCCCTGTTATTTCCCCGATGCCTCACCTTGCGGGACGATGATTTATGCTATAATGATTTCGTCCCGTAATATCGTCATACGATAACGACATCAATTCGGGGTTGTCAACGCCGCTGGTGCGGAACATGACATGAGATGGTCGGCGCCTTTGTATTCGGCGGCAACGACGTTATAAACAGCGCAGTAGCGTAACCTGAGGAAAAACATGAGCGACGCAAGACAGACCCGGCGCAGCAACAGCGGCGGCACGCGATCCGGCAACAAGGGCCGCGCTGCCACAAGCGCCGGGAGCGGTACCGGCGATCAGGGCCAGGTCAGCGTCGTCGACATGGCGGTGGAGCGCATCCGCCAGAAAATCATGCGCGGGCAGCTCGCCCCGGGACAGCGCCTGATCGAGCCCGATCTCGCCGAACAGATGAATGTGAGCCGCACCGCGCTCCGCGAAGCCTTCCGGCGGCTCGCCGCCGAGGGCCTGGTGGAGCTCGCCCTGTACAAGGGCGCGACGGTGCGCCGCCTCAGCAAGAAGGACGTGCTCGAGGCATTCCTCATCCGCGAGCTGCTCGAAGGGCTGGTGGTGCGTCTTGCAACACCCGTGATCGCCGGCGACCAGGGCCTGAAGAAGACCCTGCTCGAGATCCGCGACGAGCTGCGCCGGACGGTGAAATCGCCGGACGGCGGGGAAAGCTACGGCCTCGCCAACAACCGCTTGCACCACTTCCTGATCGACGCCGCGGGAAGCGCCCAGCTCGAGCGCTTGGTGGCGCAGATGCAACTGCCCATCTATCGCATCATCTATGCGCGCATGCTGGCGGAATCCACACGCATCCGCTCGCTCGCCGAACATGAACGCATCATCGACGCCATCCTCGAGAACGACGCGCAAAAGGCGGAAATGGCCATGCGCGCCCATGTCCATGCCTCGGCGGAATCCCTTCTGACGCTGTCGGAAGACTATTTCAGCTGATCGCCCGGCGTTCCACGCCGTTCATCCTGCCGGCCCTCAACTCTTGCGGGAATAACCGCCTGCC
>CAZDSS010000020.1:0-30987 GCA_964508185.1 uncultured Sphingomonadales bacterium
TGGAGATCCTGCGCGGCCCGCAGGGAACGCTGTTCGGCCGCAACACCATCGGCGGCGCCATCAACATCACCACCGTAAGCCCCGGGCCCAATTTCGGCGGATTTGCGGAAGCGACGGTGGGCGATCACGGGCGGCTCCATCTCCGCTCCAGCCTCAATGTGCCGGTGGCCGAGGGGCTCTATTTCCGTATCGCGGGATCGTCCAAGGACCGGAACGGCTATGTGCGCGGGCTGTTCTCGCCGACGGAAAATCCGTTCCCCACGGGGCCGTCGGGGATCTCGACCCAGACCGATCTCGGCAACGAGAACCGCGCGGCGGTGCGGGGCAGCCTGCTGTGGGAGGCGTCGCCCCGGTTCACGGTGAGCCTCACCGGCGACTTCGCGCGTATTCGGGAAAACAACGCGGCCTCAATCCTGCGCGGGGTGACCGGGGAGGATGATCCAGCCCTCGGCCCCGCCACCTTCTTCTACAACCTGCTGCAGGCGGGGGGCGTGACCATCCCCGGCTTCGACAACGCCCTCTATACGGACGCCAACTGGGTGACGGGGGATCTCAAGACCAATTACGCCACGGGCCCCAACGGCACCAGCATCGACGCCTGGGGCGCGTCCCTCGTTCTCGACTGGCGGGTGATGGACAATCTCACCATCAAGTCGCTGACCGCCTATCGCAAGTCCGACGGCTTCTTCAACCGCGATGCGGACGGCTCGCCCATCGACATCACCCACACCATGAACTACGACTACCGGCATGAGCAGTTCAGCCAGGAGCTGCAGCTGATCGGCGACCTCGCCGACGGGCGCCTGCGATACGCCGCCGGGGTCTATTACTTCAAGGAGGAGGGGAGCGACCCGCTGGTCGTGGACCTGCCCGACAGCTTCGCCACGATCTTCATCGACGTCGCAGACATCGACAATGAAAGCATGGCGGGCTATGCCCAGGCCACTTTCGACATCACGTCCGCCCTGTCGCTCACCGGCGGCCTGCGCTACACCGAGGACAAGAAGAAATTCTTCACCGACCAGTATCTGGTGACCGGCTCCGCATCCGAAATCATCTTCGGCGCGCCGCCCGGCGCGGTGGTGCCGCTGGTGCCGCGCAATTCCCGGGTCAGCGAGAAGTTCACCAACTGGTCGCCGCGGGTGAGCCTGGAATTCGCCGTGAACGACGCCCTCATGACCTATGCGTCCTTCAGCAAGGGCTTCAAGTCGGGCGGCTTCAACCTGCGCTATGTGCAGCCGCGGTCGGAGGTCCTGTCCTTCGACCCCGAAAAGCTCACGACCTATGAAGTGGGCTTCAAGTGGCAGGGGCTGGGCAATCGCCTCCGCCTCAACGGCGCGGCGTTCCATACGGATTACAGCAACATCCAGGTAACCACCTTCGAAAATCTCGGCGCGCCCATCACGGACAATGCGGGCAAGGCGGAGATCCGCGGCGGCGAGCTGGAGCTGACGGCGATCCCCGCGGCCAACCTTCAGATTTCGGCCGGGCTTGGCTATCTCGACGCCGAATACACCGATCTCAACGTGCCGAGCGGCAATTTCGCCGCGCCGGAGCAGATCATCACGCTCGACACCAAACTCGCGAACGCCCCCGAATGGCAGGCGACGGCGGCGATCGATTACGTGATCCCCCTCGGCGGCAACGGCGAGATCGAGCTTCACGGCGACTGGGCGTTCCGGTCAAAGTTCTACAACGATGCCCAGAACTCCATCTTCCTCTATCAGCCGAGCTACCACATCCTGAATGCGGCGATCACCTATGTGGCGCCGGACGACCGCTGGCGGCTTCGCGTCTTCGTCGAGAACCTCACCGACGAGCGCTATATCGTGAGCGGGGACTCCAACTACGGCCTCGGCTTCCATGAGGCCAACTTCAACCGCCCGCGGGAATGGGGGGTGAGCCTCAGGGCGAATTTCTGAGGCCGCAGCGCGTCGCGCTCAGAGTCCCAGCGCATCGCGCATGATGCGGTAGAGATCGTTCTGCTCGATGACGCCGCCAAGGCGGTCCGCATGGGGCCCTTTGGCGAAGGCCGCCACATCCTCCCCGCCGTGGCTGCCGGAAGTGAGCGGCACCGCCGCCTGCTGCCGGTGCTCGCGATCCGTCGCTTCCTCCTCCGACAGCTCCGCGCGGGGCTCATCCACCGTGGCGCCGGGGCCGAAATAGTAGCCGAGGCTCGTATAGGGCTTGCCATCGCCGGCGCGGGCGGGCGCCTCGGCCGGTTCGCCACGGCGGTCGTTCTCGACCACAAGGCCCAGGATCGGGTTGCCCCGTGTGGGATAGCCGCCGATCACGAAGGTATGGGAATGGTCGGCGGTGACCAGGATCAGGGTGTCGGAATCGTCGGTCATGGCGTCCGCCGCGGCGACCGCCTTCGCAAGCTCCACCCCTTCGTCCAGCGCCCGGGCGGCGTTGTTGTCATGATGCGCATGGTCGATGCGCCCGCCTTCGACCAGCAGGAAGTAGCCCCGTTCGCTGCGCGCCAGCGTGCGGATCGCCGTCTCGGTCATCTCCTTGAGGGATGGCTCGGCGCCGGGATCCCGCTCCGCCGCGAAGCTCATGTGGCCTTCGGCGAACAGGCCCAGAATGCGCCGCGCGCCAGCGCGATCGGCGGCGGCAAGGCCTTCGCGGTCCGCCGCGTGGCGGCCGTCCCTGTAGCGGGCCCGCCATTCCGCCACGAGATCCCGCTCGTCCTGCCGGATGCCGCCTGAGGATGCGGGCAGGAAACGGCTGCGCCCGCCGCCGAGCATCACCTCGATGCCATCGCCTGCGGAGAATTCCACGAGCTGCCGGGCGATGTCGCGGCAGCCCGCCGCCCGTTCCGCGTCCGGCATGTCGGCGTCGCTTTCCCAGAACCGGTCGGCGGCATGGGCATAAGCGGCGGCGGCCGTTGCATGGGTGATGCTGGCGGTGGTGACGATGCCGGTTGCAAGGCCCTCCCGCTCCGCCCGCTCAAGCAGGGTCTCAAGCTCATGGCCCCGCGATGCGGCGCAATCGCCCCGCGGCGGCGCGCCGCCGATTCCGACCACGCCCGACCGGGTCTTCTCGCCGGTGAGGATCGCCGTCGCCGTGCCCGCGGAATCGGGCACCTGCTGGTTGGTGTTGTAGGTCTTGACCAGGGCGACATGGGGGAAGGCGTCCCACGGCAGCACATGGTCCTCTCCCGGCGACCCTTCCAGCTGGCCCGCATGGATGCGGATCGCCGTCAGGGTCGAAATTCCCATGCCGTCGCCGACGAAGAGAATCACGTTGCGTGCGCGGGCCTCGGGCTCGGGCGCGGTCGCCGCCGTGCAGGCCGCGAGCGCCAGCGCGGCAAGCGACAGGGAGAGGGTGCGAAAGGTTGCTCGCATCGAACGAAATCTCCGCCTGTTGGGCCCATGATGACGGCCCAGGATCAATCGGAACAATGACATCCGCGTGACGGAGGTCTCAGGCAATTGCGCACAGACCGCCGCACAAGGGGGTTTATGTTGACCTGTCGCTGGCCTAATCTTGCGGTGCAGGATGCGAGGTTGAACGGGGTGCGAAGCAGAAAACCACAGGAGGCGGCGCGGGATCCCGAAGGGGCGGCCTTCGATCCGAACGGGCTCAGGGACATGAACTGGCTGGCGGCGGCCAAGGTGACGCCGCCGCAGCCCTCGACCGTGCTGGTGGACCGCCCGGCGGCGCGGGCGGCGCTGGATCGCGGCCTCAATCTGCGGCTGACGCTCGTCATTGCGCCCGCGGGCTTCGGCAAGACCACGCTCCTCGGCCAGTGGCGGGCGGACCTTGCGGCGCGCGGGCTCATGGCGGCCTGGCTCTCTCCCGACGAGGACGAGGGCGATCCCTTGCAGCTTCTCGCCCTCATGACCCTCGCCCTCACGGTCGCCGGGGCCCGGATGGGCGACGTCGAGAAGATGGCGTCACAAGCCTTCGCCGACGTGCCGCCCGTTGCGGCGCTCGGCAGCTTTTTGTCCGCCGTCGCCCGGGACGGGCGGCCCATGGTGGTCATCCTCGACGATTATCAGCGGGTGGGCTCCCGCGCCGCCGACAGCATGGTGGCGCAGATCCTCGCCCGCTGCCCCGACAATCTCCATCTCGTGTTAAGCAGCCGGGAGCGGCCGGAACTGCCGCTGGCGGGCTTCAAGGCCCAGGGCCAGGTGCAGGAGCTCGGGGTGGAGCATCTGCGCTTCACACCCGACGACGCGCGGGAGCTTTTCGCGGGCAAGCTCGACATGGACGCCACCCATGAGCTGGTGAGCCGCACGGAAGGCTGGGGCGTCGCCCTGCAGCTCGCCCGCCTGTGGCTCGATGGGGCGGGGGCGAGCGTCGATCTCAACGCAAGCTTTTCGGGCCGAAGCGCCGATCTTGCGGACTACCTCGCTGAACAGGTCTTCAACGATCTTCCGCCCGACGCCCAGCAGGTGCTGCTGGAGACGGCGGTCTGCGAACGCATCAATGGCGATCTCGCCAACGCGCTCACGGGCCGCAGCGATTGCTGGGACATTCTCGGCCGCCTGCACCGGCTGAACGCGCTGCTGCTTCCCCTCGACGACGAGCGGCGCTGGCTGCGCTGCCACCTGCTGTTCCGGGAATTCCTGCTCGAGACCTTGAGCCGCCGCAACGGCGCGCGCATTCCCGAACTGCATCTCGCCGCATCGCGCTGGTTCGAGGAGCAGGGATTCCCGCTCGAAGCCGTGCGCCATGCCCGCATGAGCGGGGACTATGCCCGGGTCGCGGGGCTGGTGGCGCGGCTCGGCGGCTGGGAGCTGGTGCTCCATGGCGGGATCGGCGTCCTCAGAAGCGTGCTCCGCGGCCTGCCCATGGATGCCTTCCGCCGGCATCCCACCCTGCGCATCGCCCGCGCCTATCTCCACATCAAGGACGGCGAGCTGCCCGAGGCGCGGGCCGTCTTCCATTGCGGCGACGAGCCCGTGGAGCTTGCGCCGGGCGAGGATCCCTACCGGGTGCAGCGCGACCTCGTGGTCATCGGCGGCATCATCGACGGCTACGAGGACCGCTGGGTCGGCCGCGCGGACCTTGAACGGCTGCGCGCCATCCGCGACCAGATCGACCCCGCCGACCATCTGGGCCTCGGCTGCTACTGGCAGATCATCTGCGTCGCGGCGCTCCGCATCGGCGATTGCGCGGTGGTGGAGGAGGCGGCGGTCAATGCGGTGCGCGAAATGCGTGCGGCGGGATCCATTCTCGGCCTCAACTATGCCTATTTCCATCTCGGGCAGGTGCAGATCGTCACCGGCCGCCTGCGCGAGGCGGAGGCCACCCTGCGCGAGGCCCTGCTCACGGCCGAGGAGAATTTCGGCACCGACAGCGGTCAGAAGGCCATCGCCGAAGTGCTGCTCGCCGGGGTCCTCTACATGACGGGCGACGTCAAGGGCGCGGCGCGCCACCTGTCTGCGTCGCTTGCCCATGTGGAGGCCCATGACAGCTGGTTCGACATCCTGGCCTCGGGCTACGAGGCGGCCATGGCCGTCGCCCTCCTGAGGGAAGGCCCCGCCGGCGCCCTCGATCAGCTGGAGCGGGGGGTGGAGACCGCGCGCCGCCGCGGGCTTTCGAGCCTTCGCCCGCTCATACAGGCGCTGCGGGTGATCCTCCATCTCCGCGCCGGCCAGCCGGACCATGCGGCGGTCGCCGCCCGCGACCCCGATTTCCAGTTCACCCCCGGCGCCTGGCGGGACGATCCCGGGGTGTGGCGCATCCATCACCTGTCGGGCCTTGCCCGCGCCGGACTGCATGTGGTGGACGGCCAGCCCGGCGAGGCCCTCGTGGTCCTCGACGACCTGCGCCAGGCGGCGGAGGCGGGCGGCCGTGCGCTCCATCTCGCGGAGATCGCCATCGCGGAAGCCCTGGTCTATCGCCTCATGGGCCGCCATGACGCGGCGCTCGACCGCCTGGGCGACGCCCTCGTCGTCGGCATGGGGCAGGGGGCGGTGCGGCTCTTCCTCGATCATGGCCAGGCCATGGAGGGGCTGCTTCGCCAGGCGCTCCGCCGCGAGCGGCAGGAGCGGGTGGACAGCCTGATGAAGACCCAGATCGCGCGGCTCCTCGAGGAGCTCCGGCATGAGCGGGTCTGGACCCGCAGCCTGGGCGGCGCCGAGCACGGCATGAGCGCCCGGGAGCTCGAGGTGCTGGCCGAGCTCGCCCACGGCTATTCCAACAAGGAAATCGCCCGCGCCCTCGACATGACCGAGAATACGGTCAAGTTCCACCTCAAGAACATCTACGCCAAGCTCGGGGTGGACAAGCGCGGCGCCGCCGTCGCCCGCGCGCGGGAGCTGATGCTGATCTGACCGCGCTGGTTCCCGCACCACCCGAACGGGTAGGTGGCCTGCTCGCCCGTTCCCCGCCTACCCGCATCGCCCACCTACCCACCCGTGTGCGCTTTTGACCCCCGCACCGCCCGCCGCGCAATCTTGGCCCCAGCCCAGAACGATGAGGAGTATGGGGAAATGCGGATCGGGGTAGATGTGGGCGGGACCAACACGGATGCGGTCTTGATGGACGGCCGCACGGTCCTGGCCGCCACCAAGTCGCCGACCACAGAGGACGTGAGCGGCGGCATCATGACCGCCGTGCGGCGGGTTCTGGCCGAAGCGGGGGTGTCACCCTCCGAAATCCAGGTGGTGATGATCGGCACCACCCATTTCACCAATGCATTCGTCGAGGCCCGGAACCTTCTCGAAGTGGGCGTGATCCGGATTGCTCTCCCTTCGGGGCGGGGCATTCCGCCCCTTTGCGACTGGCCGGAGCGCCTGCGCCGGGCGGTGGGCGACCATGTGCATCAGGTCCATGGCGGCTTCCAGTATGACGGCCGCGAGAACGCCCCGCTCGACGAGCTGGCGGTCGCCGAGGCGGCGCGGGAATTCCGCCGCAAGGGCCTGCGCGCCGCGGCCATTTCCGGTGCCTTCAGCCCCATCAACGGCGACCATGAACAGCGCGCGGCGGAAATCCTGCGCAATGAAGCGCCGGACATCCACGTGACCCTGTCGGGCGAGATCGGCCGCATCGGGCTTCTGGAGCGCGAGAATGCGGCGGTGATGAACGCGTCGCTCGCCGCCATGTCGCGGCGGGTGGTGCAGTCCTTCCGCGACGCGCTCGCTGGCCTCGATATCACCGCGCCCTTCTATATCAGCCAGAACGACGGGACCCTGATGAGCGCCGCCCATGTGGAGCGCTATCCGGTCCTGACCTTCGCGTCCGGCCCCACCAACAGCATGCGCGGGGCGGCCTATCTTTCGGGCGCCAAGCGGGCGATCGTCGCCGACATCGGCGGCACCACCACGGATGTGGGCGTCCTCGACAACGGCTTCCCGCGGGAATCGGCGGTCACCGTCGATATCGGCGGGGTGCGCACCAATTTCCGCATGCCCGACATCCTGGCGATCGGCCTCGGCGGCGGCAGCCGCGTCAGCGAGGACGGGAGCGAGGTCGGGCCTGAATCCGTCGGCTACAACCTGCTGAAGGACGGCCTCGTCTTCGGCGGTTCGGTGCTGACCGCGAGCGACATCGCCGTCGCCTCGGGCCGCGCGATCATGGGCAACCCGAAGCATATCGCCCATCTCGATCGCGGGCTCGTCGCGCGCGCCGCGACCCGCATCGACCAGAAGCTGGCCGAGGCGGTGGATCGCATGAAGACCAGCGCGGCGGAGGTGCCGCTCATTCTGGTCGGCGGCGGCGCGGTGCTGGTGTCCCGCGAGGTGCCGGGGGTGAGCGAGGTCATCGTTCCCGAACATGCGGCGGTCGCCAACGCCATCGGCGCCGCCATCGCCCAGGTGGGGGGCGAGACCGATCGCGTCTATTCCTACGAAAGCCTCGGCCGCGAGCAGGCGCTGGAGCTCGCCCGGGCGGAGGCGATCGAGAACGCAGTGGCGGCGGGCGCGGCACCAGGGACCGTCGAAGTCGTGGATATGGAGGAAATGCCGCTCCAGTACGTTCCGGGCGGGGCCGTGCGCCTGCGCGTTCGCGCCGTCGGCGACCTTGACCTGTCGTTCGGTCCCGCGGGCGGGGTGGCGCGCAAAGCGAATGAGGAGCGTCCATGAAACTCGAAATAGCCGATCTCGTGGATCTTGCGCGCGGCGCCGCCCTGCTCGGCACCGGCGGCGGCGGCGATCCCTATTCGGGCCGGCTTTTCGCGGCCCAGATGATCCGGGAATACGGCGCGCCCGAGGTGGTGCGGGTGGAGGACCTGCCGGACGACGCCAACTGCTTCATCGCCGCGGCCATGGGCGCGCCCACGGTGCTCGTCGAGAAGCTCATGGATCCCGTGGCCGCCGATCTCGTGATCGCCGAGATGGAGCGCATCACCGGCCGGCGCTGCGACTATATCCTTCCCGCCGAGATCGGCGGCATCAATTCCACCTATCCGATCGCGGTCGCGGCGAGGCTCGGCCTTCCGGTGATCGACGCCGACGGCATGGGCAGGGCCTTCCCCGAGATCCAGATGGTGACCTACAACGTCTATGGCGTCCCCATCTCGCCGGTGGTCATCACCAACGACCATCACGAAAGCGTGGTGATCCGCTCCGACAATCCCAAGTCGGCCGAGGATATCGGCCGGGCGGTCGCCATTCGCATGGGCCTTGCCGTCACCATGTCCGGCTATCCCATGACCGGGGCCGACGTGAAGCGGACGGCGGTGCGCGGCACCCTGAGCCTTGCCCGCGGCATCGGCCGGGCCATCGCCGAAGGGCGCCATCAGGGGAATCCGGTGGAAACGCTCTTCGCCTATCTCCGCACCACGGAATACTACAACAAATGCGGTCTCCTCTTTGACGGCAAGGTGGTAGACCTCCTGCGCGAGACCACGCGCGGCTTCTCCATCGGCCGCTGCATCCTGGAGTCCCTAGACGGCAGCGGCCGCCGCATGGAGGTGCAGTTCCAGAACGAGCATCTGGTGGCCCGGGACGAGAATGGTGTCCGCGCCATCGTCCCGGACCTCATCGCCATTCTCGACCGCGAGACGGCGGAGCCCATCACCACCGAGGGCCTCAAATATGGCCAGCGGGTGAAGGTGATCGGCATCAGCGCCCCGCCGACCATGCGCACTCCCGAGGCGCTCGCCTGCTTCGGACCACAAGCGTTCGGACTGGACGATCCTTTCCAGCCCATCGAAACACTCATCAAAGAATGAAGAGGAAACGTGACATGAAACGGACCATGCAATCTGCGGGCATGACGGCCATCGGCCTCATCGCGGCCCTCGGCCTCGGCGCTCCGGCTCACGCCCAGGGCCTGGAAGAGATCCTGGTCACCGCCCAGAAGCGCACGGAAAACCTGCAGGACGTGCCGATTCAGGTGACCGCCTTCACGGCCCAGACCATCGAGGACGCGGGCATCGGGACGACCCAGGATTTCGTGGACCTCGTCCCCAACATGTCGCTGGATGACAGCTACACCTATCTCAACACCTTCGTGGTCGTGCGCGGCGTGACCCAGATCAACAACGCCGACGCGCCCGTGGCCATCGTCATCGACGGCGTGCCGCAGAACAACCAGAAGCAGTTCAAGATGAACCTCTTCGACATCGAGCGGATCGAGGTGCTGAAGGGCCCGCAGGGCGCGCTCTATGGCCGCAACGCCATCGGCGGCGCGGTCAACATCGTCACCAAGCAGCCCTCGAACGAGCTCGAAGGCTTCGCCGAGGCGAGCTACGGCAACGGCGACGCCTGGGAGATCGCGGGCGGCGTCTCCGGCCCCATCGTCGAGGACAAGGTGATGTTCCGCGTGGCCGGCTACTACAAGGAAGACAACGGCCGCATCACCAACACCACCCTGAACCGGAAGGTCGACACCATCGACCATGACTACGGCATGCGCGCCCGTCTCACCGTGGTCGCGAGCGAGAACGTGAACCTCGACTTCCGCGCGAGCTATCAGGACTTCCGCGCGGGCGGCCTCTATGACACCAGCCTGCCGGATGATTCCGCCAACACCTTCCTGCCGCCCTACAGCAACATCATGGGCGAGACCTGGGGCGACATTCTGGAGCTCACCTTCAAGGCCGACGTGGAGCTTCCCTTCGCGACGCTCACCGCGATCACGGGCTACACGGATCTGACCGAAAACAACCGCGGCGACCTCGACTTCACCAATCAGGGCGTGCCGTTCCTGTTCGACCTCGGCGTCGGCCAGGGCCAGGATCTGGACGTGAAGCTCCTGAGCCAGGAACTGCGCCTCGTCTCCCCCGACGACCAGCGCTTCCGCTGGATCGTCGGCGCCTACTACATCCGCACCGACCGGCAGCTCCTGACCCGCGCGTTCATCGACCTTACGGGCAGCACCGCCCAGATCGACGACCCGTTCCTCGTCATCAGCGAGGACAACAACAACGACGCCTATGCGCTGTTCGGCCAGTTCGACTACGACATCGTGGACGGCCTCGTCCTGTCGGGCGCCCTGCGCTATGACGAGGACAAGCGGCATCAGGACGACCTCGTCAACGATCTGACCCGCAAGCACACCTTCGACTCTCTCCAGCCCAAGGTGACGCTGACCTGGAACATCGACGACGATCGCCTGGTCTACGGCAGCTACTCCAAGGGCTTCCGTTCGGGCGGCTTCAACAATACCGGCACCATGTTCGAGGACGAGACCCTCGACAACTATGAAGCCGGCTTCAAGACCAGCTGGCTCGACCGCCGCCTGATCCTGAACGGCGCCGTCTATTATTCGGAAGTGAAGGACTTCCAGTTCTTCTACGTGGATGTGGCGACGGCGTCCCAGGTCATCTCCAACATCGACAAGGTGAACATCTGGGGCATCGAGCTTGAGGCCCAGGCGCTGCTCACCGAGGGCCTGCAGGTGTTCGGCGCGGTCGGCACCACCGACAGCGACATCAAGCGCATTTCCTTGTTCCCCGGCAACGAGGGCAACAAGACGCCGAAGACCACCAGCTGGAAGCTCAATGCCGGCTTCCAGTTCCGTCAGCCCATCGCCGACGATCTCAGCCTCTTCCTGCGCATGGACTACGAACATCGCGGCAAGAAGTACTGGCAGATCGACAATCGCGACGTGCAGGGCCCGCTCGATCTCATCAATGCCCGCGTGGGCGTCGAGGGCGAAAGCTGGGGCCTCTATCTCTGGGGCAAGAACCTGACCGACGAGAAGTACTACGCGGACTACAACCCGCGTGAGTTCTCGGGCCACCTGCTCGGCCTCGATCTCGGCTTCCTCGCCCAGCCGCGGACCTACGGCATCGAGGGGCGGGTACGCTTCTGACGGCGGGCCAGGGGGGTCTGCCTGAACGGGCGCGGCGCCGAAGGGTGCCGCGCCCGTTCCGTCATGATATGGTCTGCGCCGAGTCACGCGAACCATGGGGGAACGACCGGCGATGCAGACGCCCCGCGACATCCTGCGGCGGATCTACGGCTATGACGATTTTCGCGGCCAGCAGGCGGCGATCATCGAGCATGTCATAGGCGGCGGCAACGCCTTCGTCCTCATGCCGACGGGCGGGGGGAAATCCCTCTGCTACCAGATCCCGGCCCTCTGCCGCGCGGGCGTCGGGATCGTCGTCTCGCCCTTGATCGCCCTCATGCAGGATCAGGTCGCAACCCTCGAACAGCTGGGGGTGCGCGCCGCCGCCCTCAATTCCGCCCTCGCCCCGGGGGAGGCCGCCGCCATCTGGCGGGACCTGCGCGCGGGAAAGCTCGACCTCCTCTATGTGGCGCCGGAGCGGCTCGTCATGCCCGACATGCTCGACCGGCTGGCATCGCTCGAGATCGCCCTCTTCGCCATCGACGAGGCCCATTGCCTCTCCCAATGGGGTCACGACTTCCGGCCCGAATACCGCCGGCTCGACGTGCTGGCCGAGCGCTTCCCCCATGTGCCGCGGATCGCGCTTACCGCCACGGCGGACGCGCCCACGCGGCGGGAGATCGTGGAGCATCTCCGGCTCGGCGACGGGCGGGTCTTCATCTCCGGCTTCGACCGGCCCAACATCCGCTACGAGATCGTCGAGAAGAACAATCCGCGCCGCCAGCTTCTGTCCTTCATCCGTGAAAACCACGCGGGCGACAGCGGCATCGTCTATTGCCTGTCACGCAACAAGGTGGAGGAAACGGCGGCCTGGCTCATGGGCGAAGGGATCGACGCCTTGCCCTATCACGCCGGCATACCCGCCGCCGAGCGCCAGGCCAACCAGCAAAGGTTCCTGCTGGAGGAAGGCCTCGTGATGGTGGCGACCATCGCCTTCGGCATGGGGATCGACAAGCCCAATGTGCGCTTCGTCGCCCATCTCGATCTTCCGAAGAGCGTCGAGGCCTATTACCAGGAAACCGGGCGCGCCGGGCGCGACGGCCTGCACGCCAATGCCTGGATGGCCTACGGCATGAACGACGCCGCCCAGCAGCGGCAATGGATCCTGCAGGGGGATGCGCCCGAACAGCAGAAACGGATCGAGCACAAGAAGCTCGACGCCCTTCTCGGCCTGTGCGAGACGGCGCGCTGCCGCCGTCAGGTGCTGCTCGAATATTTCGGCGACGGCTGCGCGCCCTGCGGCAATTGCGACAATTGCCTGAATCCGCCCGAGACCTTCGACGGCACCATCGCGGCCCAGATGGCCCTGTCCGCCGTCTGGCGCACCGGGGAGCGGTACGGGGTCGCCTATCTCATCAATGTGCTGCTCGGCGAGATGGACGCGCGGATCGCCGCGGCAGGCCACGATCGGCTGTCGGTCTTCGGCATAGGCACGGACCACGACAAGGGCGAATGGCGCGGGATCTTCCGCCAGCTGGTGGCGCTCGGCCTGCTCGGCGTCGACATGGCCGGGCATCAGGGGCTGTTCATCACCGAACGGGGGCGCGAATTCCTCCGCCGCAAGGACAGCCTGACGCTCCGCCGCACGGGACGCAAGGCGGCGTCCGGCAGGTCGCGCAAGGAGCCCGCGGCGCTCGCCGTCCATGGCGAGGACAGGCCGCTGTTCGAGGCGCTGCGGCAGAAGCGGCTTGAAATGGCGCGGGCGCAGAACCTGCCGCCATACGTCATCTTCCATGATCGGACGCTCGCCGAGCTTGCCGCACGCCGCCCGCGCTCCACGGCGGAGCTCATGGGAATCCCGGGCGTCGGCGAGACCAAGATCGCCCGCTATGGCGCCGCGTTCCTTGAAGTGATCGCATCCCACGAGGACTGACCGCCGCCCGAACCCCGTGGACGACCGGAACGCCCTCCGCCGCCCTTCGTTTCTCACCGGGGGATGATGGAGGTTCCGATGAAGGTCAATGGAAGATGGATGGCCCCTGCCGCGGTTCTCTTGATGCTCGCAGGCGGCGTTGCGACGGCGGCATCCGACTGGGTCGCCGAACTCCGCGAGGTGCCGGTCTCGTCAGACGCCACATACGAGGGCAAGTCGGTCAGCGATTTCAAGAACATGGTGGTGGTGAACCGTGAAGGGCAGCAGCTCGGCGTGGTGCGTCAGGTGCTCGCCGACCGCAAGGGCGAGGTCAAGGCCCTTGCGGTCGATGTGGACGACAGCATCTCGGGCGCTACGGAAGTGATCCTGCGGCTCGAGAATGCCAGCGTCGCCGACGGCAACCGGGTGGTGGTGTCCTACGATCGCGCCGCCCTCAAGGGCCTGCCGAAGTGGCGGAAGCGGGGGCCGTGACCCGCCCGCAGCAGGTCAGATCCGGGCCTGGCGGAGACGCAGGGCGTTGGCGATGACGCTCACCGACGACAGGGCCATGGCCGCCGCCGCGACCATGGGCGACAGCAGGATGCCGAAGGCGGGATAGAGGATCCCCGCCGCGATGGGCACGCCCGCCCCGTTGTAGGCGAAGGAGAAGAACAGGTTCTGCCGGATGTTGCGGAGGGTGAGCCGCGACAGCCGCCGCGCCCGCACGATTCCCATGAGATCGCCATGAAGGAGGGTGATGCCCGCGCTTTCTATGGCCACGTCCGATCCGTGGCCCATGGCGATCCCGACGTCAGCGGCGGCAAGGGCCGGGGCGTCGTTCACGCCGTCGCCCGCCATGGCGACCGTGAAGCCTTCTTCGCGGAAGCGCGTCGCGACCGCGCTCTTCTCGTCCGGCAGCACCTCCGCCTGCACCTCGTCAATGCCGAGGCGGCGGGCGACCGCTTCGGCCGTGGTGCGGTTGTCACCGGTCAGCATGACGATGCGGATCCCTTCCTCGTGCAGGAGGCGGATCGCCTCGGCCGTCGTGTCCTTGACGGCGTCGGCGATGGCGAAGATGCCCGCGGCCTTGCCGTCCACCGCCATGAGGATGGCGGTCCCGCCGTCGCGGCGAAGGTCATCGGCCTTGTTCGCAAGGCTGTCGGTCGTGATTCCCTGTTCCTTGAGGAAAGCGGCGCTTCCGAGCGTGACGCTGCGGCCCTCGACGCGGCCCATGACCCCCTTGCCGACCGGGCTGTCGAAATCGGTGACTGCCGGAATGTGGATGCCCCGCGCGCCGGCCGCCTCCACAATGGCGCGGGCGAGGGGATGTTCGCTCGCCCGCTCCACGGCCGCGGCAAGGCGCAGGATCTCCACCTCGTCCCAGCCGTCCGCCGGAACGATGGCGGTGACCGAAGGCTTGCCTTCGGTGAGCGTCCCGGTCTTGTCCACGATCAGAAGATCGATCTTCTCCATGGCCTCCAGCGCCTCGGCGTTGCGGATCAGGATCCCGGCCTCGGCGCCGCGCCCGATCCCCACCATGACGGACATGGGGGTCGCAAGCCCGAGGGCGCAGGGGCAGGCGATGATGAGGACGCTGACGGCGGCAAGAAGCGCGTAGGAGAGGCGCGGCGCCGGCCCGAAAACGCACCAGGCGATGAAGGCGGCGACCGCCACCAGCATCACCAGCGGCACGAACCAGGCCGCGACCTTGTCGGCAAGGCGCTGGATGGGGGCGCGGCTTCTCTGCGCTTCCGCCACCATCTGCACGATGCGGGACAAGAGCGTGTCGCGCCCCACCTTCTCGGCGCGGACAAGAAGCGCGCCGGTCCGGTTGATGGTGCCGCCGACCACGGGATCCCCCGCCTTGCGCGTCACCGGCAGGGATTCGCCCGTGACCATGGATTCATCGAGCGCCGAGCGGCCTTCCACCACCACGCCGTCCACCGGCACCTTGTCCCCCGGCCGGACGCGGAGGAGGTCGCCGGGCATCACGTCCTCAAGCGGCACTTCCGTCTCCCCGCCATCCGGGGCGACGCGGATCGCCGTCTTCGGCGCAAGATCAAGGAGGGCGCGGATCGCGCCGCCCGTGCGCTCCCGGGCGCGAAGCTCGAGGATCTGCCCCAGAAGCACGAGGACGATGATGACCGCCGCCGCTTCGAAATAGACCGCGACCGCGCCGTCATGGCCGCGGAACGCCGCGGGGAACAGCCCCGGCGCGACGACGGCTGCGACGCTGTAGGCCCAGGCCACGCCGGTGCCGAGCGCGATCAGCGTGAACATGTTGAGATTGCGCGTCTTCACCGATTGCCAGCCGCGCGCGAAGAACGGCGCGCCGACCCAGAGAACAACGGGCGTCGCAAGCACGAGCTGCAGCCAGTTGCCAATGGCGGGGGAGAGAAGTTCAAAGCCGAACAGATGCGCCCCCATCTCCATCACGAAGACGGGAAGCGTGAGAACGACGCCGATCCAGAACCGCCGGGTGAAATCCACCAGTTCCGGATTGGGGCCGCCATCCGCCGTCACCATCGCGGGCTCCAGCGCCATGCCGCAGATGGGGCAGGATCCGGGGCCCATCTGCTGGATTTCGGGATGCATGGGGCAGGTATGAAGAACGTGCTGAAGCCCCGCCTTCGGCGCGAGGGGGCGGGATTCGATATATCGTTCCGGGTCCGCAACGAACTTGTCCCGGCAGCCCGCGCAGCAGAAATGCCAGGTCTTGCCGCCGTATTCCGCGCTGTGGCGCGACGTGGCGGGATCCACCGTCATGCCGCAGACCGGATCCTTCGCTTCTGACGCGGCCGCGCCGGCGGCAGCATGACCGTGGTTTCCGTGACGGCTGTGATCGTGATTGTGGCAGCAGGACATGGGCGGCTCCCGGGAGTGTCTCTCTTGACCCATATACCCCCTGGGGGTATCTTTTCAAGTATGGAAAGCGAGAAAAAGGAATCCCGCCTCAGACGGCTCCGGCGCATCGAGGGACAGGTGCGGGGCGTGGCCCGCATGGTCGAGGAAGACCGCTACTGCATCGACATCATGACCCAGATCGCGGCGATCCACGCCGCCCTCCGCCGGGTGGAGGAGGAGGTGCTCGAAGATCACCTCAAGCACTGCGTGACCCACGCCATCCATAGCGGGGACGCCGCCGAGCAGCAGCAGAAGATCGCGGAGCTCATGGAAGTGCTGCAGCGGGCACGGCGCTGATCCTGGGGGAGGTCGTGCCGCGGCTCATGACCGAGCCTGAACGTCACCGCCGTCGTTCAGGGCGCGGAGCTTGCGCAGCAGGGCGTCGGCAGCCGGCGCCTTCACCGGACCGAAGCCGCGGACCTGCAACGCTTCCTCGGCCAGAGCCACGGCGTCCGGCAGGCTGCGCTCATCGAGGCCGGCTGCGATCCTGGGTATGGCTGCAAGATAGGCATCGCGAAGCTCCCGCTCCATCCGGCGCTCCGCCGTGCGGCCGAAGATGTCGAACGGCCCTTCCCGCAACCCCCGGCATGCGGCGAGCGCGCGGAATACTGGAAAGATCCAGCCGCCGAAGCTGATCTTGCGCGGCCGGCCGGTCGCGGGATCCATGCGCGCGAGAAGGGGCGGGGACAGCATCACGCTGATCCTGCGGGTGCCTTCGAATTCCTCATCGAGCGCGCGGCGCAGTCGGCCGTCCGAATGAAGGCGCGCGACCTCGTACTCATCCTTGTAGGCCATCAGCCTGTAGGCCGAGCGCGCGACAGCCCAGACAAAGGCGTCGCCGCCTTCGACCCCGGCAGCGGCGCGGCGGATTTCCGACAGCAGTTCGGCGTATCGCGCCGCATAGCGCGCGTTCCAGTATTCGGCGAGATCCGCCGTGCGGTGCGCCACGAACTCGTCGAGCGTCTGGTCGCGGTCCGCGCCCGGCGCGTCGCGGAGCGCCGCTTCACGGCCCGCCGCAAAGGCGCGAAGATTGGCCTCGACGCTGCGGCCGTTGAGGCGGATCGCCTGCTCAATGGATTCGAGCTTCAGCGGGATGGCGCCGCGCTGCCAGGCATTGCCGAGCACGACCATGTTGGCGGCGATCGAATCGCCGACCAGCTCTTCGGCGAGGCGTGCGGCCGGCAGCAAGGCGGGCGCACCGCCCGCAAGGTCGCGGAGCCGCGCGATCAGCGCCTCGGTCGGAACCCGCAGATCGCGCTTCTCCTGAAAGTCGATGGTCGCCACGACGTCGCTGTTGCCGACGATCGTCGTCCTGCCGGCGGCGATCGTCTGCGCCACTTCCGGATGAACCGCGGCGACGAGATCGCAGGCGAGCACCAGGTCCGCCTCTCCGGGGCCGACGCGCGCGGGAACCACGGCATCAGGCCCGGGCCGCAGCCGGACGTGGCTGAACACCGCGCCGCCCTTCTGGCTGAGGCCGGTCATGTCGTAGAGGCTTGCGCCCCTTGCCTCGATCCGCGCCGCCATGCCAAGGATCGCGCCCACCGTCACCACGCCCGTACCGCCAATTCCTGCTACGATCATGTCGAAGCCGTCGCCGAATTCGGGAAGGACGGGGAGGGGGATCGAGCCGCCGTCGCCATGGACGCTTGCCGCACGCTTCCGCCGCCTTGCCCCTTCGACCACCACAAAGGACGGGCAGAAGCCTTTGAGACAGGAGAAATCCTTGTTGCAGGCCGACTGGTCGATCCGCCGCTTGCGGCCCAGTTCGGTCTCGAGGGGCTGGATCGCCGCGCAACCGGATTGCACGGAACAGTCGCCGCAGCCTTCGCAGACCGCGGCATTGATGAAGATGCGCCTGTCCGGGTCGGGATAGTCGTTGGTCTTGCGGCGGCGGCGCTTCTCCGCGGCGCAGACCTGATCATAGATCAGAACGGTGACGCCGGGATGTCTCCGCAGCTCCTCCTGCACCGCCGCCAGCTGGTCGCGGTGGCGCAGTTCGGTGCCGGGGGGAAGGGGATCCGTCGGACCGAAGCGATCGGGATCGTCGGACACCACCACCACCCGCGCGACGCCTTCCGCCAGAACCTGCCGGACGATGCGGCCGACCGTCAGGCCGCCTTCGACCGGCTGGCCGCCGGTCATGGCGACCGCATCGTTGCAGAGGATCTTGTAGGTGATGTTGACGCCGGCGGCGACCGCCGCACGGATCGCGAGCGAGCCGGAGTGGCTGTAGGTGCCGTCGCCGAGATTCTGAAAGATGTGGGGGGTTTCCGTATAAGGCGCCATGCCGATCCAGTTGGCGCCTTCGCCGCCCATCTGGCCCATGGGCAGCGGCCGCCGGTCGGCATGGAAGGCGGCCATGCTGTGGCAGCCGATGCCGGTCGCGCCGAAAGACCCGTCCGGCACTTTTGTGGAGCTGTTGTGCGGGCAGCCCGCGCAAAAGCCCGGACGACGGATCGCCGGGGGCGGGGTCTTGCGGCTGCGAAGGCCCTGTCGCAGGCCGAGATCCCGGCAGGCGCGAGCAAATTCCGGGACGAGGGTTTCGATATCGGGCAACGCCTGTCTCAGGCGGGCCGCCAGATGCTCGGCAACCATCGAAACATCCAGCGACAGGTCCGCGGGCAGCAGCGGGGCGCCGTCCGGACCGGTCTTTCCCGTGACGAGGGGCCGCCTCGGATGATTGTAGAGCAGGGCCTTCGCCTGTCCTTCCGCATGCCCGCGCTTTTCCTCGACGAAGAAGACTTCCTGCGCCGCGGCAGCGGCAGCGGCCAGGGCAACCCCGTCCAGAGGATAGAGCAGCCCGATCTTGTAGACGCCCACGCCGGCGCGCCGCGCGGCCGCATCATCGAGGCCGAGGAGCGCCAACGCCGCCATGGTATCCGCATGGGCCTTACCGGCGGTCGCGATCAGGAAGCGCGGGCTGTCCGCGCCGTGGACGATGCGATCGAGCCGGTTCGCGCGGGCGAAGGTCTGGGCGCGCGGCAATTTTTCCCGGACGAGCCGGATGTCCCGCTCCTGTATGCCGAGAATGTCGGGGCGAATGTGCACGTCGCCGGGCATTTCCGGGATGACGAAACGGGGGAGCCGGTCGAAGTCGACGACGGCCGTGCTTTCGGCCGTCTCATTCACCAGCTTCAGCGCGACGAGCGCCCCCGAGAAGCGCGACATGGCGAAACCCGCAAGCCCATATTCCAGCACCTCCGACAGGGTGCTCGGATAGAGAACCGGCACTTCCCAGCTCGCCAGGGTGATGTCGCTCTGGTGCGCGGTGGTGGAGGATTTGCCCGCATGGTCGTCCCCGAAGACCAGGAGCACGCCGCCGGTGGGGGACACCCCCGCCAGATTGGCGTGCTTGATGGCGTCGCCCGAGCGATCCACGCCCGGCCCCTTGGCGTACCAGAGGCCAAAGACGCCATCGACCTTTTGCCCGGGCAGGAAGCCGATCTGCTGGGTGCCTGCGACCGCCGTCATCGCCAGGTCCTCGTTCAGGCCCGGCTGGAAGGTGATGTCGTTGGCCTTCAGCAGATCGCCGGCCTTCCACAGTTCGGCATCGACGCCGCCGAGCGGGGAGCCGCGATATCCGCTGACGAATCCGGCGGTATTGAGACCCGCCTGTCGATCGAGCGCGCGCTGGGCGAGCAGCAGGCGGACAAGGACCTGACGCCCGTTGATGAGCGCGCGCGCGGGTGAGTCCAGCCGGTACTTGTCCGCAAGCGATATCGATCCGTCAGGCATGTCCGGCTCCGTGTTCAGCGGCCGATCAGCTCGCGGGCCAGCTGTTCGGCGGTCACTTCAGGAGGGACGCCTTCGGCGGCCGCCCGCGAGAAGATCTGGATCAGACGGTCGCGGATCGCGGCCAGGCTTTCCTCGAGCGGCCGAAGGGGCACGTTGTTGCGGCCCGGCATCCTGCTCGCCGCGACCATCCCGCTGATGATGCCGCCCGCATTGATCACATAATCCGGCGCGAACAGGATGTTCCGCTCGGCGAGAACCGCGCCGGCGCGCGGAGACGCCAGCTGATTGTTGGCGGAGCCCGCCACCGCCCGCGCGCGGATCTCCCGCGCCGATTTCTCGGTGATGACGCCCCCGAGCGCACAGGGAACGTAGATGTCGACGTCGGCGCGATGAATGGCGTCTGTCGGCGCGGGTTCGGCGCCGAATCGCTGAATCGCGCGCTCCACCACGTCGCGGCGTATGTCGGCGACGGTCAGGCGGGCGCCGGCTGCATGGAGCCGTTCCGCGACGCCCCAGCCCACGGCGCCGAGGCCCTGCACGGCGACGCGCATTCCCTCGAAGCTTTCGCGCTGGAACTGCCATTCGAGCACAGCACGCAGGCCGTGCATCACGCCGATCGCCGTGGGGATCGAGGGATCGCCCGCATCCTTCGAGGTGCCGCCCACATAGGGGGTGACCTCGCTCATGGTCTCGATGTCGGCGACCGTCATGCCCACATCCTCGCCGGTGGCGAATGTCTGTCCGATGCGGTCGATGAAGCGGCCGTAGGCATGCAGCAGCGCGCGTGTCTTGAGCCGCTCCGGATCGCCGAGGATCACCGACTTGCCGCCGCCCATGGGAAGTCCGGCGAGGGCCGTCTTGTAGGACATCACGCGCGACAGGCGCAGCGCATCGTCGAGCGCCAGCGAGTCGCTTTCATAGGCCTTGAACCGCGTCCCTCCCGCCGCCGGCCCGAGCCTGGTGGAGTGGATGGCGACGATCGCGCGCAATCCCGTGGCTTCGTCGGAGAAGAAGCAGACCTGCTCGTGATTGTCGAATTCCGGAGATGTCCAAATGCTCAATTCGCCCTCCCTGGTTTCTCCGACAGTTACTACATCGGAAAACGATTTGAAACATGTTTTCTTGTGGGAAAGGTCTGCGGCGCGGGCAGCGCGTCGGCGATTGTTTGGATAAGATATTGATAGTAAAGTAAGAAATCCAGAAGATGCGACGGCTTTCGCGTCGATCCGCTTCACGAATCCTGCTAAAAACTTTCTTTGTGTTTGTCAAAAGCGAAAAGATGTGTCTATTCTTGAAAGAGAGGGGTGAAAGCCCGCCGCAGAATAGGGACGGCTCGTATGGCAACCGCAAGCAACTGGGTGCAACGACGACTTCTTCCGGGCCTTGCATTCAAGGCGGCAGTGATCGGCGGCGGCTATGCGACGGGCCGGGAGATGGCGACCTTCTTTCTGCCCAGCGGGCCGGTCGGGGGATTTTACGGCCTGCTGCTTGCGATGCTCATCTGGAGCATCGTCTGCGCCATCACCTTCACGTTCGCGCTGCAAACCCGCAGTCTTGATTACCGCACATTCTTCCGGAACCTGCTGGGGCCGTTCTGGCCGTTGTATGAGATCGCCTATCTGCTGGCGCTGATCGTGATCCTGGCCGTCTTTGCGGCCGCTGCCGGCGCGATCGCAAGCGCTCTCCTCGGCTGGCCGGAAATTGCCGGGGCCCTGCTCCTGATGATCCTGATCGCGGCCTTTGCCGCATGGGGGAACGATTCGGTCGAGCGGGTTTTCAAATACGTGTCGTTCCTGCTCTATGGCACGTATCTTGTATTCGTCATCCTGGCGCTTTCACGCTTCGGCGACCGGATCGGCGCCAATCTCGCCATGCCGGCGCCGACCGACGGCTGGCTCGTCGGCGGCGTGACCTACGCCAGCTACAATATCATCGGCGCGATCGTCATCCTGCCGGCGACGCGGCACATGCTGACGCGGAATGACGCCGTGGTCGCCGGGCTGCTCGCCGGGCCGCTGGCCATGATCCCCGCGCTGCTCTTCTTCACCTGCATGATCGCCTACTATCCCGAAATCCATCAGGCGCTTCTTCCGTCGGATTTTCTTCTGGAACGCCTGGAGCTTCCGTGGTTCAGGCTGCTGTTTCAGATCATGATCTTTGCCGCCTTGCTTGAAAGCGGGATCGGCGGCGTGCACGCCATCAACGAGCGGGTCGCCCATGCCTGCATGGAAAAGCGCGGCCGGATCTTGTCGAAAATGGAGCGGCTCGGCCTGACCATCGCCCTTCTTGTGGGCGCCGTGTTCGTCGCCGACCGCTTCGGGCTCGTCGAACTCATCGCCGACGGCTACCGCTGGCTGGCCTATGCGTTCCTGCTGATCTACGTGGCGCCGCTCCTGACTCTCGGCCTGTGGCGGCTGGCGCAGGCCCGCCCGCCGCAGCCTGTGCTTGCGGCCGCCCCGTCGGCCCCGCAGTAGCCGGATGCAGTTCACGGTTTGTCGGAAAGAGGATTGGCTTCAGTCATTACGGATCGTCGGCAGGAAGAATTCATGGGCCGCTGACGCCCAGGGCCGGTCGAACGAATGGGATCAACAGGCGACACATGACCAAGGGGAGGGACACATGATTGTTAACAGGAACGAGCAGCGGACGGCGCCCGTGAAATCGCTGCCGAAGACGCTTCTGCTGATGACGACCTTTCTGATGGGGGGCGCAGGTTCCGCGGCATGGGCCCAGGGCGAAACGCAGGCCCCTGCCGAACCCGGCGCCTTTGCCGCGATCAGCGAGATCGTCGTCACCGCGACGCGGCGCGCGGAAAGATTGCTGGACGTCCCGGCGAGCATCCAGGCCATCGGCGGCCCGGAGCTCAACAAGATGGGCGCGGTGAACTTTGCGGATTACGCCCGCAACGTCGCCGGCGTCTCGTTCATCGATGCCGGGCCGGGGCGCGCGCAGATCTTCATGCGCGGCGTGTCGACCGGGCCCGAGGTGGACACCGGCACCGAGGCGACGGTCGGCGTCTACATCGACGAGACGCCGGTCACCGAAGGCTCGTCGCAACCGGATCTACGGCTCTATGACATAGATCGGGTGGAGGTGCTGCGCGGGCCCCAGGGCACGCTCTATGGCAGCGGCTCCCTCGGCGGCACGGTCCGCGTGCTGACCAACCAGCCCCAGTTCGACTCGGCTGCGGGCTACCTTCAGGTGACGGGATCAACGACCCGGCATGGCGGGGAGAACGGCGCGGTCAATGGCTGGGTCAATGTCCCGCTCTCTGACAAGGTCGCGGCGCGCGCGGTGGGCTACGCGCTTCACAATTCAGGCTTTCTGGACAACGGCTTCACCGGCGAGAAAGACATCAACGACGAGGATACCTATGGCGGCCGTCTCGCCATCCGGGTGCAGCCGGTCGAGTCGCTGAACGTCACACTCACCGGGATCTACCAGCATACGGAGATCGGCGCCTATGACCGGGTGACCGATCACCATCCCGCGCTCGTCATCGACCAGAGCGTGCCCACCCCCTTCGAGGATCGCTACGGCATCGTGAATCTAAAGATCGATCTCGATCTCGATTTCGCCGTCCTGACCTCGTCGAGCTCCTATTTCGATCGCCGCCGTCATTTCGAGAACGACATCGACTATTTCCTCGGCGCGCTGGGCCTGCCGAGCGGGATCTCGCCGCTGACCTATGACGCCACCTCGAAGACACAGGAGTTGCGACTGGCCTCCGCCGGGGACGGTCCCTTCAAATGGCTCGTCGGCGGCTTCTATCTGGACCGGAAGGAGAACTTCCACCAGACCATCAACCTGCGCATTCTGCCGCCGCCCGCGACCCAGGGCGACAATCTCTATTTCGAGGACACGGAAACCAAGTCGGAGCATTTCGCGGGCTTCGGCGAGGTGAGCTACGACGTCGTGCCGAACCTTACCCTGTCGGCCGGCATCCGCTGGTCGAAGATTGATCGCAAGGCCGTCCAGGTGAACGACGGCACGTTCTTCGGCGGCCTCGTGGTCGCGCGCGGCTCCTTCGACGAGGACTCGTTCACGCCCAAGTTCAACATCTCCTACAAGCCGACCGACGACAGCCTGATCTATGCGCAGGCGGCAAAGGGCTTCCGCATTGGCGGCATCAATCCCGGCCTTCCGCCCTGCGCCATCGGCTGCGCGGTCGACGTGAGCGGCAGCTTCGATTCCGATTCCCTGTGGAATTACGAGGCCGGCACCAAGTTTCAGCTTTTCGACCGGGCGCTCACCGTCACCGTCGCCGCGTTCCTCATCGACTGGAAGAACATCCAGCTGAACGTCAATCGGGAGGACGGCTTCAACGGCTTCGTCAATGCGGGGACCGCCCGCAGCAAGGGCGTGGAGCTCGAGCTCAAGGGACGGATCGGCGAGCATCTGCGCCTCGGCGGGCAGGCCACCTATACGGATGCCAAGCTGCGTTCGCTGGCGCCGGGCATCACCATCGCCACACCCGGCATGCGTCTCCCGGACATTCCGCGCTGGAGCCTTGCCGGCAATGCCGAATGGGGCGCCGCGATCGGCGCCGAAAGCTACGCCTACATACGCGGCGACGTGCAGTATGTGGGCTCCCGGCGGACCGGCCTCGGCTCCACGGCGCTCCCAGCCGACAGCTACACGCTGGTCAACCTGCGGATCGGCCTCGAACACGGCCCCTATGAGTTGGCGCTGTTCGCCCATAATCTGACTGACAAGCGGGCGCAGCTCAGCCGGATACAGCTCACGGGCGCGCTGAACGGGGAGCCCATCGTGCTCGACCGCACGACGATCAACGTTCCGCGCACCATCGGAATTTCAGCGTCGCGCAGCTTCTGATGGGGAGGGAGGCGCCCGGGACGCTGCGGAGCCCGGGCGAGGACGCCGAAGCGGGCCCATGGCCGAAGGGGAGAACATATGAAAACGGGTTTGA
Source organism: uncultured Sphingomonadales bacterium (assembly GCA_964508185.1). Lineage (GTDB taxonomy): Bacteria > Pseudomonadota > Alphaproteobacteria > Sphingomonadales > Govanellaceae > CAZDSS01. The sequence goes on from CAZDSS010000020.1 coordinate 24,681, forward strand.
TGAAGCTTTGCATTTGTCTGGCGCTTCTTGCGCCGGTCCTGCCCGCTGCGGCCGGGGAGGAAGAGGGGGCGCCGCCCGCCGTGGCTTTCTCGCCGGATGCCGCGCGCGACATCATCCGCGATGTCCGCCGCATCGTGACTCCCCAAGGGATCGAGGAGCTGAAGGCGGTCGAGATCGGCGGCATCAGGCAGTGGATCTCGGTCCGCGGCCGCGACCGCCGCAATCCGATCCTCCTTTTCATCCACGGCGGTCCGGCGTCCACCGAGATGCCGGTGAGCTGGCTCTACCAGAGCCCGTGGGAGGATTTCTTCACCGTCGTTCAGTGGGACCAGCGCGGGGCGGGCAAGACCGCTGCCGAAAACGACGATCCCGCAATCGCCGGGACCATTTCCATCGAACGCATGACGGCGGATGGCGAAGAGCTCGTCGCATATCTGCGCAAGCAGTACGACAAGCAGAAGATCTTCGTCCTCGGCCATTCCTGGGGATCGGTGATCGGCCTTAACATCGCCCGCCGCCACCCCCAGTGGCTCCACGCCTATATCGGCATGGGGCAGGTGATCCACGCCACCGAGAACGAGCGCGTTGGCTATGACTTCGCGCTTCATGAGGCGAAGGCTGCGGGCAACCGGCAGGCCATCGATGAGCTCGAAGGCATCGCGCCCTACCCGGGACCAGACGGCGCCGTCTCCATCCCGCAGATTCTGATCCAGCGCAAATGGGTGACCTATTTCGGCGGCCTTACCGCCGGCCGGACCAGCTTCGATTACGACACAAATGCGCGGCTCCTCGCCCCGGAATATGACGCCCGGGATCTCGCCGCGCAGCAGAACATGGGGGAATCGCTGGTGCAGCTCCTGCCCGAGCTCGCCCGGCTGGACTTCCGAAGCGTAACCAGGGTGGACACACCAGTCTTCCTCTTCGCCGGCCGGCGCGATTACGCGACGCCCTCGGCGATCGCCGCGGACTGGCTCGCGAGGCTGCAGGCGCCGCAGAAGGACCTGTTCTGGTTCGAGCGTTCCGCCCACATGATGCATATGGAAGAGCCGGGGCAGGTCCTGCTTCGTCTCGTACGCGACATTCGGCCCATTGCCGAGCGCGCGGGCGATGCGGCGCCCGGGGAAAAGGCGGATGGCGGCCGATGACCGGGAAAGGCATCACGCGGCGGGAGCTCATCGCGTTCGTCCTCGCGGCGGGTGTCGCGCCGGGATCGATCGCCGCGGAGGCGGCGCGGACCGACGGGGCGCGCGGGCTTCATGGCCTTCTGGACGATATCGTGGAAGAAATTCTGCGCGCCTCGCCGGAAACTGCAAGCCGATGCGGCCTTGACGTGGGGGAGCGGGCGGCGTTGAAGCACCGGCTCGACGATCGTTCGCTTGAAGCAACGGATGCGGCGCGGCAGCGGGTGGCGAGCCAGTTGCGACGTTTGAACGCGTTCGATGAGCGCAGCCTCGTGGGCATGGACATCGTCCATCTGAAGGCGATGCGCGCGACATTGACGGCGCAGGACGCACTCGCCCGGCATTTCGCCTACGGCGGCGCGACGGAGGCGCACCCCTACGTGGTCAGCCACCTCACCGGCGCATATGCATCCGTTCCGGACTTTCTCGCCGCCAAACATGAGATAGGGGATGCGTCGGACGCCGACGCCTGTCTTCACCGCATGCAGATGTTCGCCGCCGTCCTCGGCCAGGAGATCGAGCGCATCCGCCATGACGCCGCCATGGGCGTGACGCCGCCCGACTTCGTGCAGGACCGCACGCTGGAACAATTGAAGGCTCTCCGGGATCAGAAGGCGGAAAGCTCGGTTCTCGTCGCGACGCTCGAAGGCAAGGCGCGGGCGGCCGGCCTCGGAAGCGAACATGCCCCGGCCGCGACTCGCATCTGGACGGACGAGATCGTGCCCATGATTGACGCGCAGATCGCCGCGATCAGCGCGCTGCGCGACAGCGCGAGCCCCGATGCCGGGGTCTGGCGGCTTCCCGACGGCGATTTATACTATGCGGCGGCCCTGAAGATCGCGACCACGACCGACCAGGATGCGGAGTCGCTTCACCGCATGGGCAAGGCGCTGGTCGCAGAGATCGGGGGAGAGCTTGCTTCCCTGCTCGATGCCCAGGGTTACAGGGGCGACAGCCTCGCACAACGCATCGGCGCGCTCCTTTCCGACCCGCAGCTCGCCTATGAGGACCGCGATTCCGGGCGCGCCCGGCTGATGGCGGATGTCGCGGCGAGCCTCGCCGAGGTGGAGCGGCGCCTCCCGCGATATTTCCACGCGCCGCCCCAGACGAAGGTCGAAATCCGGCGGGTTCCCCCCTTCCTCGAGAGCGGCGCGCCCTTTGCCTATTACGAGGATCCGTCCATCGACGGCACCCGTCCGGGCACCTTCTATCTCAACCTCCGCAGCCCCGCGCAGTCGCCGCGCTGGATGCTGACGACCACCGCCTTCCACGAGGCGAACCCCGGGCATCACCTGCAGCAGGCGGTGCTTCAGGAAGGCCCGCCCATACCGCTGATCCGCAAGATCGTCTGGTCGTCGGCCTATGGCGAAGGCTGGGCGGTCTATGCCGAGCAGCTGGCGGACGAGATGGGCGTCTATGACGAAGACCCGGTGGGCCGGATCGGCTACTTCGTCGCATCCTTGCTGCGCGCTGCCCGGCTGGTGGCGGATACCGGAATTCATGCGCTCCGCTGGTCGCGGGACGAGGCGATCGCCTGGATGACCGGGAACGGCATTCCCCGCCCGATCGCTGTCAACGAGGTCGAGCGCTACTGCGTGTGGCCCGGGCAGGCCTGCAGCTACATGGTCGGCAAGACGGAGTGGGTGAGATTGCGCGAACGGGCAAGCGCCGCCCTCGGTCCGCGATACGACGTGCGGGATTTCCATGCGGCGACGCTCGCGGTGGGGGCGGTGCCGCTAACCACGCTGGAGGAGGTCGTCGATGGATACATCGCCGCCGGACTGGCGGATTGACGGGGCTTTTCCGGTGAGAAAATATGTGGCTTCCGAAAACTCATGTATAGTGACCCGGCTGCATTCGGGCGGCATTTACGCAATTCAGGAGACAGTATGAGCGACCAGATCCCGAGCCTGGGCGCGGCGGCGCGTCCCGGGCCGATCCTCAGGCAATTCCGGATCGAGCGCGGACTGACGCTGACCGAGGTCAGCGAGCGAACCGGCCTGCCGATCTCCAGCCTCTCGAAGATCGAGAACGGGAAGATGGAGCTGACCATCGACAAGCTGCTGCGGATCAGTCTGGCGCTCGACATCAATATCGCCGACGTCCTCGGCACGCCGACGAACCAGTATGCCTCGACCGAAACCAGCCGTCGCCGCTGCATCACCAGGGCGGGGCAGGGGGAGGTGGTCGCGTCCCCGAGCGGCGAGTTCTGCTATCACGCCTATGAGCTTCTCTCCAAGGATCTCACGCCCATCGTGGCGGAAATCCGCGCCCGGAGCATCGAGGAATTCGGCGAGTTTCACCGCCATCCGGGCGAGGAATATGTCTATGTGCTGGAGGGCGAACTGGCGCTCTACAGCGACACCTACACGCCCGCCCATCTGAAGAAGGGCGATTCCATCTATTTCGACGGCGGCATGGGCCACGCCTATGTGGCCGTCGGCGAGGGGCCGTGCCGGATCCTGTCCATCTTCTCCAGTTCCGCGACGCAGGTGGTCGACATGGTCGAAGGCCGGAAACCGCTGATGGAGACCCTTGCCAAATCCCGCAGCCGGGGCGAGCCCGCCGCCTGACTTTCGAGTTCGGGGGGCGTTTGCCGCGGGCCTGTCCGGCCCGCGGACAGCAACTGCGGCGTTGCTCCGGGGGCTGGCCGGGAGCAGCGGAACCCGGCGCGCGACGTTCGGCGTCCCGCTTCCCGCGATCGACGCACGAGGACGTCGCATGAGCGGACGCCCGGGAACTCGGCTGTTCACCTGAGCCGGGTGTTTCGCCCGACGAGGGCACGAGATCAGAACCAAGGAGGGGAGGAGCATCAATGAGACCAAATGCGCTCATGGTGGTAGGGAGCCTGTTCGCGCTGCTTGCGTTATCGTCTCCGGCACGGGCGGACACCGTTGTGGTGACTGCGGCAAGGATGGTTGACGTGGAGGCCGGCCGGACCCTCGACGATCCGGTGGTCGTGATCACCGACGGCCGGATTGCCGCCATATCCACCCGGGGCCAGCCTCGGCCGGACATCCCGCCGGATGCGCGCCAACTCGATTTCGCCGGCAAGACCATTCTGCCCGGCCTCATCGACATGCATGTCCATCTGACCCACAATCCGCGCTTTGGTGGATATACGAGGCTGCAGTTCACCGACAGTTTCTGGATCGCGCAGGGTGTCGGCAACGCGGCGGCCATGCTTCGCGCAGGCTTCACGACCGTGCGGAGTCTCGGCTCCCAGAATTTCGCAGATGTGGGCTACAAGCAGGCGATCGAGGCCGGCCTCATGATCGGCCCCCGGATCGTGCCGGCGGCCCATTCCATTGGTGCGACGGGCGGACATTGCGACAGCACCTATCTGCCCCCTTCATTCAATCACAAGAACAGGGGGGTCGGGGACGGTCCGCAGGAGCTCCGGGCGCTGGTGAGAGAGCAGCGCAAATATGGCGCCGAAATCATCAAGATCTGCGCCACGGGCGGCGTGTTCTCCCGCAACACTGAACCCGGCCAGCAGCAGTTGAGCGAGGAGGAGATGCGGGCCGTCGTCGACGAAGCGCATCGCTGGGGTCTCAAGGTCGCCGCGCATGCCCATGGCGCCGCCGGGATCAAGGCCGCGATCCGCGCCGGCGTGGACACGATCGAACATGCCAGTCTGATCGACGACGAAGGCATCGCCCTCGCGAAGGCTCACGGCACCTGGCTTTCCATGGACATCTTCAATACGGAATACACGCAGGCCGCGGGCGCGCGGAACGGTGTCTTGCCGGACAACCTTCGCAAGGATCGCGAGGTGGGGCAGATCCAGCGGGAGAACTTCCGCAAGGCGCATCAAGCAGGGGTCAGGATCGTTTTCGGGACGGATGCGGGCATCATGCCGCATGGTACCGCCGCGGGGCAGTTCGGCTACATGGTCGAATATGGAATGACGCCGATGGAGGCGCTTCGCGCGGCCACGTGGAACGCCGCCGAGGCCCTGGGCAGATCCCGGGACGTCGGGGCGATCGCCGTCGGACGCTTTGGCGACCTGGTTGTCGTGGACGGCGATCCGACCGTCGATGTGGAGGTCCTCACCCGCATAACGGCCGTGGTGAAAGGCGGAGATCTGGTTGAACCGTAGGCTGGCCGGCTTCGTCAGGAGTCCGGCTTGGGTCTAACTCACTGACACGTATGTATTTTTTTCGCGACCCGGGGGGGAGGCCAGGGGCGGCGGGGATGGGAATATGGTGCCGGCAGCAGGGATCGAACCCGCGACCTACCGCTTACAAGAGAGTTTCCCTCCCTGCATCATGCGACGTCATGCGTCCGGATGATCCGCGTAAATTCCTGATATAACAATAGGTTATAGTATTCTTCTGCCTCAGCATGTCGCAACTTGTATCGACAAAGATGTACCTATTTCCGTACCTAACCGGGGCAACCGCCCTCCGGGCCGGTTCTGAAAAAAGGTACGCCATGCCAATAGTCGAGATGACTGACCGTTTTTGCCAGGCGGCAAAGCCGCTTGAGGGCAAACAAACGGACTTCTTCGACGCCGTGGTGAGGGGGCTTTGTCTTCGCGTCTCGCCGGGAGGCACGCGACCTTGGAACCTGATTTATACGAAGCCAGGCGACGCCAAGCGCGCTCGCATGAAGTTAGGGCGCTATCCTGAAATCACGCTGGCGAAGGCGAGAGAGAAGGCCAGAGCCGCACGCGCGAGCATCGGCGAGGGCGTGGACCCTACCGCTGAAAAGCGCGCCCAAGCTGCATCGCAGACCGTTTCTGACCTGGTGGATAATTACATCGCCCGCCATGCTTCGACAAAGCGCAGCGGCAGGGAGATCGCGAGGCGGTTACGCAAGAACGTTTCCGACGTGATTGGCGCGATCAAGCTGAACGAGCTCCACCGGCGCGACATTACCAAGGTTCTCGACGCAATCAAGGATCGGGGCGCACATATCGAGGCAAATCGAGTCTTTCAGGATCTGCGCGCCATGATCCGGTGGGCAGTCACGCGCGGGGATCTCGACCAGAACATCATGGCGGGTATGCGCCGCCCGACTGAGGAATCGATCCGCGAACGTGTCCTCACGGGCGACGAAATCAGGATCATGTGGGCCGCGTTGCCTGATGCGAAGATGCAGGAAGCTACCCGGCGGATCCT
>CAZDSS010000021.1:0-30497 GCA_964508185.1 uncultured Sphingomonadales bacterium
GGACGGACGTGCCGAAGATTGTCGACTGGTACATGGACGGCAAGATCCGCATCGACGAGCTCATCACCCACACCATGCCGCTCGAAGACATCAACAAGGCCTTCGACCTGATGCATGAGGGGAAATCCATCCGCAGCGTCGTTCTTTATTGAGGGGGAACCATGAGCATCTTCACCCATGTGACCGTGGGCGCCAGCGATCTGGAGCGCGCCCGCAAGTTCTACGACCAGGTTCTGGAGCCGCTGGGCCTCAAGCGGATCCGCGACATCGAACGCGGCAGCGGCTGGGGCGTCGACCGGCCCGAATTCTTCATCCTCCGCCCGCTTGACGGCAAGCCGGCGACCGCGGGCAACGGGGTCACCGTATCCTTCGCCGCCAAAAGCCCCGAGGCGGTGGACGCCTTTTATCGCCGTGCGCTGGAACTCGGCGGCAAGGACGAGGGCGCGCCGGGCCCCCGCGCCTTCGCGCCCAATGCCTATGCCGCCTATGTGCGGGATCCCGAGGGCAACAAGCTCGCGGTCATTCATTACGCCTGAGTAACGATCGGCCCGAGCTGCGGGCCGCGAGTACCACAAGGAGTGCGTGGCATGGTGGAAGTTCTGGAAGATCACAAATGTTTCGGCGGGTCGCTCAAGATCTGCCGGCACGACTCCAAGGCGACCGGCACCCCCATGCGCTTTTCCGTCTTCGTGCCGGGAGGTGAGGGGCCGTTCCCCGTGCTCACCTGGCTTTCAGGCCTCACCTGCACGGAAGAGAATTTCACCACCAAGGCCGGGGCCTATGGCCCCGCCGCGGCGCTCGGCCTCATGGTGGTGGCGCCGGACACGAGCCCGCGCGGCCCGGGGGTCGCCGACGTCGATTCATACGATCTCGGCCAGGGCGCGGGCTTCTACGTGGATGCGACGGAAGCCCCCTGGGCGCCGCAGTTTTCCATGTACAGCTACGTGACCCGCGACCTGCAGGAAGCGGTGTTCGCCAATTTCCCGGGCGACCGCAAGCGGCAGGGAATCTTCGGCCATTCCATGGGCGGCCACGGGGCGCTCACCATCGCCCTGCGCAATACGGGGATCTACCGCTCCGTCTCGGCTTTCGCGCCCATCGCATCGCCCACCCGCTGCCCCTGGGGCGAGAAGGCGCTTGCGGCCTATCTCGGCGCCGACCCTGCGGCATGGCGCAAGCATGACGCGACCCTCCTCCTCGAGGACGGGATCGGGACCGGGCATTACGACGATATCCTGGTGGATCAGGGCACGGGCGACAGCTTCCTCGAGAAGGAGCTGAAGCCCGATCTCCTGCAGGCCGCGGCCGCGCGGGCGGGGCAGAAGCTCACCCTTCGCATGCAGGAGGGATACGACCATTCCTACTATTTCATCCAGAGCTTCATCGCCGATCACCTGCAATTCCATCATGACCGCTTGAAATAGCGCGCCCATGGCCGAAATCTTCGGCTAGACTTCTGCGAAAGGGGCGGCCCGCGCTGCATCAGTTGTCGCCCCGACGAGAGCTCTTGCATGCTGGATGCTGCCCTGATGAAGATCCCGGCTACGGTTTTCCGCGCTTCGGCGTCGTTCCTCCTGCTGCTGTTCGTGCTGCTCCTGCCTGTGGCGGACCGGGCAGCCGCTTCCGCCCGGGTGGAGCGGGAATACACCACCGCCGAGCTCGTGAGCGAGGTCGCGGCGGTCGCGCGGGAGCAGAGCTTCTGGGTTGGCCTGCGCCTCACCCCCCGGGAAGGCTGGCATACCTACTGGCGGACGCCGGGGGATTCCGGCATGCCGACCCATATCGAATGGGAGCTGCCGGCCGGGGTTTCCGCCGGTCCCATCGTCTGGCCCGCGCCCCAGCGCATCGATTACGGGCCCCTCGTCAATTTCGGTTACAAGCGGCCGGTGGTGCTGCTGACCCGCCTGACCATCGCGCGGGAGGCCGAGCTTGGGGCGAGCCTTCCCCTCAAGGCGCGGGCGGATTGGCTCGTCTGCGAAGAAATCTGCGTGCCCGAGGACGCCGAACTCACCCTCGACCTGCCCGTGGCGACGGATCTCGCCGACGGCGCCCTGCCGAGCGACTCCCGGGGGGCGGCGCTGATTGCCGCGGCGACGGCGGAGGTGCCGCGCGCCGTTCCGTGGGAAGGCCGCTTCGCCGAAGCGGGCGACCGGGTCGCTTTCGAGATCCAGCCCCTCAACATCGATCCGTCCCGGGTGAGCGGCAGCTTCTTCTTCCCCATCGAGGAAGGGGTGATGGTGAACGCCGCGCCCCAGGCCGCGGAATGGAAGGACGATCGCCTGGTGATCCGGACGGAGCGCGGCTTCGCCCGCGATCTTCCGAAAGTGTCGGGCGTCCTGCGTCTTGCCCTCGACGGACGGGACAAGTTCTTCGAGGTGACCCTGACCCGCGCCGACCGGGCCAGTGCGACGGCGCTTCTTCCCGCCGCACCGCTCGGCCAGCCGTCGGGCGCAGGAGACGCATCGACAGCGGGGGATGGCGCAAGCGGCGGCATCCTGCGCGCGCTCCTTTTCGCCTTCATCGGCGGGCTCATCCTCAATCTCATGCCCTGCGTCTTCCCGGTGCTGTCGCTGAAAGCGCTCTCGGTCGCCGCCAAGGCGGGGCAGGACAGGGGGGCGGTCAGGGCCGAGGCGCTCGTCTTCACCGCCGGGGTGCTCGCAAGCTTCCTCGTGATCGCGGGCGGCCTTCTCCTGCTCCGCGCCGGGGGCGAGATGGTGGGCTGGGGCTTCCAGCTCCAGTCGCCGCTGGTGGTGACGATCCTCGCCTACGTCCTGTTCCTGGTGGGGCTCAACCTTTCGGGCTTCTACGAATTCAGCAGCCGCTTCGCCGGAATCGGCGGGACCCTTGCGGCGCGGCCGGGCTATGGCGGGGCGTTCTTCACCGGGGTTCTCGCGACCGTGGTCGCGACTCCCTGCACCGCGCCCTTCATGGCGGCGGCGGTGGGCTTCGCCCTGGTGCAGCCGCCGCTCGTGATGCTCGCGATCTTCATCGCCCTCGGCCTCGGCCTTGCCGCGCCCTTCCTGCTGTTCGCCGCGGCCCCGGGACTGCAGCGGCTTTTGCCGAAGCCAGGCCCGTGGATGGTGACCTTCAAGGAATTCCTTGCCTTCCCCATGTATGGGGCGGCTGGCTGGCTCGTCTGGGTTCTGGCGCAGCAGACGGGGCCCTCGGGCGTCGCTGCCGCCCTTCTCGGCATGGTGCTGCTCGCCTTCGCCATCTGGGCCTTCCGCCGCGCCGGGGGGCGGGCGCGGATCTTCGCCCGGGTGATCGGGCTCGCCGCCGCCGCGCTGGCGCTGGCGCTCGCCGTGATGCCGCAGGATGAGGGGGCGGCGGTCGCCGCGGGCGGCAACGGATCGTCCGGTCCCATCCCGAGCGTCGCATACGCGCCCGAGACGGTCGCCGATTTCCGCGCCGAAGGACGGCCGGTCTTCGTCAATTTCACCGCCGCCTGGTGCATCACCTGCCTCGTCAACGAGCGGGTGGCGCTTCGCTCGGACGCGATCGCGCAGGCCTTTGCCGACGCGAACGTCGCCTATGTCAAGGGCGACTGGACCAATCGCGACCCGGTCATCACCCAGGCGCTTCGGGAATTCGGGCGCAGCGGGGTGCCGCTCTATGTGCTCTATCCGCCGGAGGATGACCGGAAACCCATTGTCCTGCCGCAAATTCTGACCGAAGATACGGTGTTGCAGGCCCTGTCATCCCTCTGATCGAAAGGTCACGGCATGCTTCGCTTCGTTGCACTTGCACTTGCTGCCCTGTTCCTCGCCCGGCCGGCCCTGGCCGCGCCCGAGATCAACGCCCCCGCCCCGGAATTCGAGCTTGTGGCGTCCGACGGCAAGATCCACCGCCTGAGCGACTATCGCGGCCGCGTGGTGGTGCTGGAATGGACCAACCATCTCTGCCCCTTCGTGCAGAAGCATTACGAGACGGGCAACATGCAGAAGACCCAGCGCCATGCGGAAAGCCTCGGCGCGGCCTGGCTCACCATCATCTCGTCCGCCCCCGGCAAGCAGGGTCATGTGAGCGGCGAGGAAGCGGACAGGCTCACGAAGGAGCGCGACGCCGCCCCGACCGCCGTCCTCCTCGACGAGGAGGGGATCGTCGGCAAGCTCTACGGCGCGCGCACCACGCCGCACATGTATGTGATCGACGAGAAGGGCATCCTCCGCTACATGGGCGGCATCGACGACAAGCCCACCACCCGGCACGAGGACGTGAATACGGCGCAGAACTACGTGATCGCCGCCCTCGACGGCTGGACGACGAAGAAGGAAGTGCCGGTGGCGGCGACCCCGCCCTACGGCTGCTCCATCAAATACAAGTAAGCCGTCCGCACAAGGCCTGTCGTCGGCGCGGGCGCAGAATCGTCAAGACATGGAGTATCGAAAAGGGAGACTACCATGGCGACGGGCTTTGTCTGGCATGAACGCTACATGTGGCACGACACCGGCAACTATGCCGGGCCGCTGCCCGCGATCTTCCCGCTGCAGCCGGGGCAGCACGCGGAAAACCCCGAAACCAAGCGGCGCATCCGCAATCTTCTGGAGGTGACGGGGGTTCTCGAACAGCTCGTCCCCATCGCGCCGCGTCCGGCGACGGACGAGGAGATCCTCCGCGTCCATACCCCCGAATATCTGAAGAAGCTCGAGGAAATGAACGCCAATCCCCGCGGCGGGGACGCGGGCGGCATGACGCCCTTCGGCCCCGGCAGCCTCGATATCGCGCGGCTGTCCGCGGGCGGCGTCATCGCGGCGACGGATGCGGTGATCGACGGCGTTGTCAGCAATGCCTATGCTCTGGTGCGGCCGCCGGGGCATCATGCCATGCCGGATACCGGCATGGGCTTCTGCATGCTGTCCAATGCGGCGATCGCCGGGCGTCATGCCCTTGCGGTGCGCGGGCTCGATCGCATCGCCTTCGTCGACTGGGACGTCCATCACGGCAACGGGACGGAAGCCGCCTTCTGGACCGAGCCCCGGGCGCTCACCATCTCCATCCACCAGGACCGCTGCTTCCCGCCGACCACGGGCGGCATCGACGCCCGCGGGGAGGGGCCGGGCTTCGGCACCAACATCAATATCCCGCTGCCCCCGGGCTCCGGCGTCGGCGCCTACGAGGCGACCTTCGACCGGGTGGTGATCCCGGCGCTCCGCGCCTTCAAGCCGGACCTCATCTTCGTGCCCTCGGGCTTCGATGCCGGGGCGCATGATCCCCTGGGCCGTATGATGATGCACAGCGAAGGCTATCGCAGCCTCACCCGCAAGCTCATGGCCGCGGCCGAGGAGCTGTGCGGCGGCCGCCTCGTCATGTGCCATGAAGGCGGCTACAACGCCCCGACGGTGCCGTTCTACGCCCTTGCAGTGATCGAGACCCTCGGCGGCATCAACAGCCGGACCGAAGACCCCTTCATGCCGCTCTTCGAGCATATGGGCGGGCAGGAGCTGCAGCCCCATCAGGAGGACGTGATCGCCCGCTGCGCCGCCCTGCTTGAAGCCCTGCCGGCGTGAAGGCGGGGCCCGGCGCCGCGGCGTCATGCGCATAGCCATCGGGATCGCGGCGCTCCTTGCCCTTGTCGCCGCGATCCTGTGGCAAGTTCCCATCTGGGCGGACGGGGCCATGAACCCGGTGGCGCCGCACGCCCCCTACGAGATCCCCGAAGACGCCCGCGATCTCCACGAAACCCTTTTCGTCGCCGACCTGCATGCGGACAGTCTGTTGTGGAACCGCGACCTGCTGCGGCGGAACGATCGCGGGCATCTCGATCTTCCGCGCATGGAGGAAGGAAACGTCCGCCTGCAGGTGATGACCATCGTCTCGCGCTCGCCCCGCGGCCTCAATCTGGAACGGAACCCGCAGGATGCGCCGGACGACATCACCCTGGTGGCCGTCCTCGGCCGCTGGCCCATGGAGACCTGGCGGCATCTTTTGCCACGGGGGCTTTATCAGGCGCGAAAGCTCCATGATTTCGCGGCCCGGTCCGACGGGCGGCTCATGGTCGTCCGCAACAAGCGGGACCTTGCGGCGCTGCCCCGGGACGCTGTCGGCGTGATCCTCGGCGTCGAGGGGCTTCATCTTCTCGAAGGCCGGCTCGACAATGTGCAAGCGCTGATCGCCGCGGGATTCCGGGTGATGGGCCTTGTGCATTTCTTCGACAACGAGCTCGGCGGCTCCCTCCACGGACTGGGCAAGGGCGGGCTTACCCCCTTCGGCGCCCATGTGGTGCGGCGGTTTGAGCGGGAGCACATGGTGATCGACCTCGCCCATGCGTCGGAGGCGGTGGTGCGGGACGTGCTGCGGCTTACCTCCCGGCCGCCCATCCTGTCGCATACGGGCTTTCGCGGCCATTGCGACAGCGAGCGCAACCTGCCGGACGAGCTCATGCGCATGATCGCGGCGCGCGGCGGGCTCGTCGGCGTCGGCTTCTGGGCGGAAGCGGTCTGCGATCCGTCGCCCGCGGGAATCGCCGCCGCCATCCGCTACGGCGTCGCGCTTCTCGGCGAGGATCACGTGGCTCTCGGCTCCGACTTCGACGGGGCGGTCGAGACCCGGCTCGATGGGTCGGAGCTTGCGGCGGTGACGGCGGCGCTCCTCGAGCAGGGCATGGATCCCGCCGTCGTCCGCAAGGTCATGGGCGACAATGCGCGGCGCTTCTTCTCACGGGAGCTTCCGGAATAGGGGCGCGGTCGCCGGGCCCTCCACCTCCTGCCCGCGGGCGAGGATCCGCCCCGTCGCCGCCTCGGCGATCATGGCAAGGCGCGTATAGATGTTGAGGACCGGCGGCCGCAGCCAGTGGAACCCGTCGCCGAAATCGGGGGCGAGCGTCGCGATCTGCCGCCCGCGGCCCGGGCTGTCCACCCCGCGCGGCCAGCCGTCCCATTCCGGGCAGATCCAGTGATTGGCGGCGCCCAACGAGCCGTCATGGATCCGCGCCTCCCGCTCCCGCCGCTCGATGATGCAACCTTCATCCCCCGTCATGCCGCTCAGGACGAATATGGCGGGAAGGCAGATGGGGGTCTTCGCCAGCAGGTCCCGCGCGTCGGCGAAGCTCTCCGCCCGCTCGAACACGAGGCGCAGGAGATGGGCGGGCGGCAGGCCGTCCTCCCGCGCCACGCGGACGCGGGCCACCACCCAGTCGGCGGCGAAATTGTTGAAGCGGCGGCGCAAGGGGGCCTGGTTGAAGGCGGCGGAAAAGCGCCCCGGCGCGATTCCCTGGACGACGCCGGTGAAGCCCGGCCAGGTGAGATGGGTCCAGGGGCGGGGGCCGTGATCGATGGTCGCCGCCACCACTTCCCGCCCCGTGCCGTGGAGCGGCCAGTCGAGCACGCGGATCATGCGGTTGGCCGACCCGTCGTCCCGCGCAACCGTGCGCGTCGAGCAGCCCCATTCATAGCTGAGATTGAGGGCATAGCCTCCCGCAAGGCCGAGCTCCGCCGCAATGACGTTGATCTCGTCGAGGAAGGGCGAATCGCGGCGGTCGAGCCAGATTCGCGACTGGCGGTCGGCGAAGGCGAGAAGCCCCGGCGGCAGCATCTTCCGGGCCATGTGATAGAGCCGCCGCGCGCGGTCCATTTCGGAATGGAAAAGGGCGAGCGGCCAGTCGGCGCCCGTCAAATGATGATGGGGGATTGTGGGCAGTCCCGGGGCATCATCCATGCCCCCAGCATATCATGCCGCCGCGGCATCCTTGAAGCCGCAGGCGCGGAGCGCCTCCAGCATGTGGGCGGGGGGCGGCGCGGTGACCGCAATGGGCGGCTTGTTGGGATAAAGCGGCACCGACACGCCCCGGGCATGGAGATGGAGCGTATCGGGCCTGGCCGCCGGGTCGCCGCCATAGATGGGATCGCCCAGGATCGGCCAGCCGAGGGCCGCGCAATGGACGCGGATCTGGTGCGTCCGGCCGGTGCGCGGCGAAAGCTCGAGCCAGGTCATGCCGTCGGCGCGGCCGCGCACCCGCCAGTCGGTGACCGCGTTCTGTCCTTGCGCGTGATCAACGATGACGCGCCAGCCCGTGACGCGGTTGAGCTTGCGGAGCGGCAGGTCGATCACCCCTTCCTCGGCGTCCGGCCCGCCCACCACCACGGCCCAGTAGGTCTTCGCTATCTGCCCGGCCATGAACAGCTTGCCGAGCCGCCGCAGCGCCTTGCGGTGGCGGCCCAGGATGAGGCAGCCGCTGGTGTCGCGGTCGAGCCGGTGGGCGAGGGCGGGCGGCTCCGGCAGGCCGAAGCGCAGGGCGTCGAAATGGGCCTCCAGATTGGGCCCGCCCTTGGGCCCGGCATGGACCGGGATCCCCGCCGGCTTGTCGATGATGAGCATCAGCCCGTCCCGATACAGCAGGCGGGCGACCATGGCCTCGTCGGAAAACATGGAACGCGTCGGCTTGTCCTTACTGCGCGGCGAAGGGATTGACGCCGCCCTTGGCCCCGATCTGGCCGAAATTGCCCATGTCCATGATCTGGACGCCGGAGGGCAGCTCGAAGAGCGAAGCGGGCTGCGGGCCGCGCTTGACGTTGGTGGTATTGACCGTGAGCTTGCCTTCGCCGGTCTCGGCCTCGACCTTCATCACGATGCCGTCGTCCGTGGTCCAGATGATGCTGCTGCCGCCCTCGAAATCCACCTTGTACTTGGCGGTCTGCTCGCCGTTGACCGATTCCTCGCCGAGCTTCGTGAACTTCACGTCGGGGCCGGGGTTCAGCGCCTCCTGCAGCGGGTCGGCATCGAGCGGCATGCGCATGGCCATGTTGAGGTCGGGCATGAGCATCAGGAGCTCCTTGTTCTTGACGATCATCACCGACCGCTGACCCTGCACGGTCATCTCCCGGCGGTCCGCGTTCTTGCCCTGGAAGACCTTCCCGTCGCCCTTCATGCCGGCGATGGTGTAGTTGATGTCGGCGGAATACTCGATGCGCTTGGCGAAGGGATTGTCCCCGGCGATCGCGGCGAGGGGCGCGGCGATTGCGATCATGAGCAGAAGGGCGAAGCGGCGCATGGCGTGAGGCTCCCTGTGATGTTGTGATGACCGGCCAACTATAGCGCCCGGCCCGGGGCGCGCGAAAGTCGAGTCTGCGGCATCAACGGCCGCCCGCGCGGAGCACCTGATCGGCGACGAAGGGATTGCTCCGCCGCTCCTCCCCGAAGGTGGACAAGGGACCGTGCCCCGGCACGAAGGTGACGTCGTCGCCGAGCGGCCAGAGCTTCTCCGTGATGGAGCGGATGAGGGTCGCATGATCCCCGCGCGGAAAGTCGGTGCGGCCGATGGAGCCCTTGAACAGAACGTCGCCCACGATCGCAAGGCGCGAGGGCTCGTGGAAATAGATCACGTGACCCGGCGTGTGGCCCGGGCAGTGACGCACGTCGAGCGTCAATTCCCCGACCGTCACCTTGTCACCGTCCGCGAGCCAGCGGCCGGGCCGCACCGCCCGCGCGCCGGGCAGGCCCCATTTCTCGCCCTGTTCGGGCAGGCGGTCGAGCCAGAAGGCCTCCTCCTCCTGCGGGCCCTCGACGGGAAGCCCGAGCTCTTCGGAAAGGCTCAGGGCCCCGCCCGCATGGTCGAGATGGCCGTGGGTCAGGAGAATCTTTTCAAGCGTCACGCCGTTCTTCGCGACCACTTCCTTGATGCGGTCGAGATCCCCGCCCGGATCGATGACCGCGCCGCGCATGGTCTTCTCGCACCACAGGATGGTGCAGTTCTGCTGGAACGGGGTGACCGGAACGATGGTGGCCTTCATCCGCATCTCCTGATGGCTGTTCCCACGGGATTACCGCGAATGCGGGCCGAGGTAAAGCTCGCAGCCCCGGAGCGGCGGATCAATCCAGCTGCTGCAGGGCGCCGAGGCGCGGCTTGACGAAGGTGCTGTGATGGAGCCGGGTGGGGCGCAGCACGATGCCGAACAGGGGCTCGAAGTCATAGGTGAGCTCGGCGGCGATGATGGTCTCCCCCGCCTTGATGCTGAGGTCCTGGGGCAGGGTCGCATTGCCCCCGGGGGAGCCGATGCGGCTTGCGGCGTTGATGCTGCCGGCGCCGCTCCGTTGCCAGTAGACCTTGGGCTTGTTGTCCGCGGTGGCGCTGATCCCGGTGACCGTCGCCCGGCCGTTGGCGGCGAAATCGAAGGGCCGGGTCACGTGCTGCACGGACATGAAGATGTTGTCGAGCTGGGCGACGCTCAGCGTCTTGTCCCGGGCTGCGAGGTCCGCGAGGCTGAAGGCGGCGTTCTGCAGCTTCTGCTGCAGCAGCAGATAGGTGACGAAGTCGAGCCCGCCGATGCCGAGCAGGATGAGGACGGGCAGGGTCAGCGCGAACTCGACAAGCGCCGAGCCGCGCCGGTCGCGCCGGAGCCGCCGCAGCAGGCGGAGCATGGGGGACTGTGCACCGATCATCCGCGCCCTCCCTCAGAACGGCTCGTTGCGCACGGCGACGCTCGCCGTCTGGCGCAGGACGGGGCCCACGATCCTGTTCATGAGCGGCGTGATGATTCCCCAGTCATAGGTGATGCGGTAGATCACCACGTCGCCGGGGCCGCCGAGCCCCGCCTTGCCCATGTCGGCGTCCCACTGGCCGTTGCCGTTGACGTCGGTGAAGGGCTCGCCCGCGTCGTAAGTGCCGTTCTTGTTGACGTCGGTAAAGGGTTCCGGCCGGCCGATATCGGCGAAGCTCGGATAGATCAGGGTATCGATCTCAACCCGGTCCATGTCCACGAGGCCGATGGTGCGGTTGCGGATCACGTCGCGCACCCGCTCCACTCTTGAAACCCCCGGGATGGTGGCGCCGGTGACGCCATAGCGCGACGCTTCGAGGACCGCCGATTCCAGGGTCGATCCCACGAAGGCGCCGATCGCCATCTCGATGCTGCCGATGAGCAGGATCATCAGCGGCATGGCGACGAGGGAGAACTCGAGCGCCGCCGCGCCGCGGCAGTCGCCGAGCAATCGCCTGAAGGTCCTGAGGGCGGCCCGCATCATGGCTATTCCGCGATTCTCAGGTTGCTGAGCTGCCCGCCGATGGTGCGGAAGACCTTGCGCAGCTGCTCGTTCTGGGGCGCGTGGAAGTAGTAGTTCGGATTGGTCGCGCAATTGCGGAACAGGTTCTGGGCGGCCGAATCGGGCGTCGTGCCGAAGGTGATGGCGTAGATGATGATGCCTTCGTTCTTCATGGCCGTGCAGGTCCGCGCCATGCGCTTGTCCAGCTCCTGCCGCGCGTTGTTGAGATTCGTGAAGCCGAAATCCTCAACCCGTCCGTAGGCGGTATAGTCGGACTTGGGGCCGGAGCCCGAATTGTCGTGGAACTGGTTGTTGCCGTCGGTGAGGATGACGACCACCTTCTCCATGAGCGGCGTGTCGTAGTCGAGCGGCAGGTCCGACGGGCTGTTCTTCCACAGGCCGCGCCATTTGGGCGAGATCGTGCGCCAGCCCCAGGAAAGGCCGAGATTGCCGGTGGTGCCGCCGCGGCTCCAGGGCGCCATGGCGGCGATCGCCGCCTTGATCTTCGATTTCTCGGCCGTGAGGGGCAGGATCGCCGGTCCGCAGCCGAGATTGGGCCCACGGGCGTCGTTCTGGATCTTCCAGTCTTCCTTGATGGGCGGCCAGTTGTTGTCGTTCTTGTCGCTGGTTGCGGCATAGAAGAACGACCGGAACTGGCGCTGGGACGGCGTGGCGTCGCCCTCGTCATAGGGCGCCGGCCGGGCCTCCACGCAGCCCTTCCAGCCGACGGTCGAGAAGGATGACGGATTGGTCCAGACGCGGTCGCTGGACGCGATCCAGTTCTTGTGCTGGGTCCCGATATTCACCGTCGCCGTATAGGGGACGAGGCTCACCCACAGATTCTCGATTTCCTCCTGATTGCCGAAGATGATGTCGATGAGCTCCTGGGCCGCCTGCTGCATGGTGTCGAACTTGGACCCGAACATGGAGCCGGTGACGTCCATGACGAGGGCAAGCTCCAGCCCCGTGGTCTGGCGGTGGATCACGGTGCGCGCGCTCACGGTCATGTGGTCCTTGCCGAAGACGGTCATGAACCGGGTCGGCATGCGCGCGCTGGCGGTGAGCGTCACATATTCCCGCGCTTCATCGAGCGTCACGGAAAAGGACAGGAGTTCGGCGCTGTAGGCTTCGGCGCGGAAGTTGGCGTCGAAATATTCCCGGGCGACCGCCTGCGGGTCGCCCTCCACGGCGACGCGGCCGGCCGCCAGCCCCGCCGCATCGAGGGCCTTGGACATGCGGCTCTTCAGCATGTAGCCGAGGGTCGAATCGACGGCGAGGCCGATGGCCCCGACCATGGGGATGAGCGCAAAGGCGACGAGGATCCCGGTCGCCCCGCGGCGGTCAAGGAGCAATCGCCGCAGGAATCTCCGCGGGTTCAGTGATTGCATCGCAAACCCCCCTCGATGAGTTGCATGGGAGGGATCATAGCTCGGGCTGGCTAACCAAAAGTTAACAACGGATAATTCGAGTTAACCTTTTCGCGTCTGTTCACAGCCGTCTTGCCTTGCGGCCCGACGGAGACTATAACGGGCGGCAGATGGTGCCCCCTCAGGGGGTTAAAAGGGAATGCGGTCCATTCCGCAGCTGTACCCGCAACTGTAGGCGGCGAGCCTGGTCTCCATCACGCGCCACTGAGGGCAACCTTGGGAAGGCCGGAAGCCAGGCAACGACCCGCGAGCCAGGAAACCTGCCATCGCGTCGTCCTACCCGGGACCGGGCATTGTCCATGGGTGCGGCTTCTCCGCAGTGGCGACACCTTGATTGGGGTTGGCCGGGCGGAATCCAGAATGCTTACGCCTTCATACAGATCCTGCGGTTTCCCGCGCGGCGTCGCGCTGCCGCCGCGGCTGCCCCTGGTTCATCAATCCACGATGACTGTGGGGGAAGTTCTGCCATGACCAAACTGACCAGGATCCTTCTGGCTTCAACCCTTCTCGCGCCGCTGCCGGTTCATGCCGAAATGGCCGTGGACGAGGAATTCGTCATTACCGCCACGCGCACATTGATGCCGCTCGACCGCGTCGGCAGTTCCATTTCCGTGATCGACGCCGCGGAAATCGAGCGGCGGCAATACAGCTTCACGCGCGACGCCCTCGCCGCCCTGCCGGGCGTGATGGTGAGCCAGAGCGGCCCGTTCGGCGGCACGGCCTATGTGCGGCTGCGCGGCGCGCGCAGCGAACAGACCCTGGTGCTGATAGACGGCATCAAGGTCAACGACCCGAGCAGCCCGAGCGGCGCCTTCGACTTCAACACCATGGATCCCCAGGACATCGCCCGGATCGAGGTGCTGAAGGGCCCGCAAAGCACGCTTTATGGCAGCGACGCCATCGGCGGGGTCGTGAACATCATCACCAGGCGCGGCGGCGGCGGCCTGCGGCTCAACGGCTTCGTCGAGGGCGGGTCTTACGAGACATTCCGCGGCGGTCTCACCCTGAGCGGCGGCGACGACCTGTTCGACTACCGCGTCACCGCGGGCGGCATTACCACGGACGGCATCTCCAAGGCCGACAAGCGCGACGGCAACACGGAGAAGGACGGCTACGAGAGCCTCAATTTCTCCGCCAATCTCGGGGTCAATCTCGCCGAGGGCCTGCGGCTTGAAGGCTTCGCCCGCCATGTGGACAGCGAGTTCGAATATGACGGCTGGGGCCCGGTGACGGGCGTCGCGGACGCCGATCAGGTGGGCAAGAACAAGGAAACCAGCCTCAATTTCCGCGCCCTTGCCGCCATGTTCGACGGCCGGCTCGAGAACATCGTCTCCCTCGGCTACCATCATATCGGCCGCGACATCCTGTCGGACGGCGCATTGATCTTCGAAAGCACGGGCAGGCGCCTCAGCGTCTCCTACCAGGGCAATCTCAAGGTGGCGGACGGCGTCCTTCTGACCTTCGGCGCCGAAAGCCTCGAGGACGAGATCGACACGCCGACGGAAGCCGCCGAACTTTCCCTCGACAGCCTCTATGCCCAGGCGCAGCTCGAGCCCTTGCAGGGCCTGACGGTGACCGGCGGGGTGCGCTACGACAGCCATGAACTGTTCGGCAGCCACACCACCTTCCGCACCACCGCCGCCTATGCCCTGAAGGAAACGGGAACCATCTTCCGGGCGAGCTGGGGCGAAGGCTTCAAGGCGCCGACCCCCTACCAGCTCACCTTCTTCTGCTGCGGCGCGACGGGGCCGAATCTCGATCTCAGGCCGGAGACCAGCGAGGGCTGGGACGCCGGGATCGAGCAGTCCTTCTGGTCGGACCGGGCGAAGGTCCAGCTCACCTGGTTCCGCCAGACGACGGACGACCTCATCGATTACGCCGAGGGGCGGTATTTCAATGTGGACCGGGTGCGCACCAAGGGGCTTGAGGCGGCCTTGCTGCTGGACCCGACCCCCTGGCTTACGGTGGATGCCAACTACACGCGCCTTTCCGCCATCGACCGCACGACGGAGGAGCGGCTGCTGCGCCTGCCGCGGGACAAGGCGACGGTTACCGCGACGCTCATGCCCGTCGAACGCCTCACCCTTTCCGTGAGCGGCCATTACAGCGGCAAGGCGGGCGACATCTACGGCGACATCGACGACTGGTTCCGGCTCGATCTCCGGGCGGCCTATCAGGTCACCGACCGGATCGAGGTCTATGGACGGGTCGAAAATCTCCTGGACGAGCATTATCAGGAGCTTTTCGGATATGGGACGGCCGGGCTTTCGGCCTATCTTGGTCTCCGTGGCCGCTTCTGAGCACATAACGGGATCCCCGATCCGTGACCGGAGCCGCCGCGGCGGCTCCGGCGCCCGCAGCGTCATGCCGTTCCTGCTCGCAACCCTCGTGGCACTCCTGCTCGCAAGCCAGTCCGTTCTGGCCGGAGCGCGGCGCGTGATGTCGCTCGACTATTGCGCCGACCAGTATGTGCTGGCCCTCGCGGACCGGGATCAGATCCTCGCCCTTTCCAAGGACGCGGAAAGCGAACGCTCCTACTATGCGGCGGCGGCGCGGGGCTTGCCCCGGAACTCGGGCGAGGCCGAGGAAATCGTCATGGCGCGGCCCGATCTCGTCATCCGCTTCTGGGGCGGCGGCTACGGCAGCGAGGCCATGATCCGGCGCTTTGCCATCCCGACCCTCACGCTTCCCTTCGGCCAGAGTCTGAGCGAGATGAGCGGGAGCCTGCGCAAGGTGGCGCAAGCCCTCGGCCAGGAAGCGCGGGCGGAAGCCCTCATCGCCGACATGGAGCGGCGGCTTGCCGCCGTGCGCGACCGCTGGCGCGACCTGCCGCAGGCCAGCCGGCCCCTTGCCTTCTATGTAACCTCGGGCGGCACCACCACGGGGCAGGGGACCCTCGTCCACGAGATGATGCTGGCGGCCGGGCTCCGCAATGCGGGGGCGGAGCGGGGCCAGGCCGGCTGGCGGAACGCCGATCTCGAACGCCTGATCCTTGACCCGCCGGAAGCCATGATTCTCGGTTTCCACGACCTCAGCCTCAATCTCAGCGATCATTGGCGCCTCGGCCGGCACAGGAGCCTGCGCGCCCTTCTCGCCGCGCGCCCGACCGTCTATCTCGATTCGCGCATCCTCGCCTGCCCGACGCCCGCATTCGTCGAAGGCGTCGAACAGCTCCATGCGCAACTGGTCGCGCCGCGCCTGGCGTATATCGAGGGGCTTGCGCCATGAGCCGCGCGTCCGCCGTCCTTTTGGTCATGCTGCCGCTCGTCATGCTGCTCGCCCTCATGGTGGGAAGCGTCGCCGTCGCGCCGCGGGATCTTCTGGCCGCGCTCTTGGGGGCCGGGGATGAACGGCTCCGAGCGGTCATCATGGAAATCCGCCTGCCGCGCCTTCTGCTTGGCGCGCTCGTGGGCGGAAGCCTCGGCCTCGCCGGGGCGGCGCTGCAGGGCCTGTTGCGCAATCCGCTGGCCGATCCCGGCGTCGTCGGCGTGTCCGCCGCGGCGGCGCTCGGCGCCGTGGTCGCCATCCATTTCGGGCTTGCGGCGATGTCTCCCCTCATGGTGCCGGGGCTTGCGATCGTAACCAGCCTCCTTGCGACCGCCGTTCTTTATGTGGTGGCGCGGCGCGATGCCAGTGTGCTGACCCTGATCCTCGCGGGCGTCGCCCTGTCGAGCTTCGCCAATGCCCTGACCTCGCTCGTCATCAATCTCGCGCCCAATCCCTATTCGCTGAACGACATCGTCATGTGGCTCCTCGGCTCCCTCAGCAACCGCAGCACCGGCGACCTGTGGCTGGCGCTGCCCTTCATCGCCGCGGGAAGCCTGCTTCTTTTCATATGCGGCCGGTCGCTGGATGCCCTGACCCTGGGCGAGGATACGGCGCGCACCCTCGGCGTCGATCTCGCCCGCCTGCGCCTGCTCGTGGTCGGCGGCACGGCGCTTGCTGTGGGGGCCGGGGTGGCGGTCGCCGGGGCCATCGGCTTCGTCGGGCTCGTGGTGCCTCACCTGGTGCGGCCCTTCGTGGGCCATGTGCCGTCGCGGCTCCTTCTGCCCTCCGCGCTCGGCGGCGCGCTGCTCGTGGTGCTCGCCGATCTCCTGGTGCGGCTGGCGCCCGGAGAGCATGAACTGAAGCTCGGGGTGGTGACGGCGCTCATCGGCACGCCCTTCTTCTTCCATCTCCTGCTTTCGACCCGGAGGGCCATGCGATGAGCGGGAATGCGGGAAATTCCGGCGGAATTGTCGTCGAAAATCTGAGCGTCGAGCTCGGCGGCCGCCGCGTCCTCGATTCCTTGGGCTTCCACGCTCCGGCGGGCATGGTGACGGGACTGATCGGTCCCAACGGCGCGGGCAAGACCACGGTGCTGCGGGCGCTTCTCGGTCTCGTGCCGCGGCGGTCCGGCCGGGTGAGCCTCGACGGCAGGGCGCTCGACGGCCTCGATCCGCGGGAGCGTGCCCGCGCGCTCGCCTACCTTCCCCAGGGCTGCCCCGTCCATTGGCCGCTGACGGTCGAACGCCTCGTCTCTCTCGGCCGGCTGCCTCACCAGGATCCCTGGCGGCGGCCCCGTCCTGAGGACGCGGCGGCGATCGAGGCCGCCATGCGGGCGACCGACATGCTCCACCTGAGGGACCGACCGGCGACCGAGCTTTCGGGCGGCGAGCGCATGCGCGCGCTCCTCGCCCGGGCGCTTGCCGGGGAGGCGCCGGTCCTGCTCGCCGACGAGCCCGTGGCAGCGCTCGACCCCCGCCACGCGCTTTCGACCATGGAGCTCTTCGCCGATCTCGCGGCGCGGGGGCGGACGATCGTGCTCGTCCTCCACGATCTGGGGCTCGCCGCCCGATTCTGCGGCAGGCTCCTCCTCATGGATCGCGGGCGCATGGCGGCCGCGGGCGCGCCCCGATCCGTCCTCGCCCCAGACCTGCTCGCCGCCGTCTATGGCGTGCGGCCGCGGGGCGATCTGACGCAATCGGGATTCGATGCCGCATGACGCCGCCCTATGCCATAGGGCGGATCGGGCGGTTCTCCTGCGCCTGGGGCAGCTGCCAAATGTCCGGCGCCGCTCGATAAATACCGCCGGTGAGGTGTCGCGGCTCCATCCAGAAGCGCCAAGCCTTTCGGGGATTCGATCTAGGACCATCGGCGGAATCGACAGGCCGGGGATCGTTAATAAATATAAGTGCGGATTAACCGCCGATTCATACTTTCTTCCGTAAGCTCATGACGTGCAATCGGCGGCCGGGGCAAATGTCCCCCTGCATGAGGCACCAGCGACCGCCGGCGGACCATTGAGGAACACTCCGTCATCAGGCCTGCTTCACCGCCCCGCGTACCTTGTCGTTCCGGGGCACGATCTGAAGGAGTTTGGATAGATGCTTGCAGTCCGTCACGAGAATCCGATCGACGAAGCCGTCAAGGCCCAACCCGCAGCCGCTTGCGACCATCAGCGGGAACTGGCCGAGCTTCTCGTCCGCCATCTCGGCCCCCAGGGCGCGGCCCGCGCCTGCCGGGAGAACCACTGGCAGGGCGTGATGGAGATCGTCGAATCCCTGTCCGCCGCCCATTGAGGTTTCCGCGCGAATCCGGACGCCGGTCAGAAGTCCGGACAATCTTCCACTCTCCCGACCAACAAACGGGCTCCGCGCAGCTGCCGGGGCCCATTTTTTGTGCAGGTCCGGCGCGCGATCTGCCGCGCCATATGGCACGACCGTGACGGCCCCCGGAGATCCCGCACCCGGCGCAGCCCTTCGGGCGGCCTATCCGACGCCGGCCCGGGAACTTTCCTAACTTGCGAACACTTAACGTCAAATCCGGATTGCCTCGGCGCCCGGCGTCACCGCTGGCATGCGCTTTGCAATTTTGATTGCTGCGTTGCCGTCTGAAAGCCGCGCGACTAGATGGTGGGTTCGTCCGGACAGGTCTTGCGCAAGGTCTTGATCAGCTCCGACCTTTTGGGATATCGTGCGTTCCTGTTCCGGCCGAAGAGCCATAAAAGCGACAAAATTCTTCGGTGGCCGGTACAGAAAAAGCGGCAGAAATAAGCCGCAGCGAACTATGTGGCCGAAAGGCCGGACCGCCTTTAGGTGGGGCGTAGTTTCGATAAGACCAAGCCCCGGACGAGGGACGTGATCAGGTGGAACGCGCACGGGCTTCTTGGCTGAGGCCAAGAGGAATGCGGGCTTATTATGTCCGGGGATCCGACGGGGTTTGGGTCTCCTGTGTATGAGGAGAGGCTATCGAATGCTGATGGGGTTGGAGGGGTATCGCCGCTCGACGGGTGGAATCCATGGCCAGCTCAGGTCTTTGGCGGCGCAAGCGCCCACAAAGCAATCTTGTCTATAAATCACTTCACGAAAATACGTTAGGAAGCCGTATGACGAAGCAACAAGTTAGAACGCGCGTTCTGTCTGCTGTCGCGGCCCTCGGCCTGATGGGGGCGGCGGGCGCGGCGCAAGCCGATACGCTGGAGGACATCCTCCAGGTCGGGGTGGAGACGCAGCAGCTGGCGCAGGCGTCTCAGCAGCGCATCGACAAGATCGTCGAGGACACCAATGGTCTGGCCCAGAAGTACAAGACCATTCTGAAGGAAATCGACGGCCTCAAGGTCTACAACCAGCAGCTCGAGAAGCAGATCTCCAACCAGAAGAAGGAGATGGTGGAGCTTTCCAACTCCATCGAGCGCGTGACCGAGGTGGAGCGCCAGATCACCCCGCTGATGATGCGCATGGTCGATTCCCTCGAGCGCTTCATCGAGCTCGACATTCCCTTCCAGATCGAGGTTCGCCGCGAGGGCATCAAGCGCCTGCGCGACCTGATGGACCGCTCCGACGTCGCGACTTCCGAAAAGTTCCGCAACGTGCTCGACGCCTATCAGATCGAATCCGCCTACGGCCGCAGCTTCGAGGCCTATGAAGGCGTGATCGAGGTGGACGGCCAGCAGCAGAACGTGGACTTCCTGCAGGTCGGCCGCATCGCGCTTCTCTATCTCTCGCGCGACGGTTCGGTGGCCGGCGCCTGGAATCAGGCGACCCGCAGCTGGGAACGGCTGCCCGATCGCTATGCCTCCTCCATCACTCAAGGTTTGCGGGTGGCGCGTAAGCAGGCCGCTGCCGACCAGTTGTTGATCCTCCCGGTTCCCGCTCCGGAGAAAGCCCAATGAGAAAAGTAGTCGTTACCGCACTCGCCCTCGTGTTCGGCGGCATGGCCGCCGTGGCGTCGGCCCAGGAGGTTCAGGGCAAGGCGCAGAGCCTTGATCAGCTTCTCGAGCTCGTCCGTCAGGGCAAGGTCGCCGAAACCGAAGAACATCGCAAGCGGGAGCAGGAATTCCTCCGCAACAAGGCGCAGCAGCAGCAGCTGATCGACCGCGCCGTGGCGGATCGCACCGCGCAGGAAAAGCGCAGCGAGCAGCTTGAAGGCGTGTTCCAGGACAACGAGCGTCAGCTCGCCGCCCTCGAGCAGCAGCTCCAGGATCGCCTTGGCTCGCTCAAGGAACTCTTCGGTGTGCTGCAGCAGGTCGCCGGCGACGCCCGCGCCACCTTCGAGCAGTCCATCATCAGCGCCCAGTATCCGGGCCGCGAAAAGGCCCTCAGCGAACTCATCGAGAAGACCGCGGGCGGCAGCCGTCTGCCCTCGATCGAGGAAATCGAAGGCCTGTGGTTCGAAGTGCAGCGCGAGATGACCGAATCCGGCAAGGTCGTTGCCTTCCCGGCCACCGTCATCCTGCCCGACGGCTCGCGTGAAGAGCGCGAAGTGGTCCGCGTCGGCACCTTCAACCTGGTGTCCAACGGCGAATTCGTCGACTGGCTGCCGACCACCCAGACCCTCGCCACCTTCGTCCGTCAGCCGGCCGGCCGCTTCATGTCCGCCGCGGCTGACTTCCAGAAGGCGGAATCCGGCACCCTCGCCCAGTTCCCGGTCGACCCGTCGCGCGGTGCCATCCTGTCGCTCCTCGTGCAGGCCCCGAGCCTTGCCGAGCGTGTCGAGCAGGGCGGTCTCGTGGGTTACGTGATCCT
Source organism: uncultured Sphingomonadales bacterium (assembly GCA_964508185.1). Taxonomy (GTDB): domain Bacteria; phylum Pseudomonadota; class Alphaproteobacteria; order Sphingomonadales; family Govanellaceae; genus CAZDSS01. Next base: position 20,408 of record CAZDSS010000021.1, read on the forward strand.
CGGCGTCGGCGTGATCGGCCTCATCCTCATCATCGAGCGCCTGATCTATCTGACCCTGGTCAACCGCAAGGTTCAGGCCCAGATCCGCAGCAACACCATCTCCACCGACAACCCGCTGGGCCGCGTGCTCTCGGTCTACCAGCAGAACAAGGACGTGGACGTGGAGACGCTGGAGCTGAAGCTCGATGAGGCGATCATGAAGGAAATGCCGCCGCTCGAACGCTTCATCGCGGTCATCAAGATCATCTCCGCCGTCGCTCCGCTCCTGGGTCTCCTTGGTACGGTGACCGGCATGATCCAGACCTTCCAGGCGATGACGCTGTTCGGCACGGGCGACCCCAAGCTGATGGCTGGCGGTATCTCCCAGGCCCTCGTCACCACCGTGCAGGGTCTCGTGGTTGCGCTGCCCACGCTGTTCTTCTGGAGCGTCATCTCCGGTCTGAGCCGGCGTGTTGTTCACACCCTCGAAGAGCAGAGCGCGGGTATCGTCGCTGTGCACGCCGAGCAGGAGAACAAGGGAGCGTAATATGCTCGAGCTCTATCAAGTCTTCGAGCAGGTCCGCGACTTCATGGAACGTGGTGGTCCTATTCTGACCTGGATCGGGGTCACCACCTTCATCATGTGGGTCATCATCATCGAGAGGTTGATCTACTTCTCGGGACCGTCTCGGAGAGAGATCGAGAAGGCCTATGCGGCCTGGGAGGCGCGCAAGGAGCGCAAGTCGTGGTACGCGCATCAGATCCGCGAAGCCATGGTTTCCCAGGTCCGCATGAACCTGAATGCCGGTCTGTCGACCATCAAGACGCTGACCGCCATTTGCCCCCTGCTCGGCCTTCTTGGAACGGTAACGGGCATGATCGTGGTCTTCGACGTCATGGCTCTCCTTGGCAGCGGCAACGTCCGCGCCATGGCGAGCGGCGTCTCGCGCGCCACCATTCCGACCATGTCGGGCATGGTGGCCGCGCTCTCCGGAGTGTTTGCCATGACCTATCTGCAGCGGCGCGCCCGCCAGCAGACGGCACTCCTCGAAGATCACCTGACCATGGACCATTGAGGACACGTTTATGCGCAGACATTCCAGCGAGGCCGAACAATCCGAAATCGACATGACCCCGATGCTCGACATCGTGTTCATCATGTTGATCTTCTTCATCGTTACCGCCTCCTTCGTGAAGGAAGCCGGCGTCGAGGTCTCCCGCCCCGACGCCCAGACCGCGGTCAAGCAGGACAAGGCCAACATCCTGATTGCCGTGACCGAAAAGGGCGAGGTCTGGCTGCAGCGCCGCCAGATCGACCCCCGGGCCGTGCGCGCCAACGTCGAGCGCCTGCGGGCCGAGAACCCCGAGGGATCGGTAGTGATCCAGGCCGACAGAAATGCTAGAGTAGGCCTTACGACTCAGGTGATCGACGCGGTGCGCGAAGCCGGGGTCATGGACTATGTTCTGGCTACGCAGGAGGGCCAATGATCATCGCACGGTACGGCACAGCCCTGATCGTCGCTGGCCTCATCACCTTCGGCTTGTTCTTCCTGATGCAGCTGCTGATCGCCACCGGCGAGAAGGCCATCGTCGATAACGTGGTGGGCCATCGGGTGGAAATCGGACAGGTTCAGCGGCAGCAGGAAGTCCGTACCCGCGAACGCAAGCCCGAGAAGCCCCAGGAGCCGGAGGCTCCGCCGGAGACTCCGGAAATCCCGAAGGTCGACACGACGAAGCCCAACGCGGAAGCCATCAACATGAACTTCGCGGGCTCCTTCCAGCCCACGGTTCAGGGCGGCATCGGCGTGGGCGCGCCCTCGGACGGGGACTATCTCCCCATCGTCCGGGTGCAGCCGGTCTATCCCCGCCGCGCGGCGGAACGCGGCATCGAAGGCTGGGTGGTCGTGGAACTGACGGTGACCGCGGCCGGTACCACCACCGATATCCGCGTCGTGGATGCCGAACCCAAGGGCATCTTCGACCAGGCGGCCATCAAGGCGGCGGAGAAGTTCAAGTACAAGCCGCGCATGGTGGACGGGGTCGGCGTGCCGGTTTCGGGCGTCCTCTACAAGTTCACCTTCGAACTTGAAAAATAAGCGGCAGATTTCATCGCGGCGGCGACGCCGCGATGAAGACGCCCCTCATAGAGTCTCCGCTATCGACGGCTTCGCTTAGGCAAGGTCTCGATCAACGTGAAATGGACGTATGATGAATTTCAAGCTTAAACGAGTGGCGCTCCGACTTCCGCTGATCGCCCTGGTTGGGGGCATCGCCCTGGGGGTCGCCGGGGAAGGTTTCGTGCCGCTCCTGACAGCCAAGGCCTATGCCCAGGAAGAGGGGCAGCAGCGGCAGACCCGTCGCGTGGTTGCCATGAGCAACAAGGTGCTCACCAAGATCCAGGAGGTGAACGCCCTCATCAACCCCAACGACGAGGACGGCAAGCCGATCCCCAATTTCAAGCCGGATTACCGCAAGGCGCTGCAGATCCTGGACGAGATCCGGGGCTGGAAGGACCTCAACTCCGCCGACCTGACCCAGCTGTGGAATTTCTACGCCTATGTCTACATGTCCCAGGACGACTATCCGAAGGCATTGCAGGCATATGAGCAGATCGTGAGGATCCCGGACGCCGATCCGCGGTTCGTCACCTCCATCTTGTACAACATGGCGCAGCTCTACATGGCGACCGAGCAGTACAAGAAGGCGATCGAAACCCTCGACAAGTGGTTCAAGACGGCCGAATCCCCGACGCCCGACGCCTATGTGCTCTACGGCCAGGCCTACTACATGCTTGACGACTTCAAGCGCGCGCTCCCGCCCATCGAAAAGGCGGTGGCGCTGGCCAAGGAGCGCGGGGTCGAGCCCAAGGAGACCTGGTACCAGCTTCTCCGCCACATCTATTACGAAAACGGCGACAAGAAGAAGTCGCTGCAGATGGTCGAGCTTCTTCTCCGCAACTGGCCGAAGAAGATCTACTGGCTGCAGCTGGCCCAGATGCATGCCGAGCTCAACAACGAGATCAAGCAGCTGGCGGCCATGGAAGCGGCCTACCGCAACGGCTATCTGAACCAGTCCCGCGAGCTTGAGAACCTTGCCCAGCTCTATCTCTATCACGGGGCGCCCTACAAGGCGGCCAAGGTGCTCCAGAAGGGCATGGAAGACAAGATCGTCGAGAACAAGAAAGAGAACTGGGAACTCCTGTCCACCGGCTGGCTCAATGCCCAGGAATACAAGAAGGCCATCGGCCCTCTGACCCGGGCGGCCGAGATGTCCGGCCAGGGCGAGATCTATCTCCGGCTGGCGCGCGTCTACAACCAGCTCGACGACCATGAGAACACGGTGAAGGCGGTGCAGTCCGCCCTCAAGGCCGGCGGCCTGCGCCGTCCGGACGACGCCTACATTCTCAAGGGCCTCGCCGAGTTCGAACTCAACCGTCTGGCCGACGCCAAGGCGTCCTTCCGTCAGGCGGCCAAGTCCAAGAACAGCGAGCAGATGGCCACGAGCTGGATCAAGTTCATCGAGAACGAGGAAGCGCGCCGCGAGGAAATGCGCAAGTTCCTCGCCAACTGATCCGACATTATCCGTCAGCATCGGCGCCGGGCTTGTTCAGGCCCGGCGTTTTCTTTTGCCTGTTCTCCACTCATCCCCGGTCGGGGCGCGGGATCAATTCCGGTCCTTCCCTTCCGCCTTCGCGGGCGGCTCATAATCGCTGATGTCGGCGATGGGGCAGTGGGCGCCGCCGCGGGAGACGATCACGTCGGTCCGGGCGCAAAGCCGGTTCGAATAGACCCGGTAGCTGAAGCTGTCATAGAACTTGAGCGACGGACAGCCGAAGGCCAGGGTCGCCTTCTTGATGCGACCGTTACGCATGTGAAACAAGATGGTCGAGTCATCCAGCACCTCGCTGCGCTGGATCTGCGAGACGGTGATGCAGCTGCTGCGCAGGCTGCGGGCGGGCTTGCTTTCTTCTTCCTCCTGAGAGAGCGCCGAGGCCGCGGGCAGGCATAGGCAAAGGGTGAGGCACAGGCCGAAGATCCGGGGCCATGCGCGGGAACGCGTCGCCGCAGGCGGCGCCTTCGCGGCCGGAATCTTCCATGCCGGTGCCCGAAGCTGTTTCATGCCTGCTGTCATGACCCGATCTGGCGCAGTCCTTGAACCCCTTTTCAACGGAGATTTATCGCATCCCGACCAGCCTGGCAAAACGCTGGTGACGCGCCGGCTTTCACGGGCGCACGGCGCATGGACCGCTCCTGACCCCCGTCGGCGGTTCCCCCATCAAGGCCAGAGCCTAGCAAGCCTTCATGAACGCGTGATGAATTCTGCATGAGGCATGACCGGCTCCGGCGCGGGTTCCCTTGTTGCATCCCCGGCCCCCGCCTTCTAAACTGCGGCACAGCCTGTGATTATGGCCGGAGCGCTCCCAGCGGGACGCGCCACATGGCCGGGGGACGCATCATTCGTCCCGCATCCATCGCCAGCGGTCGAGGGGGACGCGCCGCACATGCATCTCGTAAGCCAAGCCTTGTGGCTTCTATCCTTCGGGCTCCTCTCCGGGATCGCCGCCTTCCTGTTGCATGCGGCGCTGGGGCTTGCGCCGGAGATTGCGGGGCTCGCGGGCGTCATCCTGTTCCTCGTCCTGTGGATGGCGCGCGCGCAACTGCTGCGCCGCCGCGAGCGGCGGGAGATCGACCATCGGCTGATGGCGCTCTACGAAGACTACCAGTCCGCCCTGTCCCAATACGAAGACCTGCGCGCCCAGTTCCACGACCTGAGGAGCGAGCTTGCGGGCGCCGACCGCCGCCGCAATGGCGAGCTCATCAGCGAGATCCGCATCCTCCAGACCTTGCTCACCCAGGTGGCGGGCGGCACGGCCGCGACCAGGGGCCGGAAGGACCTCCGAGGCCTCGCGGGCGCGGGCGACGAGGGCGCGCCCCATGCGGCCGCGGAGCGCCCCGACGAGCGGGAGATCCTGTCCATCATCCAGAACGCCCTGCAGGACAATAGGGTCGACCTCTATCTCCAGCCCATCGTCCGCCTGCCGTCACGGCGTCCGGCCTTCTATGAAGCCTATTCGCGGGTGCGGGATGCATCGGGCACCATCGTGTTTCCGCGGGAATATCTGCCGCTCGCCGAGGCGTCGGGGCTCGTCGGCACGCTCGACAACCTGCTTCTCTTCCGCTGCATCCAGGTGATCCGGCGGCTGGGGCCGCGGCGGCCCGACGTGCGCTTCTTCTGCAACATTTCGGCGGCGTCCCTCGCGGACCAGGATTTCTTCCCCCAGTTCATCGACTTCATGGTAAACAACCTTGAGCTCGCCGACCGCCTCGTCTTCGAATTCTCGCAGGCGAGCGTGCGCGACCAGTCGCCCGAGGTGGAGCGGAGCCTCGCCCTTCTCGGCCGCCGGGGCTTCCGCTTCTCCATGGACCATGTGACCGATCTCCATTTCGATCCCGCTGCGCTCGCGGCCCGCCATTTCCAGGTGGTGAAGGTGAGCGCCGACCTGTTCCTTGCGGGCGGCGGCCATATCGCCAGCGAAGACCTGCAGGAGGTGCTGGCCCGCCACGGCATCGCCCTCGTCATCGAGAAGATCGAATCCGAACCCCAGGTCATCGACATCCTTGACTACGGGGTCGAATACGGGCAGGGCTTCCTGTTCGGTGAACCCCGGCCGAGCCGCGACGAGGCGGCGCTTGGCGAAGGTCACGACTGAACAAGGGTATGGGTGAACATGGTGTCCAAGCTTCGCGGCATCGCCGCGATCGCCGATCGCTTTGACGCGGTCCTTTCCGACGTCTGGGGCGTCGTCCATAACGGCCGCGCGGCCCATGCGGCGGCGCTTGAAGCGCTCGTTCAACTGCGGCAGCGGGACAAGCCGGTGATCCTCGTCTCCAACACGCCGCGCCCGGCGCCGCCAATCCACCGGCAGCTCGAAGGTTTCGGCGTCCTCATCGGCACCCATTACGACGCTCTGGTGACCGCAGGCGACATGGCGCGGCTTCTGATGTCGGGGCGCTATGCGGGGGCGCGGGCCTGGCATCTGGGCCCGGCGCGCGACCTTCCCGTCTTTGATCAGGTGCCGGTGACGCAAGTCGACCGCCCGGAGGATGCGGAGGTCGTGGTCTGCACCGGCTTCTTCCACGAGGATACGGAGACGGCGGAGGATTACCGGCCGCTCCTTGAAACCCTGCTTTCGCGCAGGCTGCCCCTGATCTGCGCCAATCCCGACATCATCGTCCATCGCGGGGACGACGTGCTGCCCTGCGCCGGGGCGATCGCCGTGCTTTACGAGGAGATGGGCGGCCCCGTCCATTATTGCGGCAAGCCCTATCCGGAAATCTATGCGGGGGCGTTGAAGGTCGCGTCCGCCTGCCTCGGCCGGGCGGTGCAGCGCGATCGGGTGCTCACCATCGGCGATGGTCTCGAGACGGATATCCGCGGCGCCAGGACCAATGGGCTCCCTGCGCTTTTCATCGCCTCCGGCATACATCGCGGCGAGGATGTGAGCGCCGCGGCCTTCCGGCCCGACTGGGTGCTGGACGAACTCTGCTGGTAGGAAGGAAAGGGGCGGCCAAGCGCCGCCCGCGACGCCTCAGCTGAACAGCGCGTCGATTTCGGACTGGGTGGTGCGGCCGCTGTTCGCCGGGGGCTCCAGCGCGTCGATCTCGCCGCTTGTCACGCTGCCGCGCCGGTTGCCCTTGCCGCCCACCACTTCGGGCGCCTTGGCCTTCTTTTCCGCAGCTGCATTCCGGGCGGCGGTCGCAGGCTTCGCCGGCGCGTCCTTCGACGCGGGGGCAGCCTTGGCGGCGGGCTTCACGGCCGGGGTCTTCTTCGGCGCTGCGCCGTCGGCGAGCAGGGCATCCACCTGCGCCTGGTCGATTCCCTCGCCGTCAAGGGCGGGGCCGCGCAGAAGCGCCCGGTCCTCGTCCTCCTCGGGCTCGGGCGGCGGCGCGTCGCGGTCGGGATCGACGCCCAGGATGTTCTTGAGGGCGAGCGCCCGCTGCTCGATGAATTTCAGGGTCTCGACCACCTTGGAAATGCGCTGGCCGGTGATGTCCTGGAACGAGCAGGCCTCGAAGATGCGCAAGATGGCGCTTTCCACCTGCTGGCGGTAGCTTGCGAGATCGTCGGCCTCGATCGCCATGATCTCTTCCGCCGCTTCCATGATGGTATGGGTCGCTTCTTCGGTCTGGCGGGCGATGGCGTCCAGTTCCTTGCCCGCCCGGGGGATGCGCGCGCCTTCCAGATTCTTGGGCTGCAGCGCCGCGATCTCGCGCCGGGAATTGGCGATGTATTCGCTCAGCGCCTGGCATTCCTCATAGATCCGCACGTCGATCGAGCGGAAATAGAGCTGCATGGACTTGATGAGGACCTCGGTGACGCCCGCCACCTCGGCCAGCGAGATGGCGGTATCCCCCTTCCGGCGCAGACTGTCGACGAGCGCTTCAATCTGGCCGTTGAGCGCCTTCTGCATCAGAACTCACCAAGCACGGCCTGGAGCTTGGCCTTCAGGGTCTGGGCGTTGAAGGGCTTCACGATGTAGTTGTTGACCCCCGCCTTCTTGGCGGCGATCACGTTGTCCGTCTTGGATTCCGCCGTGACCATGATGAAGGGGGTCTGCTTGAGATGGTCGTCGGCGCGGACTTCCTTCAGAAGCTCGAAGCCGGTCATGGGCTCCATGTTCCAGTCCGAGATCACGAGGCCGTAGGACTTGCTGCGCATCTTGGCCAGCGCGCTCGCCCCGTCGGTCGCTTCGTCCACGTTATCGAAGCCGAGCTGTTTCAACAAATTACGGACAATCCGCAACATCGTCTTGTAATCGTCAACGATGAGGATTGGCATGTTCATATCGACAGCCATAGACGTTCCCACTTCCTTCGCGCAACCAACTCGACTGGCCCCGTGAGGCCTGCTCAGCCTGTTCGGGAGGGATTCGTTCCCCGCCGGGCATATTCCTGTGGGGCAAACATAGTGACGGCCGGTTAAAAAAATCGTTAATGGGGCGATCTTTTGCGCCTGCGTCCCGGCGGGCGCTTCCGGCTTGCCCCCGTTCTTTGCCCTCGGTTATAGTCCGCGAGCCTTGGGCCGCCGCAGCGGCGCGGCCCGACAACAGGGAAGGAGCGCCGATGACAGCCACCGTCACTGCCCGACGGATCGAGGACATGCGTCTCGGGGACCAGGCTTCCGTCACCAATACCGTGACCGAACGCGACATCGAACGTTTCGCCGAAGTGAGCGGCGACACCAATCCCGTTCATCTGGACGAGGCTTATGCCGCCGGCACGGTGTTCAAGGGGCGGATCGCCCACGGCATGCTGGGGGCGAGCTTCATCTCGGCGGTGCTGGCCAACCGGCTGCCGGGGCCGGGCACCATCTATCTGAGCCAGAGCCTTGCCTTCAAGGCGCCGGTCCGGATCGGCGACGAGGTGACGACCACCGTCACCGTCAAGGACATCGACGTGGCGCGCCGCCGCCTGACCCTCGATACCGTCTGCGCCGTGGGCGAGCGGGTGGTGATCGAGGGCGAGGCGGTCGTGATGCTGGAGCGCCGGAAGGAAACGGTCTGACGGGCGCCCGCCCCGGACCCTTTCCACGAGGACCAGAAGGAGCAATCCCCAAGCCATGCGGATCTTCCGCCATCATATGGATATTCCGTCCGGCCTTCACGGCGGGGTGGTGGCGCTTGGGAATTTCGACGGCTTCCACCGCGGCCATCAGGCGGTGATCGCCGCCGCGGCCGAGGAAGCGCGGCTCCTGCAGGCGCCCCTGTGGGTCTTCACGACGGAGCCCCATCCGCGGAGCTTCTTCCGGCCGGACGCCCCCGAATTCCGCCTCACCCCCTTCCGCGCCAAGATGCATTGCCTCGAAATCTTCGGCGTGGAGAACAGCCTCGTCCTCAATTTCGACGCCGAGCTCGCCAACAAGCTGGCCCAGGATTTCGTCATGGAGGTCCTGGTCGAAGGCATGGGCATCCGGCATGCGGTCTGCGGCTATGACTATCGCTTCGGCAAGGGCCGGGGCGGCGGGGTCGATGTTCTCCGCTGGATGGGCGAGATGGAGCATTTCGGAGTCACCGTGGTGGCGCCCGTCGCGGAGAACGGCGACAGGGTCGCGAACGTCTATTCGTCGAGCGCCATCCGCCGCGCCCTCGAGGAAGGGGACGTGCGGGGGGCGACCCAGGCCCTCGGCCACTGGTGGTTCATCGACGGCCATGTGCTCGAAGGCGACAAGCGCGGGCGCACCATCGGCTTCCCGACCCTCAATCTTTCCATGCAGGGCTATCTCTTGCCGCGTTTCGGCGTCTATGCGGTGCGGGTGCGGATCCCCGACGGGGCCGGCGGCTTCATTGTGCGCGACGGGGTCGCCAATATCGGGCGGCGTCCCACCTTCAACAAGGAGGACGTGACGCTCGAAGTCCATATCTTCGATTTCTCCGGCGACCTCTACGGCCAGGTGGTGAGCGTGGAGCTCGTGGATTTCATCCGGCCCGAGCAGAAGTTCGCAGGGCTTGAGGCGCTGAAGGCCCAGATTCTGGCGGACGCCGCCGAGGCGCGCCGCCGCCTTGCGGATCCCGCGCTCCGCCGCGATCTCTTCCGCCTGCCGCGGCTCAGGGGCCTCGGGAGCGCCGCCTGAAGCCGCCTAAAAGCGTCTCGACAGTGGAAGACGCGCTTGTTACAACGGCGGCACCGGACCGCCCGCCGCAAGCTGGCGGCCCCAAGGCTTTCTGTGCATCACGATCATGCCCGGCCGATCGACGCCGGTGATCTGGCCCGACTTGAAGCGACGGGACCCTTAGCGTCATGACCAAAGACTATCGCCCGACGGTTTTTCTGCCCAGCACCGACTTCCCCATGAAGGCCGGCCTGCCTCAGCGCGAGCCGGAGCTCCTGAAGCGCTGGGCCGACATGGACCTCTATGGCCGCCTGCGGGAAAAGGCCCGCGGCCGGGAGAAGTTCGTGCTCCATGACGGGCCGCCCTATGCCAACGGCAACATCCATATCGGGCATGCGCTGAACAAGATCCTGAAGGACGTCGTGGTGCGCTCCCAGTCCATGCTGGGGAAGGACGCGCCCTACGTTCCGGGCTGGGACTGCCACGGCCTTCCCATTGAATG
>CAZDSS010000022.1:0-29720 GCA_964508185.1 uncultured Sphingomonadales bacterium
GGCGAGCGCCACCTGGGCCGGGACCGCGCCGGTCTCCGCCGCCACCTTGTCGAGCGCGGCAAGCACCCGCTGCCCGCGCGCATTCATGTAGCCCTGAAGATAGGGCCCGCGCGGCCGCCCTTCGAGATCGGCGGCGCTGCGGTACTTGCCGGTGAGGAAGCCGGAGGCGAGACCGAAATAGGGGAGCGCCGCAAGATCGCGCTTGAGGCAGAGCTCCTGCAGCCGGTCCTCGAACCCCTTGCGGTCCATCAGATTGTAGAGGGGCTGCACGACGGCGTAGGCCGCAAGATCCCGCGACGCGCTGAGGTCCAGCGCTTCCGTCAGCCGTTCGGCGCTGTAGTTGGATGCGGCGATCGCCCGCACCATGCCCGCCCGCTTCAGCCGGTCGAAGGCCTCGAGCGTCTCCTCGAGCGGCGTTTCGGGATCGTCCGCATGGGCGTAGTATATGTCGATATGGTCCGTCTGCAGGCGCTTCAGGGACTGTTCCACGGAACAGGCGATGTAATCGGCGCTGAGCCCCTTGCCGTGGCTCCATTCCCAGCCCACCTTGGTCGCGATCAGCACCCGGTCGCGATTGCCCCGGGACTTGATCCAGGAGCCGATGACTCTTTCGGATTCCCCGCCCTTGAGGCCCGGCGCGAAGGCGGAATAGACGTCGGCGGTGTCCACCATGCGCCCGCCGCCGTCGATGAAGGCGTCGAGTATGGCGTGGGACGTCCCTTCATCCGCCGTCCAGCCGAACACATTGCCGCCCAGCACCAGAGGCGGGGTGGTCATGCCGCTATTGCCAAGCCGCCGCTCGTCCATCGCACGCTCCCTTCGTCGTCCGCTCACATGTGGCGGTATCCTCGGGCAGCGCGCGAAGGACTGTCAACCCGCCGGAAAGCGGAGTTCCGGCGCGATCACCCCTCGTCGAGGGAAAAGAGCGCCGCATTCCCGCCGGTTGCGGCGATATTGACGGTGAGCGTCTTTTCCGCGGCGAAGCGCAGGAGATAGTGCGGCCCACCCGCCTTGGGGCCGGTGCCCGACAATCCCATGCCGCCGAAGGGCTGCACGCCCACGACCGCGCCCACCATGTTGCGGTTGATATAGACGTTGCCCACCGACAGGCGGTCGAAGATCTCCTCCGCCGTGGCCTCGATGCGGCTGTGGACGCCGAGGGTGAGGCCGAACCGCGTGCGCCTGATGGAATCGAGCACCCTGGGCAGATCCTCCGCCCGGTAGCGCACCACATGCAGGATGGGGCCGAACACCTCGTGGGTGAGCTGGTCGAGGCTTTCGATCTCGACGAGATGCGGCGGCAGGAACACGCCGGCATCGAGCCCCGCAGGCATCGGCGCCACCTTCAGGATCTTCGCCTCCCGCTCCATGCGCGCGAGATGCTGCCTGAGGCCCTCGCGCGCCGCCTCGTCGATCACCGGGCCGACGTCGGTCGCAAGATCCAGCGGATCGCCGAGCCGCAGTTCCTCCATGGCGCCCTTGAGCATCTCGATCATGCCGTCGGCGACGTCATCCTGCAGGAACAGGATGCGTAGCGCCGAGCAGCGCTGGCCCGCGCTCTGGAAGGCGGAGATGACGGCGTCGTCCACCACCTGCTCGGAAAGCGCCGTCGAATCCACGATCATGGCGTTCTGCCCGCCGGTCTCGGCGATGAGCGTGGCGATGGGCCCGTCGCGACCGGCGAGCGTGCGGTTGATGAGCTGGGCCGTCTCCGTCGATCCCGTGAAGGCGACACCCGCAAGGCGCGGGTCGCGGGTGATCGCAGCCCCCACCGTCGCGCCGTCGCCCGGCAGGAAATGGAGGACGTCGCCGGGAACACCAGCGCGATGGAGGAGCTTCACCGCCTCGAAGCCGATGATCGGGGTCTGCTCGGCGGGCTTGGCCAGCACGGCGTTGCCCGCGGCGAGCGCCGCCGCCACCTGGCCGGTGAAGATCGCAAGGGGGAAGTTCCACGGGCTGATGCAGGCGAAGACGCCGCGGCCGTGGAGCGAGAGCCGGTTGGTCTCGCCCGTGGGTCCCGGCAGCGGCTGGGGCACGAAGCGCTCCCGCGCCTGCAGGGCATAGTAGCGGAGGAAGTCCACCGCTTCCCGCACCTCGGCAACGGCGTCATTCACCGTGCGCCCGGCCTCGGCGCCGATGAGGCCCATGAGGCGCGCCATGTCCTGTTCCATGAGGTCGGCGGCGCGTTCCAGGATTTCGGCGCGCGCCGGACCGCCGAGGGCGTCCCAGCGGGGCTGCGCCGCAACGGCCTGGGAAAAGGCCGCATCCACATGGCCTTGGCTCGCATTGCGCACGGCGCCCACCACCTGCCGCCGGTCGGCCGGGCGGGTCACCTGCTGCACCTCCCCGTCGTCCATGACCTTGCCGCCGACGATGGGGCCCGCCGTCCATTGCGCATTGGCCGCGCGATGGACCTCGGCCATGAGCGGCTCCACCTCCAGCGGATCGTCGAGATCGACGCCACGCGCCCAGGCGCGGTCGCCGCCGGGCAGGCCCGACGCCCGCAGCACCTCCCGCGGCGGGGCGATGCGGGGATGGCGCTTGGGCCGCGCGGCCTCCACCACCTCCACAGGGTCGCGGACGAGCTCGGCCGCGGGTACCTTGGCGTCCATGAAGCGGTTGACGAAGGAGCTGTTGGCCCCGTTCTCCAGGAGCCGCCGCACGAGATAGGGGAGAAGATCGCGGTGCGCCCCCACCGGCGCATAGACGCGCACGGGATAGGCCCTGCCCGCCACGGTCTCCAGCCGGTCGTAGAGGAGTTCGCCCATGCCGTGCAGGCGCTGGAATTCGAACCCGTCCGTATCCCCCGCCATCTCCAGGACTGCCGCGACGGTATGCGCATTGTGGGTCGCGAACTGGGGATAGATCACGTCCCGCGCCGCCATCAGCTTCTCGGCGCAGACGAGATAGGACAGGTCCGTCGTCGCCTTGCGGGTATAGACGGGATAATCGCCGAGCCCCCGCTCCTGGGCGTGCTTGATCTCGCTGTCCCAGTAGGCGCCCTTCACGAGCCGGGTCATGAAGCGGCGGCCGGTCTGCCGGGCGAGCGCCACCAGCCAGTCGATGACGAAGGGCGCGCGCTTCTGGTAGGCCTGCACCACCAGGCCGAGGCCGTCCCAGCCCACAAGCTCCGGCGCTTCGGCGAGGGCCGCGAAGAGGTCGAGGGAGATGTCGAGGCGCCGCGCTTCCTCGGCATCGATATTGAAGCCGAGATTGTAATCCTTCGCCGCCCTGGCGAGGGCCAGAAGATCAGGCAGCAGTTCGGTCATCACCCGGTCCCGCGCCTTGTATTCGTAGCGCGGATGGAGCGCCGAAAGCTTCACCGAAATGCCGTGGCGGGTGGCCACGCTGTCGCCCGGCGTCGCCTTGCCGATCGCTTCGATCGCCTGCATGTAGGACTGGAAATAGCGCCGGGCGTCGGCCATGGTCCGCGCCCCCTCACCCAGCATGTCGAAGGAATTGCGCACATGGGGCGGGTTGATCTTCTCGGCCCGCTTGAGGCCTTCGTCGATGGTGCGGCCGAGCACGAACTGGTTGCCCATGATGCGCATGGCCTGCATGACGGCCGCGCGGATCACCGGCTCGCCCAGGCGATTGACGAGCTTTCCGAACCAGCCGCCGATATCCTGCCGCGTCTCGCGGTCGAGCTCCACGACGCGGCCCGTCAGCATCAGCGCCCAGGTCGACGCATTGACGAACACGGAATCCGACCGCCCGCGATGGTCCGACCATTCGCCGGATGCGATCTTCTCGGCGATGAGCTTGTCGGCCGTATCCGCATCCGGCACCCGGAGCAGCGCCTCGGCGAGGCACATGAGGGCGACCCCCTCCTTGTTGGACAGGCCGAACTCCTGCAGGAAGGCATCGAGCGATCCTTGCCGGTGGCTCTGCTGCCGCGCCGCGTCCACCAGCGCCTCCGCCCGCCGGGAAATGCGCTTTCTCGCCCCTGACGAAAAATTGAGCATGTCGAGGAGATCGTCGACCGCCGCGGCCTCGTCGCGATGGGTTGCGGATCTCACCGCAAGGCGCCGGTCGTCGAGCGTCAAATTCTGGGTCTTCATGGCCAACATCGAAACCTCCTGAAGGATTTCCGACATTATGCCCTGATGTGGAGAAAATTAATCTCCATTCTTTTTCGTCTATAATGATATTATCTGCAAAAGGAGCAAAGATATGGAGGAAAATTCCATGAAGACCCACAAGCCCCTGGACCGCATCGACATGAAGATCCTGCGCATCCTGCAGCAGCAGGGCCGCATCTCGAACGTGGACCTTGCGAAGGAGGTGGGTTTGAGCGCCACGCCCTGCCTCGAGCGGGTGCGGCGGCTGGAACGGGAGGGCTATATTCTGGGTTACCGGGCGATCCTCAACCCGGACAGGCTGAATGCGAGCCTCATCGCCATGGTGGAGGTGCGGCTCGACCGCACCACGACCCAGGCGCTTGACGAGTTCAACGCAGCCGTACGCCGCATCGACGAGATCATGGAGTGCCACATGGTGGGCGGCGGCTTCGACTATCTCATGAAGATCCGCCTGCCCGACATGGCGAGCTACCGGCGCTTCCTCGGCGAGAAGCTCGCCGCCCTGCCGGGAGTGAGCCAGACCCATACCTATGTGGTGATGGAGGAGGTGAAGGCGACGACGGCGCTGCCCCTCGCCGCCGCGTGAAGGAAGGCAGGAAAGGATAGCCGGGGCAGATCGTCCTTTACGCTCGCGGCCGCGTGGTTAATCTTGGGGCGTCAGCACCAGGGGGAACGCCGTGCCGCGGATCAAGCGCGAGGAACAGTCGGAAGGAAAGGTTCAGGACAAGCGGAGCAAGCGCCCGCGCCAAATGGCGTTCCCGGGGCTCGATGGTCCTGTCGCGCCCACGTTCGATTTCGAGAACCGCTGCGCCGCGCGGCCGGTCTGCGGCATTGATGAGGCAGGCCGCGGCGCGCTCGCGGGGCCGGTGGTCGCCGCCGCCGTCATTCTGGATCCGGCGCGTCTGCCGAAGGGCATCGACGACAGCAAGAAGCTCACCCCCGCCCGGCGCGAGGCGCTTTACGAAGAAATCGTCGCGGTCGCCCATGTGGGGATCGGCGAAGCAAGCTGCGACGAGATCGACGAGATCAACATCCTGCAGGCGAGCTTCCTCGCCATGCGCCGCGCCGTATCGCAACTTCCCGTCGTCCCCGCCCATGCGCTGGTCGATGGCAACCTGCCGCCGCCGGGGTTCCACTGCCCCGTAACCTGCATCGTGTCGGGCGACGCGCTGAGCCTTTCGATCGCCGCGGCGTCCATCATCGCCAAGGTTCATCGCGACCGCATCTTGCGCGATCTCGCCCGCAGCTTCCCCGCCTACGCCTGGGACGCCAACGCAGGATATGGTACGCCGCAACATCTGCGCGCACTACGCCTTGTGGGACCGAGTCCCTTTCACCGCAAATCCTTCGCCCCCATAAGTGACCTTTTGACTCAAGAGTCAGAGCCAACACTCTGATTCCAGTACTTTTTTCTCTTGACGTGATTCGCGGCCTCTCGCATCCTGCTGCCCATGTTGAAGCAGGATGTGAAGAAAATGCTCGCGGAATCCGCGGAAATTCTGGCCCGGGGCGAACTGCCCCTGGATCGCATCGTCATGGGCGACTGCATCGAGGTGATGAACCGTTTGCCGGAGAAATCCGTGGACGTGATCTTCGCCGACCCGCCCTACAACCTGCAGCTTCAGGGCGAGCTGCAGCGGCCCGACAACAGCCGCGTCGACGGCGTCGATGACGACTGGGACAAGTTCGAAAGCTTCGCGTCCTACGACATGTTCACCCGCGCCTGGCTGCAGGCGGCGCGCCGCGTGCTGAAGGACAACGGCACCATCTGGGTGATCGGCAGCTATCACAACATCTTCCGCGTCGGCACGGCGTTGCAGGATCTGGGCTTCTGGATCCTCAACGACATCATCTGGCGCAAGACCAACCCCATGCCGAACTTCCGCGGCACGCGCTTCACCAATGCGCACGAGACCCTGATCTGGTGCTCGAAGCATAAGGACGCGCGCAACGTCACCTTCAACTACGAAGCCATGAAGGCCCTGAACGACGGGGTGCAGATGCGCTCCGACTGGCTGCTGCCTATCTGCTCGGGGGCGGAGCGCCTCACCGTCAACGGCCACAAGGGTCATGCGACGCAGAAGCCCGAAAGCCTGCTGCACCGGGTCCTGCTGTCATCCACCAATCCCGGCGCCGTCGTGCTCGACCCGTTCTTCGGGTCCGGCACCACGGGCGCCGTCGCAAAAAAGCTCGGCCGGCATTTCATCGGCATCGAGCGGGAGGAAAGATACGTGAGACTGGCGTCCGAGCGCATCGCGCGCATCGAGCGCCTGGACGACAATGTGATCTCCATCACCCAGTCCAAGCGCGCCGAGCCGAGAATTCCCTTCGGCACCATCGTGGAACGCGGCCTGCTGCCGCCGGGGACCGTGCTGTGCGACCCCACCCGCCGCTTCAAGGCACGGGTGCGCGCCGACGGCACCCTGATTTCCGACATGGCCAAGGGCTCCATCCATCAGGTGGGCGCCGAGCTGCAGGGCGCGCCGTCCTGCAACGGATGGACCTTCTGGCATTTCGAGGCCAAGGGCCAGCTCGTCCCCATCGACCTCCTGCGCCAGAAGGTGCGGCAGGAACTCCATTGATCGCGGCAAGGCGGGGAACCTCGCGGCGTGCCCGGCATTCACCGATGACGGGGCGGGACGAGTCCCGCCATGTTCAGGAGAATGTCCCATGTTGCGTCGCGCCGGAATGATCCTTGTCTTGCTGCTTGCCGCCGCATGCCGGCAGGAGCAGCCCGTGGACGCCGCCGCGCCGCCTGATGGCGAAGCCTGGCTCCATGAATGCGCCGACGGCCGCACGGTCACGGCCTGGTATCCTGCCAACAACACGGCTCGCCTGCGCATCGATGATGAGACCATCGTCATGAGCGTCGCCATCTCGGCGAGCGGCGCGCGCTATGTGGGCGGCGGCTGGCAGTGGTGGACCAAGGGCCGCGACGCCTGGCTCGCCCCGCTCGCGCCCGGGGAGGACGTCGCCTCGGCCGAAGGAACCCATTGTCCGGCGCGATCCGCGCCCTAGCTTGCGATGATCCCCCGCGCCCGGCAGGCGGCGAGGAGAGCATTGAGCGCCGCCCGCGCCTCGGCATCCACGGTCGCGCCGCCCGACACGTCCGGGATGGCCGAGGCGGGCATGGCTGCGATCCAGTCCGTGCCGTCGAACCTTGCCTCCACCCCCTCGTCCTTGAGCCACACGCCATAGCCCTCTTGCGGCGCATGGAACGCCCAGGCGCCGCCAATCCATTGGGCGAGCTCCCCGTCATGGCCCGCCCAGTCGCCGCCGGCGCCCGTCGCCACGATCCACAGGCTGCCGTCCTCGGGGCTCGTGGGAGGCGTCGTCAGATCGCGATCCTCCACCACCGCCTGCACCAGCGCATCGAGGATATTGAGGGCCGCATTATGGGTCACTTCCTTCTGCGCCTGGGCCGCCCGGATATAGGGCGCGCCGAGGCGCGGCGTCCGCTCGCTCATGTCCCTTCCCTTCCTTCTTCAAAGCAGCGCTTCGGCCGCATGCCCCGGGCCCACCGCCGCGCTCACCTGCCGCACGCGGACCGCGACCGTCGCGGGCGTCATGCCGAAATCGGCGGCCTGCATGGCCGCGTCATAGGTGAATGCGGGCGCATCCACCGTCACCCGGCGCAGCACCTCCGCGCCATCGAGGATCTCGACCTCGTAAAGCTCCCGCTCCTCGCCGAGGGGGACGTCCGCATGATCGATCCAGTCGCCGCCCGTGCGCGCCCGCCGGATCCAGCTGACATGGAGGTTCCCCGCCCCGTCGCGGCGGCCCGCCAGATGGACGGGGGCGAGGGGCCGCAGGTTCTCGCCGGTTGCGGCGAAGGTGAGCGCCGTCGCATTCTCCACCACGTCGCCGACGCTCACGCATTTGTAGAGGTCCGGCCGCCCGATGCTCGAAGCCCCCGTCTCGACCAGCAGGACGGACCACGGCTCGAGCAGGATGAAGCGCTCGCCCGCGGGATGGTCCATGTGGCGTTCGGTCCCGCGCCGCCCGCGCAGCAGGCCCTTGAGGCGCCAGGATCCGTCGAACTGAAGCTCCGCCTCCCGGAACTGCAGGATTTCGTCGCCCACAAGCGCCGCATTGGCGCCGTTGAGGATCGCAAGCTCGGGCCGGGATTCAAGCTCCATCCCCCCGGACAGGAGCTCGACCACCAGCGCATTCCCCTCGTCCCAGAAATCCGCAGGACCCGGCGGCAGCGCCGTCAGCGTCGTGCCGGCGACGGCGGGGCTCGCCCCCTGCGCCACGATGTCATAGCTTGCGCCGCCATCGGCCGAGCGCAGCAGCACCGCTCCGCGCCAGGCGGGATCGCCGCTGGTCATGGCCACATAGAACCCGGCCGCAGTCCCGTGTCCGTCGAGCAGCGCCGGAAGGTTCAGGAGATGAAGGTCGGTCGCCGCCACGTCGGGGATCTCCTGGGGCGGCAGGGCGCCGGGATCGGCGTCCTCCGCCGCCCCTGTCCGGTCCCCCGCATAGGCCACCGCCTCGCATTCAAGGATACCGTCCGCAAACTCCACCCGCCGCAGCATGAGGACGTCGCCTTCGTCGCCCGCGATCTCCACCACGTCGCCGGGCGCGAGCGCCGTGAATTTTGCGGGAAGGGCGAAGCTCGCCCCCAGCCGCTCCCGCCACGTCCGGGCAAGGGCCGCTTCCGCCGCCCGCTTCGCCTCGGCCGCATCCAGCACCAGGGCGTAGTCGCGGGCATCCATCACGGGGCTTTGGGTCGCAAGCCGCCGCGCCCGCTGCAGCCCCGGCTGATAGTCCCGCGCCGGGTCCAGATGGCGCACCGCCACTTCCCGCGGCAGCTCCCCCTCGGGAACGCGCGACCAGCGGAGGACGTCGCCCTCCCGCTCCCGCCGCACCAGATCCCGGGGCTGGATCACCATGGCCGTCTCGCGGGCGAGCGGCGCGAAGACGAGAACGCCCTCCCGCTCCACCGCATCGAACTGATAGACCTCGGCCAGCGCCTCCAGCGCCTCGCGGCAGGACATGACCCGCGCGACGGCGAAGCCCCGTACCTCGATGTCGGCGAGGGCGGAAACGTCGATCGCCTCAAGCCCCGCGCGCCCGCAGATATCGGCGACGACCGCGGACAGCGCCACGCTCCCGCCCGGATCCGCGATCACCTCCACGGTGATGTTGGGGATGCGGTTCGCATATTCCGCAAGCTGCAGCTCCTCGAACACCACATAGGCAAGGCCGCGATAGGCGGGCGTGCCCCCGGCGCCGCTCCGCGCGAGGATCAGGGGGTCCGGCGCCTGGTCCTCGCCCCCGTGATGGATGCGAAGCCGCCCGTCCACCGCAAGCCGCCCCGCGTTGTCGCGCAGAAGCTTGCCGTCGGCCCAGATGCGGCCGATGCCCACGATCTCCCGCGCCGAAAGGGCGACGGCGAAGCTCGCCGAATAGGTATAGGTGACGTTGGTCACCCGGGTGCTGCCGCCGCCCTTGCCGCCGCGCACCTTCTGGCTTTCCTCGTGCCGCCGCTCGATGAGGCCGGTGGACCAGATCACGTTGCCCGCGGCCCGCATGGTGCCGTAGAGGAGCGGGATCGCCTCCCCGTAGGCCGAACTCTGGACCGCAAGGTCGCCGAGGCGCGGGCCTTCCCGGGTTCGGCCGGGGCTGCCGAATATGGCGCGGTCGATGGCGGCCCCCGCCCGCGATCCGGCGAAGGCCCCGACCCCGGCGAGAACCGCCCCGGCGAGGCCGCCTGCCGCGGCGCCGAGCGTCGCCCCCACGCTGCCCAGTATCAAGGTCGCCATTCTTTCACCTCACCCCGGGAAAGCTGAAGGCGGCGACGATGCGCGCCGCCCAGTATTCGTCCAGCTCATGCTCCACCACCGCGCCCGCCGCCATCCAGGCATGAAGGATGCCGTGATCGGTCAGGAGCGCCACATGCTGCGGATGCCGCGTCATGGCCATCACAAGGACGTCGCCGGGCAGCGCCAAAGCGGGATCAACCGCGCGAAACCCCGCCCGCTCGACCTCCCGCAGCAGGGTCTCGCCGTCCGGCGCCACCCGGGGATAGTCCCGGCGGTCATGGGTGAAGAGGCCAAGGCCATGCCCCACGCAGACGATCACCCCGAGACAGTCGAGCCCCCGGCCGGCCACGCGCCCCTGATGGCGGAACGGCGTTCCGACCAGCTCGCGCGCATTTCTCAGAATGGCTTGTCGGACGTCTGACGGGGGGCTTGAGAGTTTGCTTTTCAATCCGGCCCCGAAGTCTCTAATATGACGCCCTGGAATCGGAGGAGTACCGCCTGTGACACTTTCTATGGATCGCAACAATTTCGCTCTCTATGTGCATGAACTGCGCAATCAGTGCATCTTCGCGGAAACCGCGATCGGGCTGTTCAACCAGTCGATCGAGAAGCAGTCGAAGATGGGCGCCTTCTTTGCCCTGCAAAGCTTCCTGACCGCCGCGTCGCAGGTTGCGCGGCTCCTCTGGCCCAATCGCGTCAAGGGGAAGCGCCGGGCGGAAACCCTGCGCGCCGCGCTCGGCATTCCCGCCAACTACCCGCTCAACGACGAAAGGCTCCTGAATTTCTGGGAATGGTCGGACGAGAAGACGGACAACTGGATCCAGTCCAGCAAGAACCAGATCATCGCCTTCGACTATTTCGGGCCCGCGGTGGAGCTGAAGCCGGTCCCGCCCAAGGACGAGCATATCTACCGCGCCTATGACCCGACGACCCGCCTGTTCCACTACCGGGGCGAGGTCTACAACATCCAGCTGATCGTCAGCCGCATCGCCGAGATCGCGGCCCGCATCAACCAGGCCCACGACCAGCTCTTCCCCAAGCCCCAGCAGGAAGCGAAGGCGGGTGAAGCGGGTGATGCGGCCGCAGGACAGGCCCCCGCGGGCGAGGAGGCGAATGATGCCGCAGCCGCCCCGGCCGAGGCCCCGGCGAACGACGCTCCGGCCGCCGAGGAAGCGACGCAGAACGCTTGACGCCCTGATCCTGGTTTGCTTGTTGCGCCGCCCGGCCCCCCGGGCGGCGTTTCTATCTGAGGCCCGGATAATTGAGCATCGCGTCCGTCCCCGGCACATGGGGCTCGCCGCGGAAATTCAGGCTGTTCGCGAAGCGATCGCGGCAGGTGGCGAAGCGGCGGTCGCATCCCGGCCGCGCGGTGAAGAGATCCCCCGCCTCCGGCCGCACCGCCGGCGCGTCGAACAGCTCGATCTCCATGCCCGTCTGGCGCTTGATCTCCATGACGTCTCCGGCATTCGCGCCGCCGAGCCAGCGGATGCGGCCATAGGCGAGCCAGCCGTCGGGCCGGGAAGGCATCGCGACCGTGAACACCCGGTCGCCCGTCGCCGCCACCACCTCGCCAGATATCTCGAGCGCCGCCACATCCACGCCGCATTGCCGGTCGCCGAGATCGGCCCGGCATTCCGGCGAATAGACCGCGCCCACATTCTGCTGCAGGCGGTCCGCGAGCCCCCGGATCTCCGCCGTGAAACGGCCGTCCGCATGGGTGACCTCGCCAAGGGTTCCGGACCTCAAGACGATCCGTCCCGCGTCGGGATCCGCCCAGTTGACGAGGGAAATCTCGACCGCCGCATGGTCATAGCGCCCGGCCCGAAGATCCGCGGCGGTGATCGCCGCATGATCGAGCGCCCCCGCCACTTCGAGATCATCCACGTTCAACCCGTTGCTCGCCGCGACCGCGCTCGGGGTGAAGGCGCTCGCCGGCCGGCAGGTGACGCCGTCCACCTCCAGCGGCCGGTCATGGGTGGTGAAGCCCAGGATCACCCCATCCCGCCGCCGGATGATCCAGCACCAGGCGAGGGTCGTCACCGCCTCGGCGAGATGCGCCGTCATCTCCGTGCTCAAGGTCCGCATGCCACCCCCTTCAGAGTTTGATCTCCACGAGCCCCACCGACGGCGCCTCGCCCGCCGCGAAGGTTTCGATGGACAGGCGCAGGCTGTCGTCGCGGAAGCGCACCGGCACGTCGAATTCGAACCCGGCGGTGACCACGACGCCCTCCGCAGGGGGCGCATCGAAGGTGACGATCCCGGTGGTCGCGTCCACCGTCCAGCCGCCGGTCTGCTCCACCCCGTCAAGGGCGACCCGCACCGTCCCCGCCACCGGCTTGGCGATCACCCGCCGGTGGCTCGCCGGGCCGCTCGCATAGCTCTTCACCAGCTGGAAGGCGGTCGTGGCGCCGTCCCCCACCCCCAGATGCTGGTCGAGGGGCGTCACCGCCCCGTTGTCGGGGGCGGAGCGGTAGTCGCTCCAGTCCCGGAAGCGGAAGCCGTAGGCGCGGCCCTTGCGCGCGCGGAAGAAGGCGAGGAGAAGCGCCAGATCCTCCTCCCCCGCAAGGCCCGATCCCACGTCGTACTCGGCCCGCGCCTCGCTCCATTCCATGTTGCGCTGCTCATGGCCCGACGCGGTCTCGATCACCGTGGTCGCAAAGCGCGGCCCGCCGATGGAGCCGTAGGCGATGCGGTCGGGAAAGCGCACCTCGTGAAAGCCCGACATGTCTTCCTCCTCGTCGTCCACATGGACGAAGCCGTCGCGGATCACCTGGGAATAGGCCCAGACGAAGATCTCCCCATATTCCTCGGCCCGCGCGCGGGAGGCGGCCCGCTCCATGTTCGCCCAGACGAAGGGTGTCCCCGGATCCTGGACGAAGCCCGCGAAATAGTGGCTGTCTTCCGGCCCGTAGCCGAGGGCGTCGGCGACGGCCCGAAGCCCCGCCCCGTGCGCCGCCCAGTCGCCCGCGATCACATGGTCGTAATCCTCCACCTGCAGGAAATCGAAGGCGGGGGCCGCCCAGGCCGCCGGCATGTTGACCGTCCGCATCATGGGCGCTGCCGGGTTCAGGACCTGCGGCGTGTAGAAGAGGAGCGTCGCCTGCGCCTCCGGGTAAGCCGCCTTCACCGCGTCGCGAAGGGCGAGGGTCGCAATCCCCAGCTTCTCCCCAAGCCACAGGAGATAGTCCTCCTGCGCCGCCGTCGGCGTCTCGAACATGGTGAGATGCGCGTCCGGCACGGGCTTTCCGGTCTCGGCCGCGTAAAGCGCGGTCGTCGTCCCGTCGTAGAAGCAGGGCTCGTGCGGCGGATCCCACTGGTGCCACCACCAGGGCTCGCCGATCTGCACCATGACCGGCGCCCCGATCGCGTCCTGCATCGCCGCGAAGGCGATCAGCACGGATGCGAGGTAATCGACCGCGGCGCCGACCGTCGGCGCGACCAGTGTCGAGGGCGGATCCCAGCCGGTCAGCGCCGGCGCTCCGTCATGGGTCCGCTGCTTCCATGCCTCCGGCGCGTGCTCGTTCAAGAGCTCGAAGGACAGGGACAGGATCACGCGGAAGCCGAAGGATCTGGCCGCAGCGAAGAAGGCCTCGTGCCAGGCCGCCGCCGCCGCATTGACGGGGGACGAGGGATCGACCACGAACCGCCCCTCCCCGGCGTTCCACGTCAGGCTGAAATAGTGGCTCATGCCGAGGTAATGGTCGATCCATTCCCGATAGCCGAGCTGCACCGCATTGCGCAGGATCCGCGCCGGATTGACGTTGAAGCAGTCGTCATATCCGTTGGCGAGCCGCAGCCCGTGGGGCCGCAGGAAATGGTCGCCGATCTCGAGACTGGCGTTCGGCCCCTCGACCCGGATGTCGCTCAGTTCCAGCGTCGCGATCACCGGCGGCGCCAGCGGGTCGTCGGACCCTTCGGCATAATCGGGCGCCACAAGGCTGATGAAGAAGCGGTCGATGTCGTGGGGATGGACCGGATCCGCCTCCCCCGGCAGCAGGAAGCCGCCCGCCAGATCGTCGAAATCGAGGGTGACGACCGCATCATCGGGATCGCCGACGGCATAGTTCCAGAGCCGCACATACCATGTCCGGGCGAGGCCCTGGGCATCTCGCCCCTCGATGGTCAGGGTCGGCCCGTCCACCAGGTCGAGCGCGCGGAGGTTCTGCGCCTTCCAGCGGAAGCTGAGCCGCACCCCCGAATAGTCCCGGCTCGTCTCGTAGGCGAGCAGCGGATGGTCGAAGCGGTCTTCCGATTCCCAGATGAGCCCCGCAAGATCGCCCTTGCGGTAGAAGACCGCCGTCACCTTCAGGGCGTCCGGCGCGGTGGAGACCAGGGCGGCCATCATGGGCCGCGGAAAGTTCACGGTCCAGTAAAGGGGATTGAAGCGCCTCACCAGCGCCTTGTCGCGCTGGTCCGCCTCGCTTGCCAGCCAGTGCATGGGATCAAAGGGCCCTTTCCGCCCGCATCATGGCGCGCCTGAGCGCCACGGCCAGTTGCGCCGCGCTCCGCCGCGTGGCCATCGCCTGGCCGCCGCCCGCCGCCTGGTTGATGGTGATCGAGATGCGCGGCGCGCGGTCGGCGCTGCCGGGTCTCGCCTCGCCCCGCGCGGCGATCCGGCCCGCGGCCGCCGGCACGAAGATCTCGGGCCCCCGCTCGCCGACGAGATAGGCCTGCCCGCGGGCGACCGCGCCGCCCCCCGCCCGCTGCGGCAGGAAGATCGTCGAAAAGGCAGGCCGCCCGCCGCCGCCCAATATGGCTTCGAGCCCGCTTTGCACATAGGCGGCGGCGATTTCCGCAAGCGCCGCCAGCGCCGCGCTCTTCAGGCCGTTGAAGGAAATCTCCCCCTGCCGCGCCATGCGGGCGAAGGCGTCCGTCATGCGCCGCGCGGCAAGGGTCGCGCCGCGCTCCATCTCGCCGCTTGCTGCGAGACCTTCGGACCCTATCCCGCGCGCAAGCCTGCCCGCCGCAAGTGCGCTCTGCCCCAGCGCGCCGATGCCGCGGTCCGCCTCCCGCAGGCCCTGCTCCAGCTGGCCGAGATCGGCCCGGATCCGGACCACCAGACTGTCCAGTACGGTTTCCGCCATTGCCCCGCCTCACTGCATTCGGCCAATGAAAGGGGCGCGGGCCCTGAAGGCGCGCGCCCCTGTGATGGACGACTTGCCGCGGCGTCAGCGCCGCGTGGATTTCTGGATGTCGATGCCGATCTTCATCCCGCGGCCGATCACGAACAGGATCACATAGATCCCGACCACCAGGTAATTGACCCCGGTCATGCCGCGATTGACGAATTCGTACACATAGATCATGAGCCCGATGAGCGCCACCGCCTGCAGGACATTGGCAAGGAATGTGAGGCGCTTGCGCCACAGGACGGTCTTTTCCGATTCCTCGGGACGGATGCCGGCCTTCCGCTCGGCGACGCGCTGGCGCAGGGGCTTGCGCGGAGGGGTCTGGGGTTCGTTTTTCATTGCCGCATAATGAAATGCCGACGTTCTTTCGTCAATCCTCGCGCCCCGGACCGCCATCGGGAAAGCGGCGTCGGAGCGTCGCAAGCTCCGCACGATCGAGGGGCGCCGCCTCCGCGATCCATCCGAACCGTCCTTCAAGGGCAAGCCTCAGCTCCTGGGGTGTCGCCGCCCAGAATGTCTCCGGCGGCCATTGCAGGATCCCGAGCGCGATCCGCGCCGCCTCCACCCATATCCTATCGCCGCTCATGCCCGCTCAGGATCCCGGCGAGAAGCGCGCTCACCGCCGGCGTCACGTTGGCAAGGCCCTCCGCCATGATCCGCTCTCCCACCTCATCGAGGCTCCGGCTTCCGCCGTCCGCCGCATTGAGGCAGGCGCGGACGATCACCGCCACGTCGCGGAGGCCGAAATCCCCCGCCGCCGCCCGGCTTGCGAGCGGCACGATGCCACCGAGGCGCTCCTCGATCTCCATGATGGCGCCGAAGGTGGGGCGAAGCGTCAGCGTCTCCCCGCCCAGGGCGATCTCGACCTCGCCGCGCAAGGGATTGGCCATGGCGTCACGCCTCCAGGAACTCCACCGCGCCCGCGCTCTCGAGACGCAGGTTGTAGGTGCGCTCGCCGTTATAGTCCCCGGCATATTCGAGAGAGACCGCAAGGAACGGCCCGCGGAACCTGTCGCCGCTTTCGAACACCGCCTCGTAGTTGTCGATGGAGGCCGCCAGCACCCTGGCCTGGAAGCTCCGCTCCGCCGCGCTGTCGGTGAAGATGCCGGCGCCGGTGATCGCCACCGTGCGCGTGCCCGCCCCCGCCAGCATCTCGCGCCAGCCGTTGGAGCCCTTGTGGGTCACGTCCACCATCTCGTTGTTGATGCTGAGGCTGGTGCTCCGCATGCCGCCGATGGTGGTGAATGTCTCGGGCGACCCGCCGTCCCCGATCTTCAACAGGAAAGCCCGTCCCTTTTCCGCCCCCATTGTCACTCTTCCTCTTCCAAAAGCGCGCGATAGCGCATGATGGCCTGTATGAGGCCCGCATCGTCGCGGATCTCCGCCAGTTCCTGGAACATGAGCACGAGCCGCCCGCCGATGACCGCAACCCCGTCCTTCAGGCAGTCGCCGATGAGGCCCATGAGCCGCAGCGCCTCGAGCCGTCCCGCCGCCGCCGACCAGAGATGGAGGGAATAGGTGATCTCGGCCCCGCGCATCAGCTGTCCCGCCCAGGGCCGCACCGTCCCCGGCCGCAGGACGAGATAGGGCGGCGCCACATGGTCCGGCACATGGTCGCAGACGGCGATCCCCGCCGCCTGCACCGCCGCATCCGCCGCAAGGGCGTCGTGAACGCCCCTGTGCAGGGCAAGGGCCAGCGCGCTCATGTTCTTGTCCTCTCCAACGCCGCCTTCAGCGCGCGGGCAATGCGCGCGGCAAGCGTCCCCCGCGCCGCTTCGGCCGCGGGCGAAAGGTAGGGCCGCGGCGCCATGTGCCGCGTGCCGAACTCCACCGCCGCCGCATGGGGCGCATCGGCGCGCACCAGAACCTCAAGTCTGTCTGTCCCGGCGGCCAGATCGATGCTCTCCGCCAGCCGGCTCGGCAGCGGCCGCGCGGGGTTCCGCAATGCCATCACCCGCGCCCGTGCATCGTCCCGGATGTCCGCCGCCGCCTGTTCGAGCGTCGCCGCCACCCGCGCATTCAGCGCCGTAGCCAAGGCGGCGAAATCGCCGGTCCTGTCGCAGCTCATCTCGATCATCGTTTCCTCCCCCATGCGGACGAACCGGCCTGAGCCGCGACGGCCGCCCGCGTGACTCGCGAACGGCCCCCGTTTCCCGGCGCGAATTGCCACATGCCCAGGCTCCGGAGGGCCGTTTGCCCCGCATCCTGCAGGTTGAACGCAAAAATTATTTTCAGAAAACCAATGGGTAAGAAAAATTAACAAACGCAATCTGTTGCCCAAGTCGCAGGGCTTGAAACCGCAACCCGCACGGGCATTGGATCCGGATTTCCTTACAACCCGTCCCGGTTGTAAGGCTTCGTTAACCAGCCATCTCTATTGCCGTGCCGTTCGCGGAGGAACGTCTCACGCAACGGGCTGCTATTTGAGGTTTCCCATGCAATTTTTGTCTCGCTTCCGGATCGCGCCGAAGATTTACGGCGTGGTCGCGCTGTTGTCCCTGGTCTCCATCCTCATCGCGACCATCAGCGTCGTCGCCATGAACAAGTACACCGAACTCGTCGACAGCGCGGCGCTCGCCAGCAAGCGCGCCCTTCTGGGTGAGAACACCAACTCCATGATCTATGCGGTGGTCATGGAATCCCGCGGCGTCTACATGTCCGAAGACCAGGCCACGGCCGACAGATACGCCGACGGCATCGAGGCCTATCTCGGAAAGATGGAGCAGAACCTCGCCCAGTGGAAACCGCTCGTTCCTCCGGCCGAAGCCGCCGAATTCGAGGAGACGGAGGCGACCGCCCGCAAGTTCATCGAGTTCCGCCGCGAACTCGCGCGCCTCGCCCGCAGCGAGGGCCACGAAGCGGCCCGCGAGTTCGGCGACAACGCGGTCAACCGCGCCAACCGCGCCCGGCTCAACGAGGTGATGAACACCGAAATCAGCGGCATCTCCGCCGATATCGACCGCACCACCGCCGAGCTCGAGGCCTTCCAGCAGTCGGTGCAGACCGTGCTGATCGTCGTCGCGCTTGTGGGTCTCGCGATCGGCGCCGGCCTTGCCCTCGTCATCGTCACCGGCGGGCTCACCCGTCCGCTCAACGCCATGACCGCCAACATGCGCCGCCTCGCCAACGGCGATCTGCGGATCGACATCACCGACACCGACCGCGGCGACGAGGTGGGCGAGATGGCCCGCGCCCTCGAGGTCTTCAAGCAGACCATGATCCGCAACGACGAATTCGCCGAGGAAACCCGCCGCCAGACCGAGGAGATCCAGCGCCAGTCCGCCGAGACCGAGCGTCAGGCCGAGGAAATCCGCCGCGCTTCCGAGGAAATGGCCCGTCAGGCCGAAGCCCAGGCAGCGCGCGCCGAGACCCTCGATCGCCTGGTCCGCGAATTCAACGGCAATGTGGACGCGACCCTGCACTCCCTCGCCCGGTTGGCCGAGGAAATGGACCAGACCGCGAACCTCATGAAGATCGCAGCCGACCGCGCGTCAAGCCAGTCCACCGCGGTGGCCAGCGCCTCGTCCCAGGCCAGCGCCAACGTTCACACCGTCGCCGCTGCGGCGGAGGAGATGAACAGCTCCATCCGCGAAATCGGCCGCCTCGTGGTCGATGCCTCCAAGATCGCGGCAGGCGCCGTGTCCAACGCCGAAAAGACCTCGGCCACCATCCAGGCGCTGTCTGTCTCCGCCGACAAGATCGGCGAGGTGGTGCAGATCATCAACAGCATCGCGAGCCAGACCAACCTTCTCGCGCTCAACGCCACCATCGAGGCGGCGCGGGCGGGCGAGGCCGGCAAGGGCTTCGCGGTGGTCGCATCAGAAGTGAAGAGCCTCGCCAACGAAAGCGCCAAGGCGACCGAAGAGATCAGCGCCCAGATCAGCCGCGTCCAGAGCGAAACCAGCGGCGCCGTCTCGGCCATTGGCGAGATCTCGTCGATCATTCACCAGATCAACGAGATCGCCGCCACCATCGCCGCCGCCGTCGAGGAACAGGGCGCCGCCACCCAGGAAATCGCCCGTAACGTCCAGGAAGCGGCCCAGGGCACGACCGAGGTGTCGAAGAACATCGAAGGCGTCAACGGCGCCGTGACGGACACCCGCAACGAGGCCGACAAGGTGGCGGCCACCGCCGCCGCCGTGAAGGCCAACGCGGGGGAACTCCGCGCCCGGATCGAGGAGTTCATCAACCGCGTCCGCGCGGCCTGACGATCCGAGCCCCCAAATCAGGGCGGCCCTCGGCAGCGCGGGGCCGCCCTTTTTCATTGCGCCGTGTCCCGCTCGCAGAGGAGGACGAGGAACCGCCCTTCAAGGTCCCCGGCGCGGCAGCCCGTGACTTTCAGCGTCTCGTCCTGCCAGCGCACGCGGTCGGTATGCGTAAGCCCCGGCCGCGCCCGCAGGGTGACCTCGAACAGGTCGCGCCGGAGGCGCCGCTGTCCCTCGCTCAGATCCCGGCTCGCCTTCTGCCGGATCTCCGCCCAGACCTCGGCCACTGTCACGAAGCCCCGGGTGAAGCTTCCCGCTTCATCGGGCGCCAGTTGCTCCCGCTCCAGCGTCACCCGGTGGCGCAAGGCCCCGATCCTGGTTGTCCCGCTCATAGCCGCATGATCCGGTATGGCTGCCACAGGGTGGCGATCGCGGGTGGCAGTCCCGCCTCCCCTTCCCGCCGCTCGAAGAAATGAGCGACGGCGAGAAGCATCCCCTGCCGCAGCGCCGCGGGCACGTCGTTCCAGCTGTCGCCGTAGCCTGCACGATAAGTGATCTCGATGCCGCCGATGGGCCGCCCCGGCCGCGGCCAGGAAAGGCCCCCGCGCCGCACGAGCCGCGCCGGGCGGCCCGCCGCCCGATCGACGACGTAGCGTTCGGGATCCAGCGTCTCCCGCCCGCCCTCCGCGTCCATCACGGCGACCTCCAGCACCTCCTGCACCGGTGGACGCGGCAGCAGCACGGGCCCCCGCGGCCAGCGGTCGAGATAGAGTTGCCAGCTCTGGCTGATGAGGCTGAGGCCCGTATAGCTCTCGCAGGCCTGGCGCGCGGCGACGATGCAGGCGCTCACCACCGCGTCCTCCTCGTCGCCGTCGAGACGCAGATGGGCCCTGGCCTCGGCAAGGGTCAGCGGCTCCACCGCCGGCCCTTCAAGGACCAGAAGATTGTTGCCTCTCATGCTGTCCGTCATCGCTCGACGATCCTGATGGTGATGCTGCGCTCGTCGCTGCGGCCGAGCGAGGTCGTGATGGTATTGACGAGGCAATAGACCCGCCCGGCGACCCCTCCGGCGACCGTGACCCGGGCGCTGCTTCCGTCATGGCTCATCCCGTCGAGCTCCAGATCGCCGTCGGGCTCCGCCCGCCACGCGCTGTCCGAAATGACCTCGTCCGCGGCCAGCCAGGCGGACCAGTCGATGCCGTAGTCGAGCATCGCCTGCGGATCCTTGGCATGAAGGGTCATCACGCCGGATCCGCGATTTCGATGGACCAGGAATTGACGGTGAGGCTGTTGCCCGCCGTCAGCACCTGCGGGCTGCAGGTGGTGACATAGAGGAGCCGCTCGTTCGCCGTATCAAGGAGGGCGATGTGATCCACCGTACCGTTCTGCTCCACCGTTATGCCGCTTTTCGCCGCGACCTGGGCGCGCCGTCCCGAAATCGCGCCGTCGCCGATGGTGAAATCGCCCGTCGTCATGGCGGTCCCGGCGAGATATTTGGCGCCCGCGCTCGCCTCCGCATAGCTCGCAGGCTCGCCGGCGCAGACCGTCAGGCGGTCGCAATTGTTCTTCACCAGCAGCAACGCGCCGTCCAGCACGTCGTCATGCACTTTCTTGGCCATGTCTCTTGCTCCCCTGGAAAATCCGTCTGTCGAGCGCGACCCGCAGCACCCGGCGCTCGCCCGAGACCCGCCGCCACAGGGGCGCCGGGCCGTCCCCGCCGCCCGTCAAGAGGGGCGCCGTCGCCCCATGGAGATGCCGGAGGCCGAAGGGCGCCGCGCCGTGGATCTGGAAGATCGCCGGGCTCGCTGTCCCATGCGCCTGCGCCCCGTCCTGGGGCGTGAGCATGCGGCCGGGCGTGACGGCGGCGGGCTCCGCCGAATGGGCGTGCAGCGCGCCCTGGGCATCCGCCCCATGAATCTGGGCGAGGGTTGCGGCCCCGCCGTCATGGGCGTGGTGCCCGTGAGCCGCGGCGGGCGCATGGATCTGGACCGCCGCGGCGCGTGCCGCCCCGTGGGCGTGGACGCAGCTTCCGGGCGTGATCGGCGGCGCGGGCGCGGGCCCGCCGGCGGATGCGACCGCCACCATTCGCCGCGGTGACGCCACCACCTGCTCCGGCGCGCGGAGCAGGGCGAGCGCTTCGTGAAAGCCGAGCTTGTGACGCCACAGCACGAACAGGTCCGTGTCCACGTCCTGCGTGCCGCTGGACGTGTTGCCGCCCCAATAGCCGCCGAGCCTCAGGGTGTAGGCGCTGTTGGTGACGAAGCCCGTCCCCGTGTTGGTCTCATGGGCGAAGACGCCGTTCGCCAGCACGAACAGGTCCACGCGAGCCCCGTCATAGGATCCGATGGCGGTAAACGGCTCGCCGAGCGGAACCGGAATCGCGGAGACGAGCTGGCGGCTCGCCGCGCGGAAGGCGACGACGCCGCCCGTCCCCACATTGAAGCCCCAGGACGCGTTGTTGCCGCCCACATAGCTCTGCGCCCATTCCCCGGCCCAGTAATGGGATCCGGGTCCGGCGCGAAAGCAGCCCCGCCACAGCGCCGTGAACGGCCCCGCCTTGACGCTTCCCGGGAACTGCACCATGGAGGCGCTGGTCCGGTTGTGGCGGAGCGCCCAGCCATGCGGCCCCCGCACCCATTGCGTGCCGCTGCCGAGCGTCCCGTCGCCGATCAGCCCGGCAAGATCGCGAAGCCGCGTCCCGCCCCCGTCATTGAACAGGAACAGGCCGGCCAGTCCGGCGGCGTGGACGGGGTTTGGCTTGAGCGCGCCCTGGCATCTTCGGTCGGGCGTCACCCCGCCCTTCATCACTGCACCTCGTCAGGCACCGGCAGCAGGCTGAAGCCGTGGTCGGCGGCGTTGGCGGTGAGCGCCGCCGAGGCATTGCGGTTCCAGAACACGGGCGCGCCGTAGCGATGGTGATGCTCGAAGACGCCCGACGCCACGAACTCCACATTAGCCGCCGCCTGGTCCATGACGATGACGCCGAGGAACCTGAGGTTCCGCAGCTTGTCCTCGGCGGATACGGCGGCGTCGCCCGCGCCGTCGCTGTTGTCCGCGTGGGTCCCGTCGGAGGTCTTCCAGTAGAGCTCGACGACCGCCCCCACCGTCGGCGCGCTGGCGAGCCTGACCCACGCCCGCCAGGCGAAGCGATAGGGCCGCGCCGCCGCGCCGAAATCGTGAAGCGCGCCCTGCCGCCCGGAATTCGCCGCGAGCGACGCAAGCGTGATCGCCGCGTCCCCGCCGCTCGCCGCCCAGACGATGACGTCGCCCGGCGCCTGATAGATCTTGCTCGCCATCTCGCGCTCCCCGTCAGGCGCTGAACTTCAGAAGCTTGATCGCTTCCGAATTGACGACCGCGCCGCCCACCCGCCGGGTGGTGTAGAAATGCACATAGGGCTTGTTGGAATAGGGGTCGCGCAGCAGGCGCACGCCGCTGCGGTCGGCAATCACATAGCCCCGCGCGAAATTGCCGAAGGCGACCGAAAGGCTGTCGGCTGCCATGTCCGGCATGTCCGGCACCTCGATCACTGGATAGCCGAGCAAGCTGGCGGGCGCCCCGTCCGCAAGGCCCGGCCGCCACAGATAGTTGCCGTCGGGATCCTTGAACTTGCGCACCTCGGCGAGGGTATTGGTGTTCATCATGAACACGGCGCCCAGGCGATAGGCCGGCCGCAGGCTATGGACGAGATCGATGAGAACGTCCGCGGGATCGGTCGCCGGGAAGTCGCCGGAGACCCCCGTCGCCAGATGCTGCAGCGTGCCGAAGGCGCGCGTGCCGTCGCCCGCCGTGCTGGTCGCATAATTCAGGAAGCCCTTGGGCTTGTTCGTGCCGTTGCCGGAAACGAAGGCAGCCCCTTCCATCTCGCCGAACTCGGCCGCGATCTCGTCCGCAAGCCAGGCCTCCACATCGAAGAAGGCGTCGTCCAGCATGGCCTGGGTCGCCGCCGGATTGGCATAGATCTCGCCAAGAGGCGGCGCCACCTCCGCGAACTGGGGCGTCGCCGTCTCGGTCCGCGCCGCCGTCTCGGCGACCCAGCCCGCGCCGGTGCCGCCGATATTCACGAGCTTCCGATAGTTGGCGGAGCCCACGCGCACCACCTGTGCGACGCGCCGGATGGGCGAGATGTCGCGAAGCAAACTCTCGATCCGGCGGTCGAGATCTTCGGGCACCGCATAGCCGCCGTCGGCGTCCGAGCCGACGGACAGCGCCTTGGCCTCGAGCTCCTGAAGGCCCGCCTCGATTCCCTTGCGCACGAAGCGGTCGTAGAACGCCGCCTTGTGCTCCGCCGCGATGATGCCGTCGGCCCTGGCGTCCATGCCGTCGAGCGCCGGCCGCCGCGCCGCCATATGCAGCCGGTCGATGCGGTTCTGCAGCGCCGAGATCTCGCGCGAGATGCGGTCGAGCTTTTCCTCCGTCACCACGTCCCGCGGCGCCGTCTCCGCCGCGTCGTTGGCGTCCTTGAAAGCATCGAAAGCGCGGCCGAGGTCGTCGACCGCCGCCTTGATCTCATACGCTGACACCGCAGGAAGACCGCCCTCCTGCGTCATGGCCTCATGATCTGCCATCTCTCAAGCTCCCGTGTTTGAGGAAATGTCCGGTAGATCGGCGGAAATACGCGCCGTCAGCGCCGCCACACTTCGCAGCACCTCCGTCCAGCCCGGCTCCGCCGCGGCCCGCATCTCGGCGGGCGCGCGGGTGCCCTTGGCGCCATGAGCAAGCGCCGCCACCCGCGCCGCGGGCTGCATGGGAAAGGTCACCAGGGACACTTCCCAAAGATCGATCTCGCGCAGGTTGCGCACGCCGTCGCGGTCGCGCTCGGCGACCACCGCGCGGTAGCCGATGGAAAGCCCGTCGATGGCTGCGGCCGAAAGCAGCGCATGGGCTTCTTGCCCGCGCGCCACATCAAGTAGCAGCCGCCCGCGCACGAACAGGCCGCGCCCGTCCTCGGCGATCTCGTCGATGACGCCGATGGGGCTCGCGGGATCGTGCTGCCACAGCAGACGGATCCCCCGCGCCCCACGCCGCGCGATGGATCTGGCGAAGGCCCCCGGCAGCACGCGGTCGCCGCCCCGGTCCACGCGGTGAAAGATGCTGGCGTAGCCGGCGAATGCACCCGCCCTCATCGCGATCCTCTCCCCATGTGTCACGACAGCACCAGAAGCCGCGCCTTGATGGCGATCCCCGCCGCCAGCAGCATCAGGAGCGCCCCGGTGCACCAGCGCACGACGGTGCGCCGCGCCGTCCGCTTGACGTCGCGCCAGGCGGCAAGAAGCTCCCGCAATTCGTCCATATCCGCTTTCATCTCGCGGTCGTGCAGGCCCGCGCGGGCGAGCGCCCGGTTCGCGCCGGCATCCGCCGCCGCCTCGATCACGAGACGCAGGGTCTCGATGGACGCGCCTTCGAGATGGGCCTGCCGCACCAGCCGCGCGAACTGGTAGAAGGGGAAATCGTCCTTCATTTCGGCGTCCCCAGGCAGTCGCAGCCCGGCAGGGGATCGAGCCCGACGAGCCGCCGCTTCTCGTTGATGGTGAGGAAGTCCGCGTTGCCCAGCCGCTCCCAGGCCGCGGTGCGTTCCGCCTGCAGCGCCGTGATCGCCTCGCGGTCGATGTCGAGCCGCAGGCCCTCCTCGCCGTAGCGCGGCACCAGCCAGTGGTTGAGGGCGTTCACCGCCTTCTCCAGCATGGGAAGAAGCGTCAGGCGCCACAGCGCCCGGCTCGCTTCCTGATAATTGCTGTAGGTATTGTCGCCCGGAATGTTGAGCAGCAGCGGCGGCACGCCGAAGGCGATGGCGATCTCCCGCGCCGCGATATGCTTGCCCTCGACGAAATCCATGTCATGGGGCGAAAACGCCATGGGCTGCCATTTCAGCCCGCCCTCGAGAAGCAGGGGCCGCCCCGCATTGCGCGCGCCCTGATAGGCGTCGGCCAGCTCCGCCTTCAGCCGCTCGAACTGCCCGTCGCTCAAAGTGCCCGCGCCCTCGCGCCCCTCATAGACGAGCGCCCCCGACGGCCGCGCCGCATTGTCGAACAGCGCCTTGTTCCAGGCCCCCGCGGCATTGTGGATGTCGATGCCGTAGGCCGCGGCCTCGAGCGGTGACAGCCCATGGAAATCGTCCATCGGATTGAAGCTCTTGGCATGCAAAATCAGGCTTTCGCCCGTCACCGGATCGACCGCGAAGTCATGGACCCGTCCCCCCGCCTCGTAACGGTAGGCACGCGGCCAGCCGTTGGCGCCGGGAACGATGGTCATGCGGTCGGGCCGCAGCACGTAGAGCTCGCCGGGCGAGCCGTCGGCCTTCGGCACCAGCTCCAGATAGCTGTCGCCGGCGATCGCGAGATAGGCATAGAACGCCTCGAACAGCGCCGCCCCCGCCATGGCGGGATTGGGCCGGGCGAGGAGCGTGAGCAGCGGATGATCCGTCACCGCCCCGTCGCCGCGATAGAGCCGCCACGGCACCGTCGCCGCATTCTCGGCAAGCAATCGCACGCAGCGATGGGCGATCACGTTACGCCGGTAGCCTTCCTCGGCGAGCTTGCGGAAATTGCGCGCCGTCCAGCGCGGCGCGCCGAGGCCCAGCCAGGCGGTCTCGGCATGGGCCCCGAGGCCCCCGACCGCGCTTTTCTTCCGCTCCGGCGGCCGCAGGCGATTGAGAACGCGCATCCAGTCCTTCATGTCCCGCTATTCCTTGTTTCCGATGCGTAAGCGCCGCGGGCGGCGAAGATCCTGCTGGTCTGCACGGGTTTGCCAGGTCAGTGATCGAGGTTTGCAGAGCAGGTCCTCGCCGCCGCCGTCGCCGCCCGCCCGAATGTCCGGACAGGCGCCGCCTCCATCAGGCCGGCCGTTCGCCGGCCCGGTCTTTCTTGGCCCCATTTCGGCCAAATCTTTCCGGCACTATGTGTTTCGGCGTTGTTCGTGGTAGGCTACTAGCTTCCGGTCATTGCGGCCTGCGCCGAGACCGACGAATTCGAGAAAACAGCCAGGGAGACTCCCTCGATGAAATTCGCTACCGCTCTGTCCGCCCTTGTCCTTGCGGCAGGTATCGTCACCTCCGCAGCGGCGCAGGATTGCTCCGCGCCCAAGGCTCCGGACGTTCCCAATGGCGCCACCGCCTCCGAAGAGCAGATGGTCCAGGGCCAGCAGGCGATCAAAAGCTACATGGCGGAATCCAACGCCTACCTTTCCTGCCTCGAGCAGGAGGGCAAGCGCTTCCGCGACCAGATCATGAAGGACAAGAGCCTGTCCGACGCCGATCGCAAGGCGAAGCTGGCCGAAAAGGACAAGGAGCTGACCAAGCGGCATAACGACGCCGTGGACGAGCAGGAATCCATCGCCGCCCGCTTCAACAACGCCGTGCGCGAATACCGCGCCGCCAACAGCCAGTAAGCCGTTTCCCCAGGGGCTGCGGCCGTCTCAGATCGGCCGCAGCCTGGGCTCTCCTCCGTCCTCCAGCATCAGGTCGGTCAGCGCCCAGACGAGGGCGTCCGCCCGGTCGGGGCTTCCCGGCCCGGTCCAACCCCGGCCTGAAACGAAGCCGCACAGCTGATCCTCCAGCTGGGTCATCGCCCCCACATGGTGGACGAGCCCGCGCTCGTACAACGCCGCCACCGGCTCCGCCCGCACCACCTTGCCCCGCCGCGCCCTGAGCGCCCGGAAGCTTGCCTGCGGGTCCACCTGGCGAATCAGAAGCTCGATCAGTTCCCCGCCGTTGTTCACCTCAGCCACGATGCGGTCGGCGCGATGGAGGCTGTAGAGCGTCACCGCATGCCGCGCCCAGGCCAGGGGGGTCGCCCCTTCCAGGGTGCAATCCGCCAGCACATAGGCATGTCCGTCCGCCGCCCGTCCGGCGAGCACGATGCCGCAGGCATCCGCAGCGCTTCCTGAGGTCACCGGCGGATCGATGGCGACCACCAGCCGCTCGAGATCCGGCGCCCGCCGCACCCGGGCCCTGTCCAGGGTCTCCCGCCGCCACAGCGCGCCGGGCAGATCCTCGAGGATTTCGGCCTCAAGCTCCTGCCGGCCAAGCCGCGTGCCCCCATATCGCTCCGCCATTTGCCTCAGAAACGTGGGCGACAGGTTGGCCCGGTTGTCGAAGGTCGATCCCCGCGTCACCCGCGTCGTCGGATCCTTCATGAGCTCCTTCAGAAGCCCGATGGGCCGCGGCGTCGTGGTGATGCAGACCCTGGGCCGCACGCCGAGCCGCAGCCCCATCAGCAGATTGGCCCAGGTGGTCTCCGCATGCCGCCATTTGGCCAGCTCGTCGCCCCAGGCCACGTGATGCTGCGGCCCGCGCAGCTGGTCGGGGGCGTCCGCCGAATAGATGCCGGCGACCGCCCCGTTGGGCCAGACGAGCCGTCGCTTCGACGGCTCGAAGCGCGGCCGGAAGTCGGGCCGGGCGCAGCTCAGGATTCCTGATTCCCCTTCGATCATCACGCTTCTCGCGTCATGCCAGGTCTCGGCGATCAGCGCGACGCGGATCGGCATGCCCGCCCGCTCCACCTGCATCCGCACCCATTCGGCGCCGGAGCGGGTCTTGCCGAAGCCGCGCCCGGCGAGGATCAGCCAGCAGAACCATTCGTCGTCCGCCGGCGGCAATTGCTGCGGCCGCGCCCAGAAGCGCCAGTCATGAAGAAGTGCGGCGAAATCCTTGTGGGTCAGCGCCGCCAGCACCTGCTGCCGCTCGGCGTCCGGCAGGGCCGCAAGCTTCTCGGCCAGCGACCGTCGCGGCCGCGTCTCATGCTCCATGCGCGCTCGGCTCCCTCAGGCGTCGTCACCGGCCTTGGCGTCGCCCGCGCCGGGGGATGCCTGCGACAGCCGCTTGAGCCGCGCCTCGATCACCTCCCGCGGGCTCGGCCCCTCGGGATCGGGGGCATCCGCCCCGCCGCCCCGGCCGCCCTGCGGCCCATCGTCAGGAATGACGCCGCGCCGCACGCGCAGCAGGAACATGCCCAGATTGTCGTTATAGGTGCGGATCCGCCCGCATTCCTTGCCGCCGTAATAGACGGGCTGCTCCACGCCGTGCATGGCGCGGCGGCGGAGTTCCAGCTCCAGCTCGTCGATCGCCGCCTGGATCGCATCGTCCCAGGCCTGGCGAAAGGCCTCATCCTGCTTGCGCAGCTGATAGGCGCTGCTGCGGGATACCCGCGCCGCCTCGGCCGCGCTGGTCACCACCCCGGTCTCACGCAGCGCCTTGAGAAAGATCTGTTTCCTGCGTTTGGTCCATTTCGACGCAACCGCCATCCCATCCTCGCCCATGTGCGGGCAGCCGCCCCGCGCAGCCTGGGACCTGTGCGGCCGGCGCCTGCCCCGTCGGCGCTGGGCTCCCGCAAAAACAGAACAAGCCGCTCGTCCGCGGTGCCTGGCGCATCATGCGCCCTCGGCGTCGGGACCGGCGGCTTGCCCTGCCTCATCCGGTGGCGGGATCCCCCGCGCGTCCTGCCTCAAAACTCAGGGCCCGCCCGCATCCGCGGATGCTGCCGCAGCGGGCGCCCCCGGGTCCCTCAAGACCCATTTGTCCATCTTGGTTCCAAGTATAGGACGGAGCGTGACGGAAGTCAAGATGAATTTTTCCAATTTGGTTATTTTTATCCAATCCCGTAATGATCGGCCAGGCGATCGAGGGCGAGGCCAAGCACCACCTTGGCCGAGCGCGCGGGCCAGGACAGGCTGCGCTCCACCGCCTCCAGCCCCTCCTGATAGCAGCAGATGCGCGCCGCCACTTCCGCAAGCCCCGGCCCCAGCGTCTTGAGCGCCCGCTCGTAGCGCTGCCGCGCCGCGACCTGCGCTTCGGTGGGGTCGAGCATGGCCGCCCCGGGCCGCCGTTCGCCCGTCGCCGGCGCGCCGTCCCAGCGCAATGTCACGCGCGCCATGAGCCCCGCCCGCTCGAAATCGGCGCGCAGGCGCTCCCCGGCGACGAACTGGCGTTCGCTCACCAGCGGCCGCCCGTCCCGGTCGCGCCTCCGCCGCAGCCAGCCGAGGGTCGATTCACCCCGGTTGACCAGTCGCTTGCCCGCCTCGTCCGGATCGCTCCCCGCCATCTCCGCCAGCGCGAAATCCGCATGCTGCGCGCGGAATGGCGCCGCGAGATCGGCGTCGATCTCCGCCTTGTCCCTTATGTCGCCGCCGAGGGCTGCCGCCATGCGCCGCAGCCGCCGCCCCTCGTCGATCCGTCGGAGATAGCTCAATCCCGGAGCCGTCAAAGTCCAGCGCCCGGCGGCGCGGCGAACGAGATCGTGGCGCAGCAGCTCCTGCCCCGCCGCCGTCTCCGCCGCGTCATCCCGCGCCGCGAGGACGCCCCCGCAAGCCGCAAGCCGCCGCAGGAACCCGACCGCCGCGGGCGACGGCCGCGATGCCGCCCCGCGCGGCGCGGCATCGCCGCCCGCAACGCCCGCCTCCTCCCACGGCGTCTCCGGGCGCAACAGCCGCCCTCGGCCGCGGGGCTGCCCAGGCCTTTCCGTCGCCTTCTCGCCATCCGCCCCGCACGCCCCCGGCGCGCCGCTCGATGCGCTCCCGCCCGCTTCAATCGCTCTGCCCATATG
>CAZDSS010000023.1:0-10323 GCA_964508185.1 uncultured Sphingomonadales bacterium
GCCCGTGCAGGTGAGGCGCACGCGATTGCAGCTTTCGCAGAAATTGTGGGTCATCGGCGTGATGAAGCCGAGCCTGCGGCCCGTCTCCGCGACCGTGACATAGCGCGCCGGCCCGCCGGTGCGGTGGGTCGAGGGGGTGAGCGTCCAGCGCGCGGCAAGCTCGCTCCGCACCAGCGACAGGGGCAGATACTGGTCGTTGCGGTCGATGCCGGTATCGCCCATGGGCATGGTCTCGATCAGCGTGAGGTCGAAGCCATGATCGCCGCACCAGGCGATCATGCGGTCGAACTCGTCGTCATTGACGCCGCGAAGGGCCACCATGTTGATCTTGATCGCAAGCCCCGCGGCCCGCGCCGCATGGATCCCCTGCAGCACGAGGTCGAGATCGCCGCGCCGGGTAATCTCCCGGAAGCGGTCGGGATGGAGGCTGTCGAGGGAGACATTGATCCGCCGGACGCCCGCCTCCGCAAGGGCGGGGGCGAAACGGGCAAGCTGGGTGCCGTTGGTGGTGAGCGTCAGCTCCTCGAGTCCGTCGTCAAGGCGGCGGCCGAGATTCCGGATCAGGGTCATGACGTCCCGGCGCACCAGGGGCTCGCCGCCGGTGATGCGGATCTTGCGCACGCCGCGGGCGATGAAGGCCGCCGCCACGCGCTCCAGCTCCTCGAGGGTGAGGAGCTCGCCCTTGGGCAGAAAGGTCATGTCCTCCGCCATGCAGTAGCGGCAGCGGAGGTCGCAGCGGTCGGTGACCGATATCCTGAGATAGGTGATCCTCCGACCGAACGGATCGACCAGGGGACGCGCAGATTCAATCACGTGATCCATAACTCCGGCACAATCTGCCGGAGACTTTACAACATATTTGGCCGCCGCGCCGAACTAAATGAGGCGGACGGAGCGCGCTTCCTCCGCCGCCCAGTTGTGCAGCCGCAACAGCGCGCCGCGCTGGTCGAGGCTCTCGAACAGCTCGAAGATGCGCGCGGTATCCAGATCCGCGAGATCGGCGGAATGCCCCCGGGCCATGCGGGTGATGCGATACATGGTGAGGAACACGCTGCGGTCGATGCCGGCGGCGCGGCAGGCGACCGCGAGCCCCTCCGGGCCATAGTCGTAAAGGAAGCGGGGAAAGAGATGGGGCGCCATGTTGACGAGCCGGGCGAAGGCCCGCTCGAACAGCTCGATCTGGCCCTGGTTCAGGCATATGACCACGAAGCCCGGGGTGAGTTGCCCGGCCCCCTCAAGCTTGTCCAGCAGGCGCTGCAGGCCGTCGCCGGTCGATGCCTGCACCTGCCCGCGGGCGAGGCTGTCCACACTCTCGGCGAGCGCCCTGTCGATGGTCTTGTTGTCGATCCGGAAGGATGCGGCGAGCTGCCGCTTCAGATCCTCGGAGACGACCGCATAGAGGCGGGCGGCGAGGCTCGGCGGCAGGTCCTCCCGCGCCACCAGCGGCGCCTGGAATTCGGCCACTTCGGCCGAACGCCGCACGATCTCGGCGAAGGAATGGTCGCTGATGGCGGCTGTGGGGTTGGCGAGCAGGGCGACGATCACCCCGTTGTCGCCGGCGCGCACCAGCGCGCTGCTCACCGGGGCCGACAGGTTCTGCCGCGCGGCGATCCGCATCTGGTGCTGAATGGTCTTGTGGCGGATGATCTCGATGAGCGCCGTATCCGACA
Source organism: uncultured Sphingomonadales bacterium (assembly GCA_964508185.1). Taxonomy (GTDB): domain Bacteria; phylum Pseudomonadota; class Alphaproteobacteria; order Sphingomonadales; family Govanellaceae; genus CAZDSS01. Next base: position 1,671 of record CAZDSS010000023.1, read on the forward strand.
GCAGCTTGCTGTAGAGCAGGACCGAATGGGCGACCTCGATCTGGTCGTTGGCGAGCAGGAGGATGAGGTCCACGGGCGCATTGTCGTTCCCCGCGAGGCGTTCGGCCAGCTCCCGGCGGATCGCCATTTCCACGCTGTGGGTGAGGCGGCGCAGGATGTCGCAGATGAGGCCGCGCTCCACCTCGCTCAGGTTCCGGTGCTCGCCCTCGAGCAGCTTCACGGTCTCGAGATAGAGCGCCCGGCGCGCCTTATCGTCCCGCTGGCGGGCCAATGCGACCAGCGCCCGGACATCCTGACGTATGATCCGCGCTTCACCCATCCGGATGCTCCCCACTCCGTGACAGACACGACGTCACATGCAGCCCCGTCGGAACGTCGGCAATTCTAGGACAATTAGATCTAAGGAATAGTTAATTTTTATGGGGCGCCGGTAATAGTTAACAAATCGTTAATTTTCTATGGCCGCGGCCCGCGAAGGCTGCCATAGTAGTAATTGAATCAAACATTTGACACGGGTCGTCTGGGTGGGGCGCATGGAGTACGAGCGTTCAAGGCGGAGTGTAACGGTCACCGGAGGTACGCCTTCCTCCCGCAAGCGGGCGGAGCGCGCATTACGGGAAGCGGGGTTCCGGGTTCTCGGGGGAGAGGAAGCGCCGACCGTGACCGTCGATATCGCGCTCGCCCCGGGTCTTCTGCCCGAGCCCGCCCGGCGGCGCATCCGGAACGGAGCCGACGATCTCCTGAAAAACGGTGCCGGGGATGGGGTTACGGCCCTGCTGCTGCTCAATCTCGACCATTTCAAGCGGGTGCGCGCGCTCATGGGCGCGGACACGGCCCAGCTCCTTCTCCGCGAGATCGCGTCGCGCATCCAGGTGATGCTGGACGCCCATGACAGGGCGCGGAGCCAGCGCGCGGCGCGGCCCGCGAAGCTTCTTCATCTCGGCGGCGACGAGTTCGCCGTCCTCCTGCCCGACCTCGATGACGAGCAGGTGGCGGCGCGTCTCGGCCATGATCTCCTTCGCGCCATCTCCCGGCCCTATGACGGCATCGCGCCCCAGGTCTATCTCACGGGCCGCATCGGCATCGCGCTCTATCCCCATGACGGCCGCGATTTCGAGACGCTCGCCCGTCATGCGGGCTCGGTCATCCACAACGAGGCGCGGGCCGGGCGCAACAGCGTCCGCTTCTATGCCGCGGGCATGGCGGCGGTCGCCGCCGAACGGTTCGAGCTCGAGGCCGAGCTCAGCCGCGCCATCCGGGAAGGGGAGCTTGAAGTCCATTACCAGCCGCAATTCTCGCTCCGCACCGGCGACATCGTGGGGGCGGAGGCGCTCGTGCGCTGGCACCGTCCCGGGATCGGCGTGGTGCCGGCGGAAGTGTTCATTGCGGTTGCCGAAGACCTGGGGCTCATCGCCGATCTCGGCGTCTGGGTGCTGACCACCGCCGCCGCCGAATGCCGGAAGTGGCACGACGCCGGGCATCGCCATCTGCGCATTTCCATCAACACCTCGGCCTACCAGTTCCGCCGCGTGGACATGTGCGAGGTGGTGCGGAACGCGCTTCACGAGACCGGGCTCGACCCCTCGGGCCTGATGCTCGAGGTGACCGAAAGCCTCGTCATGTCGGACGTGGACCGGATGGTCGCGACCCTGATCGAGCTGCAGCGCATGGGCGTGCGCATCGCGCTCGACGATTTCGGCACCGGCTATTCGTCCATGAGCTATCTCAAGAACTTCGCCATCGACTGCCTGAAGCTCGACCGCAGCTTCGTGCAGGGCCTGCCGGACGATCCGGGCGACCGGGCGGTGACGGAGGCCATCATCCGCATGGCCAAGGCGCTTCATCTCGAAGTCACCGCCGAGGGGGTGGAAACGGACGCACAGCGCGCCTGCCTCACGGCGCTCGGCTGCGACTATTACCAGGGCTTCCTGGCGTCACGCCCCGTGAGGGCCGCCGATTTCATGGATCTGCTCGCCGCCCACGTCAGTTGAGGCGGCGGGCTTCGTCACAGGCTCTGGCCGTCGTCGGCGGTCATGAGGGAGCCGGTGATGAAGCGGGATTCCGCGTCGGACACCAGCAGCAGGAGAAGGCCGTTGAGATCCGTCGTTTCGCCCAGCCGGCGGCGGGGCAGGCGGGAGATCATCTTTTCCCCGGCCGGGCTGCTGAAGAACTCGTCGTTGAGTTCGGTGCGGATATAGCCCGGGCAGATGGCGTTCACGTTGACGTTGTGGCGCGCCCATTCCAGCGCCATGCAGCGGGTCATGTGGGCGACCGCCGCCTTGGACATGCAGTAGATGGACGTGTAGCCCAGCGGCTTGAACGCGCCGATCGATGCGATATTGACGATGCGCCCGCCGCCGCGCTCGATCATGCCGCGGGCCGCCGCCTGGGACAGGAAATAGGCCGCCTTCACATTGGTGTTCATGATGAAGTCGTAGTCCTCGGCCGTCTGGTCGAGCACGCCCCTGGTATTGCTCACCCCCGAATTGTTGACGAGGGCCCAGAGCGGCCCCAGGGCCTCCTCCGCCTGCTGAATGGCGTTTGCGTGGGCGGAAAGATCGGTGACGTCGAGCGCAACCGCATGGGCGCGGCCGCCCTTGCCCTCGATCTCGGCGACGAGGGCGTCAAGCCGTTCGCGACGGCGCCCGGCCACCGCCACGGCGGCCCCGGCATCCGCCAGCGCCAGGGCGAACTGGCGGCCGAGCCCGCTGGTTGCGCCGGTGACGAAGACCACTTTGCCCGAAAGATCGAAAGACATGAAACCTCTCCAATTGTCGCCCGCGAGGGATATCTGTTAGCCTTGGATCGTTGTTATCAGATGAGGGCGCGGATTTGAAGCGAACGTTTGTTTGAATGCGCCGCAGGGGATCCTTCCATGGTTTTGCAGATCGACATCTTCTCCGACCTCGTATGCCCCTGGTGCTATATCGGCAAGCACCGGCTGGAACAGGCGCTCAAGCTTCGCCCGCAGATGGAAGCCAGCATCTTCTGGCATCCGTTCGAACTCAATCCCGACATGCCCATGGAGGGCATGGATCCCGAAACCTATCTCATCGCCAAGTTTGGCAGCGCCCAGCGCGCAAAGGAGCTGTACAAGCCCATCCTCGATGCGGCGGCGTCCCTCGATCTGCCGATCGATTTCGAACGCCGCACGCGCATCCCGAACACGGCGCGCTCCCACGCGCTCACCTTCTGGGCGCAGCAGGAGGGATATGGCTCGGCCATGGTCGAGGCGCTGTTCCGCGCCTACTTCGTGGAAGGGCGCGACATCGGCGCGCCGAGCGTGCTCGCCGACATCGCCGAGTCGGTGGGGATGGATCGGGATCTCGTGGAGGCGCGCCTTGCCGCGGGCTTCAATATCGAGGACGTGCACCGCACGTCGGAGAAGGTGCGGCAGATGGGCCTGAGCGGCGTGCCCTTCTTCATCGTCAACCGCACCTATGCGCTGTCGGGCGCGCAGGACAGCGCCGTGTTCCTCGATCTCTTCGACCGCATCGAGCGCGGCGAGGCGTAGCGCCCGCCGACGGGCTCAGAGGGCCTTGATGGGCTCGCCCCTGGCGACGCGGGCGAGGCCCCTTGCGATGCGCAGCACACCCTTGAGGCGGTCCTCCGCGCCCGGCCAGTCGCGGATGAGGACGAGCTTGTGGTCGGGCTTGAGCTTGGCCGTGCCGCGCTCCCTGGCCAGGAGTTCCACGAGCGCCCCCGGATTGGCGAACTGGGCCTTGCGGAAGCTGATGGTGGCGCCGCGCGGCCCCGCTTCCACCTTCTCGATCCCCGCCTGACGGCAGAAGCCCTTGATTTCGATGATGGCGAGAAGCTGCTTCACCTCGTCAGGCAGCGGCCCGAAGCGGTCGATGAGCTCGGCGGCGAAGGCGTCGATCTCCTCCCGCGTCGAAAGATCGGCGATGCGGCGGTAAAGCGCCATGCGGACATTGAGGTCGCCCACATAGCCGTCGGGAATGAGGACCGTGGCGCCCACCGCGATCTGCGGCGACCACTGACCGTCCGCTTCCTCGACGCCGCCGGTTCGCGCTTCAGCAAGCGCCTCCTCCAGCATCTGCTGGTAAAGTTCGAGTCCCACCTCGCGCACATGGCCCGACTGTTCCTCGCCGAGAAGGTTCCCTGCGCCGCGGATGTCGAGGTCGTGGCTCGCCAGCGTGAAGCCTGCGCCGAGGGTATCGAGCGTCTGCAGCACATGAAGCCGCTTTTCCGCGTTCTGGGTCAGCACGCGGTTGGGCGGCAGGGTGAGATAGGCATAGGCGCGAAGCTTCGACCGCCCCACGCGGCCGCGCAGCTGATAGAGCTGGGCAAGGCCGAACATGTCGGCGCGATGGACGATGAGGGTATTGGCGCGCGGAATGTCGAGGCCTGACTCCACGATGGTGGTGGAAAGCAGGACGTCGAACTTCCCGTCATAGAAGTCCTGCATGACGCCGTCGATCTCCCGCGCCGCCATCTGGCCGTGGGCGATCGCCACCTTCACCTCGGGCACGTTCTCGCGGATGAAGGCCGCCACCTCGTCGAGATCGGCGACGCGCGGGCAGACATAGAAGCTCTGGCCGCCACGGTAATGCTCGCGGAGCAGGGCCTCGCGCACCACCATGGGGTCCATGGGCAGCACGAAGGTGCGCACCGCCAGCCGGTCCACGGGCGGGGTCGCGATGATGCTCATGTCCTTGAGGCCCGAGAGCGCCATATGCAGGGTGCGCGGGATGGGGGTCGCCGTCAGGGTCAGCACATGGACGTTGGACTTCAGCTGCTTGAGGCGCTCCTTGTGGGCGACGCCGAAATGCTGTTCCTCGTCGATGATGAGGAGGCCGAGGCGCTTGAAGGATATGCCCTTGCCCAAAAGGGCGTGGGTCCCGACCACGATTTCGACCGTGCCGTCGGCGATGCCCTTCTTCGTCTCCTGCGCCTCCTTCGCCTGGGCGAGGCGCGACAGATGCCCGATGCGCACGGGGAAGCCCTTGAAGCGTTCGACGAAGCTCTGATAGTGCTGCCGGGCGAGCAGGGTGCTGGGCACCACCACCGCCACCTGCTGTCCGGCCATGACGGCGACGAAGGCGGCGCGCAGCGCCACTTCCGTCTTGCCGAAGCCCACATCGCCGCAGATCAGGCGATCCATGGGCCTTCCTGCGGCGAGATCCTCCATGACGTCCGAAATGGCGCGAAGCTGATCCTCGGTCTCCGCATAGGGAAAGCGGGCGCAGAACTCGTCATAGAGGCCGCCCGGCGGATCCATGATCTCGGCCTTGCGCAGCGCCCGCTCGGCGGCAAGCCGGATGACCTCGTCCGCCATCTCGCGGATGCGCTCGCGCAGTTTCGCCTTCCGCGCCTGCCACGCGCCGCCGCCGAGCTTGTCGAGGGTGACGGCGCTGTCTTCCGAGCCGTAGCGGCTCAGGACGTCGATGTTCTCGACCGGCACATAAAGCTTGTCGCCGCCGTCATAGATGAGCTTCACGCAATCATGCGGCGCGCCCATGACCTCGATGGCCTCGAGCCCCTCGAAGCGGCCGATGCCGTGGTCCACATGGACCACATAGTCGCCGGGGGCGAGGGCGGAGGCTTCGGTCAGGAAGTTCTCCGCGCGGCGGTGGCGCCGCGCCTTGCGCACCAGCCGGTCGCCCAGAAGATCCTGCTCGGTTATGACCGCAAGATCGGGCGTGACGAAGCCATGTTCGAGGGGGAGGACGAAAAGCCCCACGGCATTGCGGCCGAGCGCATCAAGCTCGGCCCAGCGGTCCACCAGCTCGGTGCGGGTGATGCCGTGGTCGCCGAGGACGATGCGCAGGCGGTCGCGCGCGCCCGTGCTGTAGGTCGCAAGCAAGGTCCTGCGGCCGGCCTTGTGCAGGGCGGCGACATGTTCGCGGAGCGCGTCGTAGATATTGACGTTGGGGTCGTTGCGCTCGGCCACGAAGTCATGGCCCACGCGGCCGCCGAGATCGATGGTCGCGCGGTCGTCCGGCGCGGCATAGGGGGACAGCACGCGAAGCCGCCGCCGGTCGAGGGACGCCTGCCATTCCTCGGCGGTGAGATAGAGCGCCTCGGGGGGCAGCGGCTTGTAGGGCGCGGCCCCTGCGCTTGCAAGCCCCGCCTGGTCCTTGCGCGTGCGGTAATAGTCGGCGATCGCCGTCATCCGCTCGGCCAGGGCATCGTCCGCCAGGGGATCGAGGGTGACGATGGCGTCGCCCGCATAGTCGAACAGGGTCTCGAGCCGCTCGTGGAACAGGGGCAGCCAATGCTCCATGCCGGGATGCTTGATGCCCGCCGAGACCGCTTCATACAGGGGATCGTCGCCGCGCACGGTGCCGAACTGGGCGACGTAGCCCGCCCGGAAGCGGCGGATGGCCGCCTCCGTCAGCGGGATCTCGCTGGCCGGAACCAGGGTGACGGAATCGACCTTGTCGCCCGAGCGCTGGCTCAGGGGATCGAACAGGCGGATGCTGTCGATCTCGTCGCCGAACAGGTCAAGGCGCAGGGGCTCGGCAAGTCCCGCCGGGAAGATGTCGATGATGCCGCCGCGGATGGCGAATTCGCCGGGCTCCATCACCGTGCCGGTGCGGCTGTAGCCGTTGGCGGCAAGGAAGGCGAGGAATTTGTCCTGGTCCAGCGCCCCGCCGGTCCTGAGCATGAAGGACGCGCCGGCCATGGCGTCGCGGCTCGGCACCCGCTGCACGGCGGCGTTCACGGTGGTGATGATGAGCCGGCCCATGGGCGATCCTGCGCTCTGGGCGAGGGTGGCCAACGCCGTCACCCGCCGCGCCGCGATGTCCGCATGGGGGGAGGCGCGGTCGTAGGGCAGGCAGTCCCAGGCCGGGATCGCGACCACTTCAAGCTCGGGCGCGAAGAAGTTGAGGGCGTCGATCAGCGTCGCCATGCGCGCGTCATCCCGCGCCACATGGAAGACGGCGGCGCCATCGGGCCGAACCGCGCGTTCGGCATCAACCAGCGCGATGAGGGCGAGGGCGTCGAACCCCTCGGGCGCGCCGGCGAGCGTGAGGCGCCCGGGTTCCGATGCGATATGCGTCCAGTCGGTCACGAGGTGAATTTGACGTAGTCGAGGGTTTGCAGCTTTTTCATGATGTCGTTGTCGAGCTCCGGCGGCACGGGGCGCGTGCGGCCGATCCAGCCGACGATGTCGATGTCCTGCTCCTCGAGGATGCGCTCGAACTGGTCCATTTCCTCATGGCTCATTTCGGGCAGATACTTGTCCGCGAAATTGCCGAGCAGGATGTCCGCTTCCTGAATGCCGCGATGCCAGCTGCGGAACTTCAGCCTCTTGCGGCGGGTGGCGAGATCCTCGGATTTGGCGGTGGTCATCTGTGGCTTGCTCCGGACGCCGCGGACTTTTACCGTCCGGCGGCATGGGCTAAGGTGGGCGACATTCAACGAATTCCGTCTATTTAGGTTCCCCGGCGCGATGCGTCCAGAAATATTGTTCCCGCTGTTCCGGCCGACGACCGCCCTCAAGGGGATCGGGGGGCGGACGGCCGCGCATCTGGCCCGGCTGGACATCAACCGCATGGCGGACCTCTTGTGGCACCTGCCGGTGGGCGTGGTGGACCGCCGCCTGTCGCCGCCCATCGCCGAGGCGCCCCACGGCGCGGTCGTGACCCTGATGGTCGAGGTCGTCAGCCACCATCCCGCGCCGCCGCGCGGCCGGCGGCCCTACCGCGTCACCTGCCGCGACGCGAGCGGGGAGATGGAGCTCGTCTTCTTCCATCCCAACCGCGACTATCTCGAGGAAATCCTGCCCGAGGGGAGCCGGAGGCTCGTGAGCGGGCGCGCGGAATGGTTCCAGGGCCGCCTGCAGATGAGCCATCCCGACTACATCCTGCCGCCCGACGCCCGCGATCGCCTGCCCATGATCGAACCCGTATATGGCCTGACCGCCGGGCTCGCCGGGAAAGCCCTGCAGCGGGCCATAGCGCAGGCGATCGCCGAACTCCGCGATCTTCCCGAATGGATCGATCCGGCGCTGCTGAAGCGGGAAGGCTGGCCGTCCTGGCGGGAGGCCATCGTCGCCGTCCACCAGCCGGAGGATGAGGCGAGCGTCCTGCCTCTCGCCCCCGCCCGCGCGCGCCTTGCCTATGACGAACTGCTCGCGAACCAGCTGGCGCTCGCCCTGGTGCGGGAGCGGCTCAGGCGGCGCAAGGGGCGTTCGACCGTTGGCGACGGGCGATTGACGGCGCGGCTTCGCGAGATCCTGCCCTTCGCGCTCACCGGCGCGCAGGAACGGGCGATCGCCGAGATCGACGCCGATCTTGCAGCCCCCGCCACCATGCTGCGGCTCCTGCAGGGGGACGTGGGCAGCGGCAAGACCATGGTGGCGTTTCACGCCCTGCTGACGGCGGTCGAAGCCGGCGGGCAGGGGGCGCTGCTTGCCCCCACCGAGATCCTCGCCCGCCAGCATTTCGCCACCATCGGGCCGCTGGCCCGGGAGCTTGGCGTCGCGGTCGGCATCCTCACGGGGCGCGACAAGGGCAAGGCGCGGCAGAAGCTGCTGGATGCGGTGGCCGCAGGCGAAATCCGGATCCTCATCGGCACCCACGCCCTGTTCGAGGACGACGTGACCTTTCGCGACCTGCGATTGGCGGTCATCGACGAGCAGCACCGCTTCGGCGTCCATCAGCGTCTTGCCATCACCGACAAG
>CAZDSS010000023.1:10333-29592 GCA_964508185.1 uncultured Sphingomonadales bacterium
GGGCCGGGCGGCGCCGACATGCTGGTGATGACCGCAACCCCCATCCCCCGGACGCTGGCGCTCACCGCCTATGGCGACATGGATGTATCCCGCCTCGACGAGAAGCCCGCCGGCCGCAAGCCGGTGGACACCCGCACCATTCCGGCGGAACGGCTGGACGAAGTGGTCGAAGGCATCGGGCGGGCCATCGCCGGGGGCGCGCGGGTCTACTGGGTCTGCCCGCTGATCGAGGAATCGGAAGCAAGCGACCTTTCCGCCGCCGCGGCGCGCCACGAGATGCTGGCCAAGCGCTTCGGCGACCGCGTCGGCCTCGTCCACGGGCGCATGGCCGGACAGGAGAAGGACCGGGTGATGAACGCCTTCGCGGCGGGTGATCTCGACATTCTGGTGGCGACGACGGTGATCGAGGTCGGCGTCAACGTGCCCGAGGCGACGGTGATGGTGATCGAGCATGCGGAGCGTTTCGGGCTTGCCCAGCTTCACCAGCTGCGCGGGCGCGTCGGCCGCGGCGCGGCGCAGAGCCGCTGCATCCTGCTATACGCCCAGCCCCTGGGGGAGACGGCGCGGGCGCGCCTTGCCATCATGCGCGAGACCGAGGACGGCTTCCGCATCGCCGAGGAAGACCTGAAACTGCGCGGGGCGGGGGAAGTGCTGGGCACGCGGCAAAGCGGGCTGCCCCAGTTCAAGCTTGCGGACCTCGCCCACCACCAGGACCTCATCGCCATGGCGCGGGACGATGCGCGGCTCATCGTCGAGCGCGACCCGCGCCTGCAATCGCCGCGCGGGGAGGCGTTACGGGTCCTTCTTTACCTGTTCGAGCGGGACGCCGCTATCCGCTACCTGCATTCGGGATAGGCGGCGGGCCTTGCCGCCGTTGCCTGCAGTCGGCACCACGAGGCCGGCGGAGAACACGTATTTCATGCCCTCGTCGATGGTCATGTCGAGATAGATCACGTCCTTCTTCGGCACGAAGACGAGGAAGCCGCCCGTGGGCGCGGGCGCCATGGGGATGAAGACGCAGATCACGTCCTCGACCGTCCGCTCCTGGATCTCGCCCTTGGTCTCGTTGGTGACGAAGCCCATGGACCACTGGCCGGGGCGGGGATATTCGATCAGCACCACGTCCTTGAAGGAGGAGGACTTGGTGGAGATCACCATCTCGAACACCTGCTTGAGGGTGCCGTAGATGCTGCGCACGATGGGCATGCGGTCGAGGATCTTCTCGCCGAGGCGGATGAGCGACCGGCCCACCAGGTTGGCGGTGAGGAAGCCGAGCAGGGTGAGCGCCACCACCAGCGCCAGAAGCCCGATGCCGGGCACGCTGAAGGGCAGATAATGCTCGGGATTGTAGCGCTCGGGAATGAAGGGCGTGACCGCATCGTCCACGAAGGACAGGAACGACCACAGGAGATAGATGGTGATGCTGAGCGGGGCGGCGACGACGATCCCGGTCAGGAACCAGGTGCGCAGGCGATGCCACAGGGGATTGCCCGCGGGACGAGCGTCCCGCGTCCGCCCGCTGCTCTGCGGGGTCTCCGGGCCGTCAGCGCTCATGGCCCGCCCTTTCAGGCATTGACGCGCCGGGCAAGGATATCCTCGGCGAGAATGAGGTCGTTTACCGTATCGACGTCGATCGCGGCCTCGGGATAGGGCATCTTCACCGCCTTGGCGCGGATGCCGACGACGCGACCCGCGCGGGCGATCATGCCGTCAAGGTCGTACCGCCGCAGCAGGTAGCCGAGAAGGGTGCCAAAGCCGAAGGCCCGGGCAAGCCGCCAGGGCGTCTTGCGCTCGCGCTCGATATTGATCCAGAAGTCGAGGACCTTGAGCGATTCCTCGGTGAGGAACGCATACATGTTGCAGCTCGAATAGCGGTCCTCGCGGCAGCGGATGAAGGTCCGCTTCGCTGTGGGATAGACGAGCCGGAAGGCCCGCTCCGACACCATGGCGAGCGCGAGGTCGGTGCCTTCGTCCTGCAGCGCCCGCTTGGCCGCGCGCCAGAAATGGTCGAGCATCTCGGGGGTGAGCAGGGCGTGGTCGGCGGTGACCACCAGGAACGGCGGGCGGAGACCCGCCTCGTCCACCATCTCGCGGATGCTGCGGCAGATGGATCCGGCGGAGCTTCGCACATGGCGGATGTCGATGCTCTGCCGCAGGGACTCGATCTTCTCCAGCGCGCTCACGTCCTCGATGCTGATATAGACGTCGCCGGACCAGGGGCTCCGGGTCAGCGCGTTGAGGACGTTCATGATCATGGGGCGGCCGCCCACATCGGCCAGGGCCTTGTGGCTCACGCCGCGCTCTTCGGCCACGGGATCGTTGGCGTTGCGGCGTCCCGCAAGAACCAGCGTCGGATATTGTACGGACGCATCCATCAAGCCAGGGCCTTTCCAAACACGCGATATGTCTTGTAGGGGGTGGAGCCGATCTTCTCGAGTATACCGAGCATTCCGGGATTGTCTTCGAGAATCCATGAGAGTTCGGCATGTTCCGCGCCCCGGCCGGAGGCATTCTGGCGGATCTGCTCGATGAGGGCGAAGGCGACGGCGGCGCCGAAGGCGGAGCTCTGGATTTCCTTCAGGACCCCCATGAGCGGCACGCGCACGGACTTCGGATAGCCCGCCTTGAGCCACCACAGCAATTTCGCCCAGCCGAAGGGCAGCAGGCGGCCGTCGATGGCCTTCATGATCTCGTTCATGTTGGGCAGCGTCACCATCATGCCGACGGGGCGGCCGCCCGAATAGGCGATATAGGTGAGCTCCTCGCGGATGATGGGTTTCAGGCCGTCCGCCGTATGCTTCAGCTCCGCGTCCGTCATGGGGATGTAGCCCCAGTTCCCGGACCAGGCGTCGTTGAAGATGTCGAGGATGATCTTCAGGTCGCGGTCATAGTGCCGCATGCTGATGGGGCGGATCTCAAGGCGCCCTTCCTTGAAGCAGCGGGCGACGAGGCGCTTGATCATGTCCGGGATCACGTCGTCGCGGATGTCGAGATAGAAGGCGTAAAGGTCGCGCATCTTCTCGTATCCCGCCCGCTCGAACATGGCGGGATACCACGGGCGGGAATGGCCCATGAGCATCATGGGCGGAAATTCGAGGCCGGTGAGGAGGACGCCCGGCTCCTCGTTGAGGGTCGGATTGTATGGCCCGTAGACCTTGACCATCCCCCGCTCGCGAAGCCAGTTTTCCGCTACCTCGAACAGGGCGGAGGCCGCTTCCCAGTCGTCCATCACCTCGAAGAAGCCCATATGCCCGATGGGCTCGCCGTGATATTGCGGCACCAGCCGGTCGATCTGGGCAGATATGCGCCCCACCGGCTCGTCGCCCCGGAAGGCGAGCCAGGCCTGCAGCTCCGCATGTTCGAAATAGGGGTTCTTCTTCCGGTCGAGCCGCGCCTTCAGTTCCGGCATGTAGGGCGGCACCCAGGCGGGGTCGTTGGCATAGATCCGCCGCGGCAGCTCAAGAAAGCTGGCCAGCTGCCGGTTGCTTTCGACAGCGACGATCCGTACCGGCTGCGTCATTCAGGCGGACACTCAGGATTGCGCACGGCGGTCGCGGGGCCGATCGGGGCCGAGGCCGCCGGAAAGCTCGGCAACCCACGGGTAACGCGCCGCCTCTTCCGCCGTGTAGCCGAGATTGTGGACGGTGGGGCTTTTCGGCAGCTGGGCATTGTCCTCGTACAGGGTCCCGAACAGGCGGTCCCAGAAGTAGTTGGTGATGCCGTAATTGCCGTTCTCGTTGTGGAAATGGTGCGTCATGTGCAGGCGCTTGATCTCCCGCACCCATTTGTTCTTGGGCTTCACCGACAGATGCTGGATGCAGTGGAAGAATTCATAGACGCAGGTGGTGAAGACCCCGGTCGCAAGCCCCGTGGCCGCGCCCGCGATGCCGTCGAACGCCCAGCCCATGGGCATGGTGACGAGCGCGATGGTGGGGAGCGTCGTATAGAGCGCGCCGAACAGCACCTCGAGATCATGGGGATCCTGGTGGTGATCGTAGTGGATCCGCTTCCACACCCGGGCGGTCAGCGGCGAGCGGAACAGGAAGCGGCCATGCAGCACGAAGCGGTGCAGCACGTACCAGGCCAGGGGATAGGCGAGGATCGACAGGGCGATGACGATCAGGTTCGGCACCAGCGCCGTCGCCGTCTTGAAGGCGACGACCGTCGATATGACGCCGATGATGATATAGGCCTGGATCGCGTAATACTGGAAATACGCAACGGCCAGCTCCTTCAGCGTCATCTTGTTCAGATAATGCTTCCGTTTCCAGAATCCGGCCCGTGCAAACATCGCTTCGCTCCCAAAGAATCGCTCCAACAGCACTACTGCGCCGTCATTGGGGCGTTTTGATGACGTTGTTTATTATGCCACAAACCGACGTGGCAACCAAAAAACGGCAAAAGCTGCGACGGGTTGCCCCCTCAGGCGGCGAGAAGGGCGGTCAGATCCCGCACGGGCCGAGGTCCGTCGAGGGCGAGAAGCGCCTGTTCCACCCGGGCGATGCGCGCATCATCCATGATGCCCGCCGCGCATTCGCGAAGCTTCTGGACGAGCTGCTCGTCGCTCATGGGGTTGGCCTTGCTGCCGTTGGGCATGGCGACGCTGGTCGCAACGCGCTCGCCGGAGGTCAGGGTCACGATCACCTCGGTCGGAAACTCGCTTTCGAGCTTGTCCACGGGATCGAGCTTCACCTTCGCCATCTCGCGCCGCACGTCCTGCCGGAACAGGGCGTCGGGCAAGAAATCGTTGAGGGTGACGCTTCCCGTGACCAACGCGGTGGCCAGCCCGTATTCCATGGAAAAGCGCGCTTCCATGGGCGTCTGGGGATCGTGGTACATGAGATTGGCGAGATGAGCCGCGGGCGCACGCACGAGGATCTCGGCGACGTTCGCCGGGGTCAGGCCATGCTTCTCGCGCAGTTCCAGCAGGCCGTCGAGGGAGCGGTGGACGCTGCCGCAATTGGGGAAGCGCTTCACCTTGAGGCCGTGGAGGATGATCGCAAGCTCTTCCCCTTCGGCGGGGGCCTTGAAGGTCATGTCCTGGCCGTGCTCGGCCTTGCCGATGAGGGATTGCTGCAGCGCCGCGCGGTCGGGCCCGACCATCAGGGTGGCCATGCCGTGAGGGCCGTCGAGCGTGAGACGGCCCGCGGTGACGCCGCCGCGGGCAAGATAGGCGGCCATGACGCCGCCCTGGGCGGCGAGACCCGCATGAAGCGGCTTGGTCATTGTCCCGAATTGGGACATGAAGCCGCCGGCGACGCTGGTCGCCATGGAAATGGCGTTGGTCGCCGCCCTGGCATCGAGGCGCAGCAGGCGGGCGCAGGCCGCGGCGGCGCCGATGGCGCCGACGGTGGATGTCGCATGCCAGCCGCGCGCGCGGTGATAGGGGTTCAATCCCTGGCCCACGCGGCACATGATCTCGAGCCCCACGATATAGCCGTCGATGAGGTCCGCGCCGGTCAGATTCTCGGCATCGGCGACGGCAAGAAGGGCGGGGGCGAGGACGGCGGTGGCGTGGGCCTTCGCCGGATCGAAATTGTCGTCGAAGTCAAGGGCGTGGGCGGCGACGCCGTTCACGAGCGCGGCCCAGGGCGCGGCCATGCGGCGGCTGTCGCCGACGACGTGGGACGGCCCGTCGCCCCAGGGGGCGACCACGGGGCGCACCGTCTCGGTCGCCTCGTCGCGCGCCCCCGGGATCATGACGGCGATGACGTCGATCATGGCGCGGACGGCGTTGTGCCGCGCCCGCGCCGGCCAGTCCCGGGACTTCTCCGCGACCCAGCCGCCATAAAGCTCCACCGCGGGGCGCTGATCCGCCGCGGCCCGCACTTCCTGCCGCGCATTCATGGGGTTACGCCGCTTCCTGCCGCCGGGCCCGCAGGATGCGCTCGGTCAGCGCGAAGTCGCGCGGATTGTCCACGTCGATGGGCGCCTCGGGGAAGGGCATGATGACCGCCTGAAGCTCGAGCCCGCTCCGCCGCGACAGGTGACGGAGGAAGCCCTGCAGGGTGATGAGCTTGAGCTTGTAGAACAGGAGCGCGCGCAGGCCGAAGGCCTTGAGGATGCGGCGCGGCTTCTTGCCGAACTGGCCGCCGCCCTCGAACGCCTTGGCGGCATGGATCGCATGTTCCGAGCGGATGCAATAGAGATTGCAGCTGGAATAGCCCTGGTCGCGCAGCTGATGGAAGGCGCGCACCCCGTCGGGATAGGCCGCCAGCACGTCGTTGGCGCGGGTCAGGGCCACCAGCACCTCGGCCTGGCTCTTCGTCGCCTGATCGCAGAAATAGTCGATCATCTCCGGCGTGTGGAGCGCGTTGTCGGCCGTGGTGATGACGAGCGGGTAGGGGTTGTCGAGGGACAAAACCCCGCGCATCACGCTGTGATAGAGGGTCGCTTCGGACGGCACCGTGACGATCCGGCCTTCGTCCAGATAACGGGCGAGCGCAGGCACCTGACGCAGGATCGCGGGATCCTCGATGGAGACCGCGACGCGGGCGATGGAGCGCGCGTCAAGCAGCGTTTCCACCACGCGCTGGATCATCGGGATGCCATCGAGAACGACGAGACATTTGTGGCTCAGACCCTGAATCTTCGCCACAGGATCCTCCGCCCCCCGGCGGCTGGCCGCCATGACCAATGCGGTGTGCTTCACGATTTCCTCCAATGTTTCAGCGTTATTATGGTTCGCCGTTTGCCGGCTCGGGAGTCCCCCTGCAAGCTGCGCCATTTGACGCCGAATTTTCGGCTTTTCTGTGACGATCTGCCGCGTTCTATATCGGTATCCGCGGAAAAGTCAAAATCTCTGGGCTGCAATCGCGGATTTGTGATCCGTCCTCAATGGCGGATCCAGCGCGCCACGCGGCCAAAGGTGGCGGCGTCGCGCCCGCTGTATCCGAAGCGCAGCAGCAGCGCGAAGCTTACCACGAGGCCGAGGGCGCCCGCCACCATTCGCCCGGCGGCGCCGTAGGGATCAGCGAGCCAGACGAGGCCGGCGACGACGGCGGCGCCGAGGAAGGCGGCCGCCACCGGGCGCAGCAGGCGCCGGTCATAGGGGCTGAGGCCGTAGCCGCGCTGCACCTGGATGAGGCTCAGTGTGCTCGGGATGCAGATGCCGATGGCCGTCGCGACCGCCGCGCCCGCGGGGCCCCAGAGCGGCGTCAGCCAGATCATGAGCACGGCGGAGGTCAGGAAGCCGGCGACGCCGTTGACGAGCGAGGTGCGCGAGCGGGCGAGCATCTCGAGAAGCGCCTGGGACGGCCCCGTCGCCGCCTCCACCCCGCGGCCCATGGTGAGAATGACGATGAGGATCGCGGCTTCGGAGAATTCCGGGCCCACGAGGGCGACGATGTCGTCCCGCAGCACGATGGCGACGGCGGCGGCCGGGATGAAGAGCGAGCAGATGAGGCGGGTCGCGAAGGCATACATGTCCTGCAGCGCCTCGCGCCCCGCAAGGGCGTTGCGGGCGGAGGCCAGGGGCGCGATCACGTATTCGAAGCTCTGCCGGAACACCTGAAGGGCGCTCACCACCTTGCGGGCGACGGCATAGATCGCGACCGCCGTCGCCCCCGCCGCGCCCGGAATGAGGCTGTTGAGCACGAAAAGCGGGAAGTTGGAATGGAACCGCTTCAGCATGTTGGAGCCCATCATGGGCACGCCGAAGACCACGAGCTCCCGCAGCAGGGCGACACTCACGGGCGCGCGCCACAGCAGGCGGAGGTCGTAATGGCGGCCAAGAAGGCGCAGGCAGAGGAGGGCGGCGACGCCAAGCGCCAGAAGATGGGCGACGAACAGGCCGTAATGGTGGAAGCCGAGGGCGAAGAAGGCGACGCCCGAGACGAGGCGCAGGCCCTGTTCGTAGAAGATGCGGATCTTGACCTCGGGACCGAAGGCGCGGCGGGCGCGCACGGCTGCCGTCGATACCTCCACGAAGGTCCAGATGGGGATCGCCCAGGCATAGATCGCAAGGATCGTCGGCAGATCCCGGGTCATGGCCGGGTCGGCGTTGAGATAGCGGGCGAGGAACGGCGCGGCAAGGGCGATCGCCGCCGCGATCACCAGGCCAAGGCTGGTGCTGATGATGAGCGCGGCCTTGAGGGTGCTGTGGTTGCGCGCTTCGTCCTCGGTCGCCGGAACATAGCGCTGCAGGGCCGTGGTCATGGCGAGGTCGGCGGCGCTCGTCGCCATCAGCACATAGCCCCAGAGCAGCATGAAGATGCCAAGAAGCGGCGCGCCGTAGAGATTGGCGAAGATGATGACGCTTACGGGCTCGATGAGCGCGCCGAGCTTGCCGAGGAAGGCCAGCCCCGCTCCGCGGGCCACCACCCCATTGTCATCCGCTTTCGACTTTTCGCTCACAGCCTGACCGCCGTCTTACCTGGTCTGCCGGGACAGTATCCTCAATCTTCCGTATAGACCAGCACCAGAAGACCGGCGCCGAAGAACAGCAGGAAGGGGGCCCAGGCGGCAAGCACGGGCGGCATGCGCCCGAACTGCCCCATGGCCAGCAGCAGGTTGTCCACGATGAAATAGGCGAAGCCGAAGGCCATGGCGACCGCCGCGCGGAAGAACAGCCGCCCGCCGCGCACCACGCCGAAGGCGGCGAGCGCAGCGAGGAGCGGCATGAGGATGGTCGCCGCCGGGGCCGCGATCTTGTGATGCAGCGAGGCGGAGAGGAAGCGGGTCGGGTAGCCTTCGCTCTCGAGCCGCACGATGGCCGAAAAGAGCTGGCCGAAGGTCACCTGTTCCGGCGCGACGGCGAGCGCCATGAAGCGCCCGGGCGGGACGGCGGTATCCCACGGCATCCGCGCGGCGCTGGTCATCTCCTTGGTCGCCACGTCGAAGCGGCGGAGCTCGAACAGGGTCCAGCCGCCGTCGCGATAGATGGCGAAATCGGCCTTCGAGACGGAGGTGAGCTGGCCTTCCGCGTCGCGCTCGTAGATGGTGACGTCGTCGATCACCAGCAGCTGGCCGTTCCGGGCGATGCTCTTGATGCTGATGAAATTGCCGCGGTCGAGCAGCCAGCTCTGCACCGCGCCCTGGGGCGCCGGGGGCAAGTCCACCGCATAGTCGTTGGCCTGCCAGTGGCGCAGCTGCGCCGTCGCCTTGGTCACCACCGCCTCGTTGAAGACGAAATGGACGACCGCGATGCCGACGGACACCAACATGAGCGGCGCCACGATCTGGTAAGCGGAAAGCCCCGCCGCCTTCATCACCACCACCTCGCTGTGCTGGTTCAGCATCACATAGAGGAGAAGGGCGGCGAGAAGTGCGGTGAACGGCGTGAATTCCGAGACGATCTGCGGGAAACGGTACTTGATGTAGGTGAGGACCGAGGCATAGCCCGCCCCCGGCGCGCGCAGGATGTCTTCCGATTCCGTGAGCACGTCCAGGAGCTGCAGCACCACCGTGACGCTCACCAGCAGGATCAGGAAGCGCGTGAGATAGGCTCGCCCCAGATAGCGGCCGATGGTCGGCGGCGCGAACAGGCGCTGCAGGGGCGAGACAAGGCCGAGGCGGGCGACGGCGCTGGTCATGCGGGCCTCCGCCGGCGGAACATGCGGGCGAGCGACGCAAGCAGGGCATCCCAGCCGCGCTCGAGCCGGCTCAGGGGCGAGCTGCCGACCCGGTGGGCTGCGAGATAGTAGAGCCGGAAGCTCAGCATGTAGAACAGGGCGAGCGGCAGCCACAGGGTGAGCCAGACGGGGCCCTTGCCGAGGCTCGAATAGACTTCGCCGAATTCAAGGGTCTTGTGCAGGATGAGCATCACGAGAATGCCGAAGGCGATGCCGAGGGACCCGGTCGCCCGCTTGGTGACGATGCCGAGCGGCATGGCGAAGAACGGGATCGCGAACAGGCTGATGGCGCGCACGATGCGGGCGTTGAAGGCCGCTTCGGCTGCGGTCGCCCGCGGCCCGTCGCCACCCATGGCCGCGGCGAGCTCCGGCAGGGTCATTTCCAGGGTCTCGTCGCCGCGGTCGCGGAAATCCTCCGCCTGGGGGAGGCTGACCACGAAATCATGGCTGTCGAAGGTGAGGACCCGGGGCTTCGGCTGATCGAAATCGAGGTCGAGCAGGACGCCGTCCTGAAGCCGCAGGACGAGGCTCGACAGGTCCTCGGTCGCGAAGAAGATGCCGCGCGCCGCGGTGATGGCGGAAACCCGCCCGCCGGGGCTTTCCTTCTCGATGAAGATCTTCTCCAGCACGCGGCCGCCGTCGCTCGCGCCGTCGATGCGAATGGTGATGTTCTTGCCGATCGTCGTGAACTCGCCCGCCTTGATGCTGGCGCCGAGCGTGCCGCTTCGCACCTCGAAGGCGAGGTTCGCATAGGCATAGCGGCCATAGGGCTGGATGAAGCCATAGAGCAGGATGCTGAGGGCGAACAGCCCCGCGCTCAGGAGGAGGAGCGGCGGCAGCAGGCGGCGCAGGCCGATGCCGCTGCTTTGCAGCGCGTCGAGCTCGCTGTTGAGCGACAGCTTGCGGAAGCCGAGCTGGATGCCGAGGAACAGGCCGATCGGGAGCGCGAGGCCGAGATATTGCGGCGCGAGGCTTCCCAGCATGCGCCAGACCACCGAAAAGGGGCCGCCCTCGTTGATGACGAAGTCGAAGATGCGCAGCATGCGTTCCAGCAACAGGAGCAGCGCCGCGATGCCCAGGGTTATGAGCAGCGGCGCCATCACCTGTCTCAGGACATAGCGATGCACGCGATACACCGGAAATTCCCTTCGCCAGAATCTTCATTCCCCGGACCGCGCCCGGCCCGGCAATTCCTGCCCTGTTTTCCCAGCAGCATGGCATTGGTGCAAGCGAAATCTAGCCCTTGCGTCGCCGTGACGCCCCGTCGAGGTGTGCTGATTACTTGATCCCGCTGCGGGCTGCCGTTAGTGTCCTGCCGCAAACTGGCAGGCGGAGTTCCCTAGATGACCCTTGTGGGTGTCCTGACAAACCCGGGCAGCACGCGCAACTTGCAGCAGGGTGTGGAAAAGACCCGGCAGGTGATCGAACATTTCAAGGGCGTGTTCCACTACGAGATCTCGTCCATCGACGACATTCCCGAGGCCTTGCGCCGCTTCGCCGAGTTCGGGGCCGAGGTGATCGCCATCAACGGCGGCGACGGCACCATCCGCGAGGTCTATTCGGCGCTCCTGAACGGCTCGCCCTTCGCCCGCATGCCCTTGATCGCGCTTCTTCCCGCCGGCAAGACCAACATGATGGCCGAGGATTTCGGGGCGTTCGGCGCGAAGCCGGAGAAGCATCTGCGCCGCCTCCTCGAACGCTGCGCGGACGGGACCGTGGCGGAAGGCGCCATCGAGCGCCATGTACTGAAGATCGCCGGTATTCCGGGGCAGAAGACCCTTTACGGCATGTTCCTCGGCACCGCCGGGATCATCAACGCCATTCATTTCTGCCGCCGCCGCATCTATCCACTGGGCCTGCCCAATGCCCTGTCCCACCTCCTGGTGGTCACGAGCATCATGTTCGGCACCCTCGTCGGCGGGCTGTTCGGCCGTTCGCCGTTCCGCACCGAGCCCATTCATGTCTATATTGACGACAAGGGCATGGTGATGGGACGCTACTTCGTTGTGACCATTACCACTCTCGAACGTTTCATCCTTGGGTTGCGGCCGTTCGGCCGGGAGGGACGGGGGCCGGTCAAGTTCCTGAGTGTGGAGGACTCGCCCATGACGATCCTGAAGGCGCTGACCATGACCCTGACGGGCAGCATCCGCCGGCGCACCGCCATTGGCGTGTCCGCCCGCAACGTTACGAGCGTCAAGTTGCGCATGAACTGCCCGCTGACCGTGGACGGCGAGCTTTACGAAGTGCCCCCGGGGCACGAACTGGTGATCAGCGGCGACGACCGCCTGCGTTTCGTGAATTTCGCCGCCTGACATGATGAATGTCCAAGACGCTCGGGAGACGCTGACCGCCACCATCGCCGCGGAGCTGGCGACGCCCGTCGACCCCGAGGTGGAGCGCGCGGCCGCCGATCTCCGCGCCCGCTTTGGCGAAGGGGCGGTCGCCGTGCTGTTCTACGGATCCTGCCTCAGGACCCGCGACTACCGGCACAAGATCCTGGATTTCTACGTGCTTTTCGAAAGCTATGAGGCGGTCTGGGGCAAGCGCTGGCTCGCCCGCGCGAACGCCTTGCTGCCGCCCAACGTCTTCTATGCGGAGACGGAAGGGGGCGAGGGTTTCAAGATCCGCTCCAAGGTCGCGACCCTGTCCTTGCCCCATTTCGAGCGGCTGACCTCGCGGCGGACCTTCAATTCCTCGGTCTGGGCGCGGTTCGCGCAGCCCGCGCGCCTCGTCTGGAGCCGGGACGACGAGACGGCGCGCCGGGTGGCCGCCGCGGTGACGGACGCGGTGATTACCCTCGTGGGTGAGACCCTGCCGTTGGAGCCCGCATGCTTCACCCCCGCCAGCCTGTGGTCGCGGGCGTTCACGGAGACATATCGGGCGGAACTGCGCTCGGAAGGCGCGGACAAGGGGCGGGAGATCTATCTCCATGCGGAAGAGCGCTACAACGCCATCTCGCCGCTGGTGCTCGCCCATCTCGGCAGCCGCCCGGCGGACGGCGACCGCTATTCACGCCCGATCGGACTGAGCGATACGCCCGACGACGCCCGCCGCTGGGCCTTCCGCTGGTGGCTGCGCCGCCTGCAGGGGAAGGCGATCAGTCTGTTGCGCCTCGTGAAGGCGTCCTTCACCTTCGACGGCGGGATCGATTATCTCGCCTGGAAGATCAGCCGCCATTCAGGGGTGGAGATCACCGTCACCCCGTGGCAGCGGCGACATCCCGTGCTTGCGGGCCTTCTGATGTTCTGGCGTCTCCGCCGGAAGGGGGCGTTTCGCTGATGACGCCGAGCTCGCGACCGACCGTGCGGAACCGCTCGAGCATGGTGTCGATCTGCTCCGGCGTGTGCGCCGCCGACAGGCTGCAGCGCAGGAGATAGATCCCCTGGGGGGTCGCCGGCGGAAAGGCGAGATTGACATAGACACCGGCGGCGAGAAGCCCCGACCAGAAGCGCATGGCCTTGACCTGGTCGCGGATGATGACCGCGCTGATGGGGCTCACGTCCGCCCCGAGCTCGAAGCCCGCGGCCTTGAGGCCGGAATGGAGCTGGCGCGCATTGTTCCAGAGCTTTTCCCGGAGTTCCGGCGAGCGGCCGATGACCTGGATCGCCGCGGTGGCGGAGGCGACGACCGACGGCGGCAGCGAGGCCGTGAACAGGTACGGGCGGCAGACATAGCGCAGCACCTCGAACTTCGGATGGTTGCTGACGCAGAAGCCGCCGATGGTGCCGACGCTCTTGCTGAAGGTGCCGACGATGAAATCCACCTTGTCCTCGACGCCGGCTTCCTGCACGACGCCGCGGCCCGTGGCGCCATAGACGCCGAGAGAATGGGCCTCGTCCACCAGCACATAGGCGCCGTGGGCCTTGGCGACCTCGACCAGCTCCTTCATGGGCGCCTTGTCGCCGAGCATGCTGTAGAGGCCTTCGATCACCACGAGCTTGCCCGCGCCCGCATCGATGCGGCGGAGACGCTTCGCCAGATCCTCGGGATCGTTGTGCTTGAATCGGATGACGGTCGCATCCCCCATCTTGCAGCCGTCATAGATGGAGGCATGGCTGTCGGCGTCGATGAGCAGGAAATCCTTGGGGCCGCAGAGCGTGGAGATCATCCCCAGATTGGCCTGATAGCCGGTGGAGAACACCATGGCGTGGCGGGTGCCGTAGAAATCGGCAAGCGCCTTCTCCAGGATCCGGTGGCCCGCATAGGTGCCGTTCAGCACGCGGGAGCCCGTGGTGCCGGTGCCCTGATCGTCGAGCGCCGCCTTGGCGGCGGCGATCGCCTCGGGATGGAAGGTGAGGCCGAGATAGTTGTTGGTGCCCGCGAGGATCGTGCGGCGGCCGTTGATGACCGCTTCCGTCTGGGAGATCACCTGATCCATGCAGAGGGTGAAGGGGTCGCCGTCCTCGAACGGAAGACGGGCCTTGGTTTCGAGAACCGCCGAGAATTTGTCGAAGAGATCCACGCCCGTCACCCCTTGATGATTTTCTCGACCGCCACGGACACCTGGCCCACCTTTTCGAGATCGGGCAGCAGGTTGAGGGGAACCGTGATGTCGAAATGATCCTCGATGGCGGCGAGAAGATCCATGACCGCGAGCGAATCCAGGTCGAGATCCGCAGAGAAGCTGGTATCGCGCGTGATGGCGACTTCCTTCTTGTTGAAGGGGGCAATCAGCTCCACGACCTGCCGGAAGATCTCGTCTTCGCTCAAACTCTTCATATCCGCCTGCATCTATCTTCCACCATCATAAAGCCATGCCACAACGCGGGCAGCCGGCAGGTCCGTCAGTATATCCGAAGGGTCGGCCCAATACCATGTCGCCCTTCGCGGCATCCCGCACGCCGCTCAGAGATAGCCTTCCGCCCGGTACCATTGCAAGGTTGCGGCGAGGCCGTCGCGAAAGCCTATGGCGGGCCGCCACAGTCCCGTCTCCGCTAGCCGAGGGCTGCGCGCCACCCAGTCGGGGTGCAGAAGCTCCGCGATCTTGCCGGGGGTGACCATGGGAGCGCGACCTCTGAGACGGGCGATAGCTCTATTGGCTCGGGCGGCAAAGGTCAAGACTTGAGGCGGGACGGCCAGCATGCGGACGCGCCTGTGGAGAAGCTCGGCGGCAAGCCCGTAGATCTCCGCAAGTTCATATCCGCCCGGACGGCCGTCGTCGATCTCGAACGCCTGCCGCAACAGGGGACCGTCCTTGCCGCTGGTCACGATCGTGACGACGGCGGCGCTCAGATCGTCCACATGGATGACGGAGGCATGGCGCGGCCCGCCCGCAGGCACGAAGGCAAGACCGAGGCGCAGGCTCTTGAAAAGCTTCAGGATTTCCATGTCTCCGGGGCCATAGACCGCTGGCGGCCGCAGGATGGTCCAGGAAAGCTTCTCGCCGGAATCGCGCAGGACATCCTCGCCCGCGGCCTTGGATGCGGCATAGTCGGAAAGCCCGGGCTCCCGCGCCGCGAGGGACGACATGTGGAGGAAATGGATGCGGGGCGCCGCTTCCGCCGCGATGCGGACGAGGCGGCGCACGGCTTCCGCGTTGGCGGCGAAGAATTCCGCGCGGCTTCGCGCCTTGACGAGACCCGCGCAATGTACGAGGGCGTCGGCGCCGTCGAGAAGCGTGCGGAGGGACGCTTCATCCTCGAGATGGCCGGGAATCCATCTGAGTGCCGGGTTGTCGGGCTGCGGCGTCACCCGCCGGGTCAGCGCCCGCACCTGCATGCCCTGGCTCAGGAGCCGGTCGATGATGCGGCCGCCAATGAAACCGGTGCCCCCGGTGACCGCGACGGTTGCCATGGATGTCCCTTGCCTCCGCGGGGTGCGGGGCTTGAAAGCCCCGTCACCGATGGGCCGTCACTGGGCCACGAGGGTTCCCGCCAGATAGTTGATGCGGGCCTTGGACCGGCTCAGCTTGCCGGACGAGGTCTTGGGCAGGGAGCGCGGGCTCACCAGAATGACCTCGCAATGCATGCCGAAGAACTGCTGCACGGTCTGCTTGATCTGGCGCTGCAGCTCCTGCCGGGCTTCCTCGTCGCGCAGGCGGCACTGGACGAGGATCGTGGGGATTTCTTCCGCATTGCGGCCGGGGACCGAGATCGCGGCGCTGTCGCCCGCGCGGATGCCCGGGATCTGCTCCACCGCCCATTCGATGTCCTGGGGCCAGTGGTTGCGGCCGTTGATGATCATCATGTCCTTGATGCGGCCGACGATGAACAGGCTGTCGCCGAGGCGATAGCCCATGTCGCCCGTATCGAGCCAGCCGTCCTCGCTGAGGGCGAGGCGGGTCGCTTCGGGATCACGGTAATAGCCCACCATCACATGGGGGCCGCGCAGCATGATGCGGCCCACCTGGCGGTCGCCCAGAATCTTGCCGCTTTCGCTGCGGATCTCCACCTCGTAGTCGGGAAGGGGGATGCCGCAATTGACGACCGCGCGATAGGCCACGTTGTCGTTGCTGGTGCGGGCGCTGAAGAAATTGCCCGCAAGCTCTTCCGCTTCCTCGCCGGCCACATTGCCGGACAGCACGCGCTCGTCCACCATGTCGACCTCGATGCCGCGGTTGAGCGGCGCGAAGCTCACTGCGAGGGTGCATTCCGCAAGGCCGTAGCTTGCAACGAAGGCCCGCTTGTCGAAGCCCGCGGGCGCCAGCGCCTCGGCGAACTTCTCGAGCACGTCGGGCCGGATCATGTCGGCGCCGATGCCGGCGACGCGCCACGAGCGGAGATCAAGGCTCGCAAGGGCTTCCTTGCCGACGCGGCGGGCGCAGATCTCGTAGCCGAAGGTCGGGCTGTAGGAGATGGTGCCGCGATTGCGGGTCAGGAGCATCAGCCACTGCAGCGGCCGGCGCGCGAAATCCTCGGTGGCCATGTAGTCCACCGACACCTGGCAGGTGATCGGGGTGAGGAGGCAGCCGACAAGGCCCATGTCGTGGTAGAACGGCAGCCACGAGGTGCAGCGGTCGTCGTCCACGAGCTTCACGCCATGGAAGCCCATGCCGTGGGTGTTTGCCATCAGCGCCTTGTGGTTCACCGCGACGCCGTGCGGGAAGCGGGTGCTGCCGGAGGAATACTGGAGATAGGCGAGATCGTCCGGCGCCGGGAGCCGGAGCGGCGCCTCCGGATCGTAAGCCAGCGCGTTGAATTCCTCGTGGCTGCCGCAGAAGACGAGCTTGAGGTCGGCGGTCGCTTCCTTCAGCAGCTCCTGCATGGCGGTGGGCGCGATCGCCAGATTGGCGTCGCAGCTCTTCATCTGAAGATTCAGCTGCTGGCAATAACCCTCTCTGCCGCCAAAGGAAGTGGGGAGCGGCAGCGGCACGGGAAGCACGGATGCGTACTGACAGCCGAGGAAGGCCACGACGAAGTCGAGGCTGGTGTCGGCGATGAGCGCCACGCGCGCTTCCTTCTCGAGCCCGAGAGCGAGGAGACGGCGCGCGAAGATGATGCTTTTTTCGCGGATTTCGGCGTAGGTGGCTGCGACTTCCAGCTGCCCGCGGGCAGAATAGAAGTTCAGTCCTCTCACCCCACGTGCTGCGTAATCGAGCGCCTCGGGAAGCGTTGCGAAATCTGCAAAGCGCCGTGGGAGCGTTTGATCACGCGTCGGCGTTGGTTCGAGCATCTTGATTTACCAGAAGCCTTCTGAGCGTTTCCTGAATCCACGCAATGACGGATCGGCCCGTCCTGTGCTGACTTACCGTCACTGCACGGTTTCCGCAAGTTTTTAAATGACTGGACAGTGGGCCGCACCTTGCGGGTACGCCTGCTGCCCGGCCGGTTTGTTATGGTGACCGCTAACCTGCGGGCAACCTAGGGCGGCATTATGCCAGGAATTGGGCAACATTAAGGAAACGCGCCGTCACGAGGAAAGTTTCTTTGTTCCTCCGTGACTTGTGACATAGACGCCGGCAAGAATAATTCCGAAGGCGACGAAGAAAATCATGCGGATTTCCTCGCCGAGGAGCAGGATTCCGAGCACGACGCCCACGAGCGGCACCAGATAGTTGTTGAGCGAGGTGATGGTGGCGCCGACCCGGGCGACCAGGATCACGAGCAGAAGGGTCGAGATCGCCGTCGGAAAGACGGCGAGATAGACGATGGCGGCAAGGCTCGACGCGTCTGGGCGGAGCTGCCACGGCCGGTCGATGATGAGGCTTGCAGGCACGAGCATGACGACCGCGCAGATCAGCACCATGGCGGCGAGGGTCGCGCCGTCGGTGCGGCTCAGGCGCCGCAGCACCAGGGCTTCCATGGAATAGGAGAAGGCGCCGCCGAGGACGGCGAGGATGCCCCAGGGATTGACGGCGCTTGTCCCGTCATCGAGCCCGCCGCCGAAAAGGAGGGCAATCCCCCCAAACCCCATGGCGACGCCCACAGCCCGCGCGGGCGTGATCTTCTCGTCGCGGGTGAAGACATGGGCGAGCGGCAGGGTGAACAGCGGCACGCTCGCCATGCAGATGGCGGCGAGGGCGCTCGGGATCGTCTGCTGGCCCCAGGCGATGAGGCCATAGGGCAGGGCGAGGCCGCAGAGGCCTGAAAGCCAGGTCCATGCCCAGGTCCGCGGATTGCGCGGCAGGCGGCGGCCGCGGAACTTCATGTAGAGGAAGGCGATGCCCGCGGCGAGGGTCACGCGCATGGCGGCGGTCGTGACCGGCGGCACGGTTTCCACGGCTACCTTGAGAAAGGGAAAGGCCGAGCCCCAGAGAAGCGCGAGGGTCACAAGGAGCAGGGCATCGACGGCGGTGAGCCGCGGCGCCGGCGCGGCGGGCTCGGTCTTCGCCATTTGCCGTCCGGTCTCGCCCGTCACTTGCACCTCATCCGAACTGGAACGCGGCCGCATGCTCCCTTGCGATCCGTGCAGGGCTCGGGCAACCTGCGGCCATGAGCTTGCCCGGCAACAGAACTTCAAGGCGACAGCGGCCCCTGACCCAGGACGGTCTGCGCCAGGCCGCCTACCGCTATCTCCAGCGATTCGCCGCTACCGAGGCCTCCCTTGTGCGGGTGTTGGACGCAAAAATCAAGCGCGCCCTCGGCCCCGATGCGGAGCGGGAGGAATTCGCCCGCTGGCAGGCGGCGGCGCGGGAGGTGGCGCGGTCCTGCGTCGAGCTCGGCCTCGTGGATGATCGAAGCTACGCCCGCGCCCGGGCGCGGCGGCTGCATCTTCAGGGCAAGCCCCTGCAGCGCATCGGCGGCATGCTGGCGGAGAAGGGCGTCGCGCCGGAGGATGTGGAGGATGCGATCGGGGCTCTGGCCGAGGAATGCGGGCCGGCCCTCGATCTCCGCGCGGCGATCGCCTACGCGCGGCGGCGGCGCCTCGGCCCCTTTTCCCGGAATGCGCGCAACGATCCCGACGCCCGCCGCAAGGCCCTCGGCGCCTTCGCCCGGGCAGGCTTCGCCTATCACCTTGCGGTCAGGGTGCTGGATGCGCCCGACGAGGAGAGCCTCGACGCGTTCCTGGACGAGGCCGAGGAATAGGGCGATCGGCTGTCAGGCCCCCGGCCGGGCCGGCGTTCCTGCGGCGAGACCTGTCAGCGCCTGATCGAGCGCCATGAAGGGCAGCATCACGCAGGTATGGCGGGTGGTGTGGGGAACGACGGGCGCGAATACCTCGTAGGACGCAATGTCGGAATCCAGCGCCCCCGCGTCGCCTGCGAGGAATTTCCTGAGGGACTCCGCCGCTTCCCGGCATTCCGCC
>CAZDSS010000024.1:0-29544 GCA_964508185.1 uncultured Sphingomonadales bacterium
CGACATCTGGACGGTGGTCTGGGCGGCCGGCATCGCCTCCTTCCTGCTGATCGCCTTCTTCGTGATCGTCCGCCCCTTCGCCAGCCCGATGCCGCGCTCGGTGATGATCTACGACTTCGTTCTCACCGCCGGACTGCTGATCGCCGCCCGGATGCTCGCTCGCTTCTACTTCGTCGATTGGCAGGCGCACCGGGCTCGCCGCGGGAACATAGAGGCAGGGCGGCGTGAACAGCCGGCGCGGAAAGACGGGCGCCGCGGTGAAGGGCGCGCCCCGCCGCCGCGCCATGATGTAGGATGACAGGGACACTTCCGCCACGTCGAATTCCTGCTCGTGCAACATGCGGGCATGACGGCGCAGGCCATGGCGGCCCGGCGCGGTCATGCCCACGTCGAGCCATTCCACGCGGAAGTCGGAATGCTCCGCCACCGCGCCGAGAAAGAGCGGCACGTGACGGTCGAAGGCGGCGACGGCCGCCGTCACGGTGGGGCGTCTGTCGGTCATCCAAGCACCTCCCGGGCGAGCGCCTCGGCGCGAAGCGCAAGTTCCGCCCATTCCTCGCGGTTGAAACTGATGCCGTTGACGAAGGCGTCTTCGGTCATGCGGCTGGCTTCAAGCCCCACGGGCACGTCGAGGCGGCGGGAATTCACCCGGCCGCGTCGCGCCCAGTCGGTCTGCGCCTCTCGGGACAGCAGCCAGTTGATGAAAAGCTTCGCCGCATTGGGATGCGGCGCGCCGTTGAGCATCCCGACGATGCCGTTCCCGGGCGTCCAGGGTGATTGATCGGGCGGCAGCACCAGCGGCTCCACCGACAACCCCACGCCGCGGTCCTGCCACAGGGCATGTTCCGACGGGCTCATGCCGGACGTGATGGGATAGGCGCCGCGCATGGCCCATTCGGTGATCTGCCGCTGGGTGGTGGTGAGCACGGGCTTCTGCTCCCGCAGGAAATGGCGCGCCGCATCCTCCCCCAGCACCTTGATGATGAGGGTCACCGTATGGCCGCCGCCGCGCACGCGCGGGTCGAACATGGCGATCCGGCCGCGCCAGCGCGGGTTCAGCAGG
The DNA here is from genome assembly GCA_964508185.1 of uncultured Sphingomonadales bacterium. Taxonomy (GTDB): domain Bacteria; phylum Pseudomonadota; class Alphaproteobacteria; order Sphingomonadales; family Govanellaceae; genus CAZDSS01. The sequence goes on from CAZDSS010000024.1 coordinate 1,064, forward strand.
TCCTCAAGGCTGTTCAGTTCGGACAGCGGAATGGCCGCGCGATCCACATAGATGTTGCGCTGGTATCCCGCCTGGAAGGCGTAGAGATACTGGCGGGCGTCGTCCACGAACCCGGCCTCGAACCCGCCGAGCCAGTGTCTGTCATCGGCGATCGCCGGGTCGATGAGCGGGCGGACGGGATCGAACCAGCCCGACCGCAACTGGCGGGTGAAGACCGCGCCGCTGACGCCGGTGACGATGACGTCCCAGAGATGGAGGCCCGCCCGTCGCTCGGTGCGGATGCGCGACTGGAAGTCGCTCGCCCCCGAACCGTTGTAGTCGAGACGGATCTTCGGATAGGCCCTGGCGAACTGCATCAGCGACACGCGATAGGGCTCGATGATGGGGCCGAGGAGGGCAAGCCGCCCTTCCTTCTCGGCCGCCGCCACCAGCCGGTCGTGTTCGTCGGCCAAGGCGGTTCGCGGCGTGGTAAGCGCCGCGGCGGCAAAGGCGCCAAGGGCCAGCCTGCCGAAGCCGCGGCGGGAAAGACGGGTGCCTGCGCTCATGCTCCATAGACCTCCGGCAGCCGGTCGAAGGTGATGAGCGCCTCCCCGTGATGGGGCGCGCCGATGTCCTGATAGGCGATGAGGGATTGTCCGCCCGCAAGCTCCACCAGGCATTCGTAGCGGTCGCCCACGAACAGCCGGTCGATGACGCGGCCGGGCAGGGCGGGGCGGCAGCAGGGACGTTCTTCGCCCGCGACCAAGCGCACGTCCTGCGGCCGGATGATGAGGGCGACCGTATCGCCCCGCGCGAAATGCGTGCCGTTGACGGAGGCGACCGGCAGATAGGCGCCGTCGCCGAGGGCCACCGTATTGCCCCCGGCCCAGCGCCCGGTGAGGCGCGACGAGCGGCCGATGAAGCTCCGCACATATTCGGTCGCCGGCCGGTCGTAGATCTCCTCCGGCGTCCCCACCTGCTCGACCCGGCCGCGGCGCAGCACGGCGATGCGGTCGGACAGTGTGAAGGCGTCCGCCTGATCGTGGGTGACGAGAATGATGGTGATGTCCAGCCGCTTGCGAAGCTCCCGCAGCTGGAACCGCAGCTGGTCGCGAAGCGCCACGTCCAGATTGCTGAACGGCTCGTCAAGGAGCAACAGGCGCGGCTCGGCGACGATGGCGCGAGCCATGGCGACGCGCTGCTGCTGGCCGCCGCTCAGCTGCTGGGCAGAGCGATGGGCGTAGGACTCCATCCCCACGGCCTCAAGCGCCGCCATGACCCGGGGCGCGATCTCGCGCCGCGGCAGCTTCCGGGTGCGCAGGGGATAGGCCACCTGATCGAAGACCGACAGATGGGGCCAGATGGCGTAGCTCTGGAACACCAGGCCGACATTGCGGTCCTGCGGCTTGACGAAGGTGCCGTCGCCGTCGGCCCAGACGCGACCCTCAAGGGCGATGCGGCCCGCGTCCGGCCGCTCCAGCCCCGCAAGGATGCGGAGCAGCGTGGTCTTGCCGCAGCCGCTGGGGCCGAGCAGGGTGAAAAGCTCTCCCTGCCTCACGTCCAGCGAAACGTCGTGGAGGACCTGGGTGGCTTCGAAGGATTTTTCCACATGGACGATCTGAAGCACGGGATTGCCCCCTCAATGTGACATGCGGTTGACGACGCCGCGGCCGAGACGGCGGGCGATGAGGGCGGCGCCGACGGCGAGGGCCACCACGATGACGCCCACGACCGCCGCCGCCTCGTAGCGGCCTTCCTGCAGGTATTCGAGCTGCAGGATGGCGATCGGCCGGTTGTTGGACGCAACCAGCAGCGACAGATGGCTGATGTTGCGCGCCGCTGCCACGAAGGCCATGACGGCGACGACCGCCAGCGACCGGGTGACAAGCGGCAGCACGATGCTGCGCACGGCCCGGGCGCGGCTTGCCCCGCTGAGCCAGGCCGCTTCCTCCATGTCGCGGCTGATCTGCTGCAGATTGGCGCGCACCAGCTGGACGCCCACGGTGACGGAGGCGAGGGATATGGCGACCGCCAGCACGAGGGTGGAGCCATAGACGGGCACCACCCGGTACACCTGAATGACGAGCCAGAACAGGGCGAGGGAGAACAGCACCCCCGGCATGGTGAAGGGCAGCCATGAGGTCGCGGCAAGAAGCCGCGCCGCCACCTTCGGGCCGTGCACGATGGCATAGGCGACGGTGAAGCTGAGGGCCGCGGTGAGAATCGCGCTTGCGCACGACAGCCGCAGCGTGTTCCACAGCGAATCGATGAAGGTCGGATCCGTGAATACCGCGCGCCAGTGGCCGAGGGTCCAGGGATCCTCGATGGTGAAGAAGCCGAAGAGGCTCATCACACTGCCGGTGACGAGCAGCGCGAGCGGCACCACGGTGAGGACGGCGGCAAGGAGCGCGACGAGGATCGCGGCCGGCCAGCGCCAGCGGCCGAGCGGCAGCAGATGGCGCCTGGCGTGGCTCGAGATGGTGGCGTCATGCCGCCGCCGCTCGAGCCGCCCGGCAAGAAGCGCGAGTCCCACGAGGAACAGGATGATGACCACGCCCAGAACGTTGGCCGCGGCATAGTCCGGCACGTCCTGGCGCACCAGCTGATAGATCTTGGTGCTGTAGACCTGAATGTTGTGCGGCGCGCCGAGCAGCAGCTCGATCTCGAAGGATTCGAGGGCGCGGATCAGGCCGACGAGGGCGGTCACAACCAGGGCCGGGGCGAGAAGCGGCAGGGTGACGCGGAACAGCGTCCGCCACGGCCCGTCGCCCGCCACATAGGCCGCTTCCTCGAACCGGCTGTCCATGTTCTGGAACGCCGGGGTCAGCATCATGATCTTGGCCGAGATGGTGGTGGTCACCAGATGGCCGAAGATGATGCCGCCGAAGCTGTAGAGGTCGAACGGCCGCACGCCAAGAAGCGATTCGAAGGCGTCGTTGAGCACGCCGCTTTGCGCGTCCAGCAGCAGGATCCAGCCCTGCACCACCGCAAGGGGCGGCAGGAAGAAGGACAGCCAGAACAGGAATTCGAACCCCCGGCGGCCCGGAAGGTCCGTGCGGCCGATGAGCCAGGCGACCAGCACGCCGACCGGCAGGGCGATCGCCTGGGCGGAAAGCCCGAGCTGCACCGTGTTGACAATGGCGCTCACGATCCCGGGCTGGGCGAGCGCCCCGCGCCAGCCGGCAAGGCCCAGATGAACGCCGTCGCCCTGGGGATCGGAGACGACGAAGCTGTTGACCAGGATGACGAGGAAGGGCGCCAGCATCGCGCCGAAGAAGGCCGCAATGCCGATCCACCACAGGGGCGACATGCCCTTGAGCGCCGGCCGCGGCCGGTAATGCCCATAAGGCTTGCCCACTTCAACTTCTGCCACCTGAACGCTCACTTGCCCGACCTCCGGCCCTTGCCGTGTTTGCCTGCTTGCGGGACATTTCATGTAATCCCCTATTGTCTATCGGATTAGTATAGTTTAAAGCTGGCCTTGTACAGGGGAAATTTCAGCGCAGGAAAAGACCGATGGCTACGGCACCAAGTTCCCGCATCATTTCAGACTGCAAGGCTGAGAACCGCTTCCGTTCGGAGCCCTACTGGACGGAGGAAGACGATCTTTCTGATGAGCACAAAAAGCTTGTGGAAGAGGTGGCGGACATCGCCCTCACCGTCGTGCGGCGCAACGCCGATCGCTACGACGCCGCGGCGGAATTTCCGGCGGAGGACATGGAAGCCCTATGGCGCGCCGGCTTTCTCACCGCGGCGCTTCCCGAACGATTCGGCGGGCGCGACTACGGGATCGGCGGGCGCGACGCGCTCGCGCTCTATCTCATCATCGAGACGCTGGCCCGGGTGAGCCCGGCGACCGCCCACTGCTTCCAGATCAACGCCCATACTTGCAGGCTGCTTGCCGACTATGCGGACGACGCGCAGATGCAACGCTATCTCGCGCCGCTTCAAGAAAGAGGCGCCGTCTTCGTCGGCGCCGGGGCCGAGCCGGGCGGCGGCCGCCAGGGCACGGTCGCGGTCAACGTGCCGGGCGGGTTCCGCGTCACCGGGCAGAAGCATTACGCCACCAATGCGACCCATGCGGACTGGCTCATGGTGGTGGTGCGCGATCCGGCGCTTGAGGACTCGCGCATGCTCATGATCCATCGCGACAATCCGGGCCTCCGCATCGACTCCAGCGTATGGAAGCCGGTGGGTATGCGCGCCTGCGTCAGCCCCATGCTCTATCTCGATGACTGCTTCGTGCCGGACGCGGACGTGCTCGGCCCGCCCGGCGCGTTCTTCGACGACCTGTGGCTCGCCAAGATCAATATGGGCTTCACCGCCAACTATCTCGGCACGCTCTATGGCATGTATGACTGGCTCGTGCCCTATCTCAGGGAGCGTTCGACCCGCACCAACACGGTATTCCAGGCGTCTCTCGGCGAGATCAAGGCGCGGATCGGCGCGGCGCGGCTTGCCTTCCGCCATGCCGTGCAGGTGGTGCAGAAAGACGTGCATCGCGGCCTTCTCCTCAGCAACGAGGCCAAGTTCCTCGCCGTCGATGCGCTGAACGTCATGATCCATCTCGGCAACCAGGCGGCGGGCAGCACGGCGCTTTTCACCGACTACCCGTACGAGCGGCTGATGCGGGACGCCCATGTGCATCTCCTGCACCGGCGGCAGCATGTGGGCATCCAGATCGTCGGTCAGGCGGAGCTTCGCGAACCCTACAACCTCAACCTGTCGTGACGATCATGGGCGACTTCAAGGAACGCAACGTCTGGGTCATCGGTGCCCATGGGGCGATCGGGGCGGAGATCGCAGATCATCTCGAAGGGCGCGGCGCGAAGGTCGCCCGCTCGTCCCGATCGGCGGGCGATCCGCAGGTCGATCTTCGCGACGCGGCCTCGGTCCTGGCGGCGGAAGCGGCGGTGCGGGGGCGGTTCGGCCGCATCCATGCCCTGGTCGTCAGCGTCACCCTGCCGGTGTTCGGCGACTTTCTGGAGCTCAGCGATGAGGACTGGAGCGCGGTGCTGGATACCAAGCTCATGGGCGCGCTCCGCGCCGTGCGCGCCGTGGCGCCGGGGATGATCGATGCGGGCGGCGGCGACATCGTCCTCATCACGGGAACGGGACGCGGGGTGCCGCCGGCGCTCACCCACCTTCCGGGCGGCGCCGCCAACGCCGCGCTCAACTTCCTGGTGCCGGGACTTTCCGCCCGGCTCGGCCGCCACGGCATCCGCATCAATGCGGTATCGCCCGGTCCCATCCGCTCGCCCCGGCTCGACGCCATGACGGCGGCGGGGGCGCGGGCCGACACCCATATCGGCCGCGCCGGCACGGCGGAGGATGTGGCGGAGGCGGTCGCCTTTCTCCTCTCCCCCGCAGGCGGCTTCGTCGCCGGGACCAATCTGGTGCTCGACGGCGGGGGGCGGCTCGGCCTCTGATCCCCATGTCCCATGACATCTGGTTCTATGGCGCGACCGTCGTCGCCGTCACCTTGCTCGGCTTCGCCAAGGGCGGGCTTGCCGGGGCGGGGCTGCTCGCAACTCCGCTCATGACCCTCGTCATGCCGCCCTTTCAGGCGGGGGCAATCCTGCTGCCCATTCTCCTGATGCAGGATGCGGTGACCGTCGCCGCCTTCCGCAAGAGCTGGGACAAGCCAAGCCTGCGCCGTCTGGTGCCGGCGGGCGTCATGGGCGTCGTGCTCGCCTGGCTCCTGTCGGCCTGGATCTCGGCCCGGATCGTGGAGGCGGCGATCGGGCTCATCGCCATGCTGTTTGCTGTCTTGCGCATGCTCCGCCCCAAAGGCGGCGCCGCCGGGGAACGTCCGGCCGCCGCCTGGCTTGCGGGCATCGCCTCCGGCTTCACGAGCCAGATCGCCCATGCGGGCGCGCCGCCGTTCCAGATCTATATGCTGGGCAGGCGCCTGCCCGCCGAACTCTATCTCGGCACCGCGGCCTTCTATTTCACCGCGATCGACATTGCCAAGGTGCCGGCCTTCCTCGCCCTCGGGCAATTGCGCGCGCCCGACCTGATGATCGCGGCGGTGATGGCGCCCGTCGCCGTCGGCAGCAGCTGGGCGGGGGTTTTCGTCATGCGCCGGTTGCCGGTGGACGCCCTGTACCGCATCGTCTCGGTGATGCTGTTCCTGGTGGGCCTCGTGCTTTTCGGCAGAAGTCTCATCGGCTGACCCGATCGACTACTTTTCTAATAGATCCTGATTCTCCATACAGAAAAATCTTCCTTGTGCGCCCCTGTTCTTTGACATACTCTCGATGCTGCAAGGAATGCTCCCTGCCCCCTTGTCAGGGCCGGGCTGCAAGCGCTTCAGGGGGACCACCCGCGTAGAAGAGGTGGCACATCAACAGGGGAGAGAAATCGTGAAATACGGTAGTCTTTCGTCCGCGGGACGCTTCATGGGCAGCGCCTCGGCGCTTGTGCTCGTCATGGCGGCCGCATTGCCCGGCGCGGCGGGCGCACAGGGCATGATGCAGATCGAGGAGATCAATGTCACCTCGTCGCGCATCCAGCGCTCAGGTTTCGAGGCGCCGACGCCGGTGACCATGATCGGCATGGAGGAGATGGAGCTTCGCGGCGTCACCAACGTCGCCGACATCATCAACGAGCTGCCGGGCTTCACCGGCTCGCGGACGCCCACATCCACCACCCTCAATTCCCTGGGCAACGGCACCAACGCCCTCGACCTGCGCGGCCTCGGCACCAACCGCAACCTGGTGCTGGTGAACGGCCGCCGTCACGTGCCGGGCGACGAATTCGGCAGCGTGGACCTCAACGTCATTCCGTCCCTCGCCATCCAGCGGGTGGAGGTGGTGACCGGCGGCGCCTCCGCCGCCTGGGGTTCGGACGCCATCTCGGGCGTCGTCAACATCATCTATGACAAGACCCTCGAAGGCCTGAAGTTCGAGGCGCAGTTCGGCATCGCCGGCGAAGGCGACGCCGAGAACTATCGTCTCTCCATGGCCTACGGCGCGCGCACGGCGGACGATCGCGGCCATGTGCTGATCGCCGCCGACTGGAACGACAACAAGGGCATCCCCTTCGCCACCGCCCGCAAATGGTCCAACCTCCATCCGGGGATCCTGCAGAACCCGGCGGATACCGGCCCCAACGACGGCATCCCGGCGTTCCGCATGGTGACCAACGCCAAGCTGTTCCTCGGCTCGCCGAACGGCGTGACCCTGCCCGGCGGCCCGCTCGGCAATCTCGAATTCCTGCCCAATGGCCAGGTGGTGCCGCGCGAGCTCGGCGTCCTTGGCGGCGTCCTCATGGAAGGCGGCAGCGGCTCGACGCTCACCGACTTCGCGGCGCTTGCGATCCCCAACGAGCGCAAGAACGTTCTCGCCGCCTTCGACTACAAGCTGACCGACAGCATCAATTTCTATTTCGAGGGCAACGCGTCCAAGTCGGATTCCGAAGGGGCGATGGTCACGTCCTTCTCCTTCGGCGTGCCGGTCTATTCGGGCAATCCCTTCCTGCCGCAGAGCGTCCAGGACATCATGGACGCCGAGAACATCTCGAGCTTCGATCTCTATCGCACCAATGACGAATTCGGCGCCATCACCTCGATCTCGTCCACGGACAACTACCGCTTCGTGGTCGGCTTCGACGGCACCTTCGCCAACAACTGGACCTGGGACATCTATTACCAGTACGGGCGCACCGATTTCAGCAACCACCAGATCAACAACCTGATCCCGGGCAATCTGGCGCTCGCCATGGATGCGGTGCGGGATCCGGTGACCAACGAGATCGTCTGCCGCTCCGGCGCGCCCGGCTGCGTTCCCATCAACATGTTCGGCGCGGGCTCGCCGAGCGCCGAAGCCATCGAATACGTGACCGGCACCAGCATCTCGGAAACCCGGCTCAAGCAGCAGGTGGTGGCGGCGAGCGTCAGCGGCGAATTGTTCGACAACTGGGCGGGGGCGATCGCCACCACCGTCGGCGCCGAATACCGCAAGGAATCCCTCCATCGCGAGGTGGACGATCTGTCCGCCCAGAGCGCCTTCCTCATCACCAACGCCCAGCCGCTCTCCGGCAGCTTCGACGTGAAGGAAGTGTTCGGCGAAGTGCTGGTGCCGCTCCTGTCCGAAGGCCCCCTCGGCCACGGCATGGAATTCAACGGCGCCGTCCGCTACACGGACTACAGCACCAGCGGCTCGGTGGTCACCTGGAAGGCGGGCCTCACTTATGAACCCACCAACGACCTCCGCTTCCGCGGCACGGTGTCGCGCGACATTCGCGCGCCCGCCATCGGCGAGGTCTTCCTGAAGACCCTGCTGCTGTTCGGGAACGTCGAGAACCCGTTCACCAACGGCCACGACTTCATCCAGGAACGCAACACCGGCAATGCGGACCTGCAGGAAGAACGGGCCCTGACCAAGACGGTCGGCGTCGTCTATTCGCCGAACTGGCTCGATGGCCTGCAGCTGTCGGTGGACTGGTACGACATCGACATCGACGACGCCATCAGCCAGATCTCGAGCCAGAGCATCGTCGACCGCTGCGGCGCGGGCGAGGCCGAGTTCTGCGACCTCATCACCTTCGGCCCCGGCCAGGTGATCCAGAGCGTGGAGAACAAGCTCCTCAATCTCGGCACCTACCGGGTGAAGGGCCTGGATTTCGAAGGCCGCTACATCACGAGCTTCGACAACGGCCACATGCTGGGCTTCAATTTCCTCGGCAGCTACGTCTATTCCAAGAAGATCGCGACGGACGGCACCAACCCGACGGACTATGCGGGTGAAGTGGGCCCGGTGAGCGGCTTCGGCCTGCCCAAATGGAAGGGCCGCGCGAGCGTCACCTACAGCGTCGGCCCGCTCGCCGTCCACAGCCAGGTCCGCTACATCGGCTCCGGCAAGTACGACATCACCGCCGGGCCCGAACAGCTTTCGGCCGAGGACAACAAGGTGGGCGCCGAGGCCTATCTCGACCTTTCCGCGCGCTACCAGCTGGAGATCGGCAGCGACCGCACGGTCGAGCTCTTCGGCGGCGTCAACAACGTGCTCGACAACGATCCGCCGCTCCTGCCCATCGATTTCATCGGGCCGACGGCGACGAACGCGGTCTTCTATGACGTGATCGGGCGTTACTTCTACGCCGGTGTCCGGGCAAAGTTCTGATGCGGAGTTTGCGCGTGAGTTGATACTGACGATCTCGGCAGGGCCGCTCCCCCTGCCGGGATCTCTTTTCGGGAGGTCGAGGGATGAAACAGGGCGGCAGAATTCTTCGTGCATTGCTGGCGCTGGGGGCGCTCTTCCTGCCCCTCGCTGCGGGCGCGGCCGAGGCGCAGCAATATGACCTCGTGATCGCCAACGGCCGGGTGATCGATCCCGAAAGCGGCCTCGACGCCGTGCGCCATGTGGGGATCGTCAAGGACCGCATCGCGGCGGTATCGGACAAACCCCTCGATGGCCGGGAGGTGGTGGACGCCAAAGGTCTCGTGGTCGCGCCGGGCTTCATCGATCTCCATGCCCACGGCCAGAACCTGCCGTCCCAGACCTATCAGGTGCGGGATGGCGTCACCACGGCGCTTGAACTGGAGGGCGGAATCCATCCCCTGCCCCCGGCCCTTGCGGCGCGCGAGGGCAAGGCGCTCATCAATTACGGCTACTCGGCCGGCTATGGCGACATCCGCGTGTTGGTCAAGGACAAGGATCTGAAGCGCGCCTTCCATGAGGAAGCGACGGCGGAGGAGCGCGCGCGCATCTTCGCGCTCGTGGAGGAAGACATCGCCAACGGCGCGATGGGGATCGGCCTTCCCCTCGATTACCTGTCCCGCGGCGTGAACGAGGCCGAGCTCGAGGGCCTGTTCCGCATCGCGGCCAGGCACAAGATGCCGCTCTTCATCCATATCCGCATGTCGGACGATGCGTCCGACCCGAGCGGCTTCGCGGAGCTCATCGAGATGAGCCGCCGGACCGGCGCCCCCTTCCACATGGTCCATATCGTCAGCACCGGCCTGCAGCGGGTGCCCCTCTATCTCGAGATGATGGAGAAGGCGCGGGCCGATGGGCTTGACGTCACCACCGAGCTCTATCCCTACACGGCGGGCTCCACCGGCATCAATTCCGGCATCTTCGACCATGACTGGCAGCGCAAGTTCGGCGTGTCCTATGACGCCATCGAATGGCCGCCCACGGGCGAGCGCTTCCGCGACAAGGCGATGTGGGACGAATATCGGGCGAAATATCCCGACGGCACCATCATCATCCATGCCATGAAGGAAGAATGGGTGGAGCAGGCGCTGCGTCATCCGGGCGTCATGATCGCGTCCGACGGCATGCCCATCGAGCGTCTCGACGAGCGCGCCCATCCCCGCGGCATGGGCACCTTCTCCCGCGTTCTCGGCCATTACGTGCGGGAGAAAAAGGTCATCAGCCTCGCCGACGCCATATCCCGCATGACCCTGCTGCCCGCAAAACGGCTCGAATCCTTCACTCCCGCCATGAAGCGGAAGGGCCGGATCAGCGTCGGTGCGGATGCCGACGTCACCATCTTCGATCCCGAGCGGGTGATCGACAAGGCGACCTTCGCCGAGCCCAACCAGTTCGCGGAAGGGATCGCCCATGTGCTGGTCGCCGGACAGTTCGTGGTGCGCGACGGCGATCTCGTGCCCGACAGCTTCCCGGGGCGCCCCATCAGCACCCGCAGCCAGTGACCAATGTCCGATAAACGGCGAAAACAAGGGGAGAAGGAACCATGACGAAGACCAACGGCGCGGACGTGAAGCGCAGCATCGGGCGCCGCAGCCTGCTGAAGGGAGCCCTGCTCGCGGGCGCGGGCATGATCGCGGCGCCCATGATCAATCGCGGCAGCTATCAGCTCTTCGCCGCCACCACGCGGCGCTATTCCAAGCGCGCGGTGGATCTGGTGCGGGAATCCCTCGTCATCGACATGCTGTCGCTCTTCGACATGGGCAAGATCTTCACCGCCATGGAGGAAGGCACGGATCCCCTGAAATTCACCAAAGAGGAACTCCAGGTGGTGAAGGATTCCGGGATCCGGGTGTTCCACCCGGCGGTGGGCCTCGGCGGTCCCACGGTCTATGAGGACGCCCTCGAATTCATGGGCGCCTATAACGGCCTTGCGGCCGAGCATCCCGATCTCGTCATGCGCGTCGACAGCATGAAGGATTTCGATGCGCTGGAGAAGAACGGCAAGATCGGCTTCATCCTCGGGCTCCAGAACTCCGACCATTTCCGCACCGTCGACGACGTGCGCCGGTTCTATCATCTGGGGCAACGGGTGTCGCAGCTCACCTACAACAGCCAGAACCTCATCGCCGGCGGCTCCACCGACCGGATCGACGGCGGGATCAGCGATTTCGGGGCGGAGATCGTCGCCGCCATGAACGAGGTCGGGATGGTGGTGGACGTCTCCCATTGCGGTGATCGGACGACGCTGGATGCCTTCGAGATCTCGAAGAAGCCCGTGCTCATCACCCATTCCAACGCCCGCGCCCTGGCGCCGGGGCATCCCCGCTGCAAGACCGACGAAGCGATCAGGAAGATGGCGGCGAAGGGCGGCGTCATGGGCATCACGGCGGTCCGCAACTTCGTCAAGAACGAGGAGCCGACCACCATCGAGGATTACGTCAACCACATCGACCATGTGGCGAAGCTCGTGGGCATCGAGCATGTGGGGATCGGCACGGATTCCGACCTCAAGGGCTACGACGCCCTGCCGCCCAAGATCTATGCGATGCTGCGCGAGGGCTACAAGTCCAGCTACGCCTTCCGCGACAAGATCGACATCGAGGGCATGGACCATCCCCAGAAGATGTTCGACCTTACCGAAGCGCTCATCCGCCGCGGCTACAGCAACGACAACATTCGCGCCGTCCTCGGCGGCAATTTCCGGCGGGCGCTGGGAGAGATCTGGGCCTCCTGACCGGCAATACGCCTTTTCATCACGACGCCTCTCACGGGCCGCGCGGATCCGCTCCGCGCGGCCGAATTTTTTGGGCTTCGCTCCCGGAACGTTGCGCGCAAGGCAACAAAATACATCGCGCCCTGGGATTGAACCCGGCCCTGTGTCACAGGAAAGTATGAGGACAAGCAAAAGCCCCTGGGACAACGGGGCCGCCCCGAGGATGACGCCGCCGGCCCTCTTCCGCGGCACGGGAGGAACAGACATGACTTTCTTCAAGCGTATTCTGGTAACTGTCGCGATCCTGCTCGGCCTTGGCTTCGGCCCCGCGGCGGCGCCTGTGCGCGCCGAAGCGGCGCAGGGACAGGAAACGGTCCTCGTCCAGATGTTCCGCTGGTGGAACGCCGCGATCCAGGACCCCGACGGCTTCACCCGCGAGGCCTTCGGTCGCTACTTCACCGAGGACGGCGCCATCATGATCAACGGCAAGGTGGCGGTCAAAGGCCTCGACGATCTCGTCACCCATTTCCGCGCCATCCAGAAGCGCGTTGAATATGTGGAGATCGTCGTGCCGTTCGAGGAGGAATTCGTCTCGGCCTCCGGCGACCGGATCTTCACCTACCACCTCATCAAGTCGCGGGCCGACGGCAAGGACGGCCTCATGCATGCCATGGGCTATGCCGACATCCGCGACGGCAAGATCGCGCTCATCCATCTGGTGCGCGCGGAGGCCGAACCGGAATCCGCCGGGAGCAAGTAAGGACCGGTTGAAAGGGCGCGATCGCCCCCTTTTCGGCGCTTATGGCCGGCCTCCGCGCGGAAAGGCGGCCGCCGGCCCGCCAAAAACAACGAACATAACGTCAGGAGATGGAAATGACTCACATCGCCCGCATGCGCATGGGGAGACTGGCCCTGTGCTCGACCACGGCTCTGGCCGTTCTGCTGCCGCTCGCCGCGCCCGCGGCCTTCGCCCAGGACGGCGGCCGCACCATGCTCGAGGAAATCACCGTCACGGCGCAGCGCCGCGAACAGAGCCTGCGCGACGTGCCGATCAGCGTCACGGCCTTCAACGCCGATCTCATCACCCGCGCCAATTTCCAGAGCGTCGATGACTACTTCTCGGTGACGCCGAACGTGAGCTTCACCTCGAGCGGCTCCCGCGACCGCAAGGATCTGAGCATCCGCGGCGTGACCAACCAGCTGTCCACGGACAACAACATCCGCCCCAACACCTTTGGCTTCTATATCGACGAATTCAACGTGGCGGCGGGCACCGCCAACCCGCAGGTGGTGGATATCGAGCGCATCGAGATCCTGCGCGGGCCCCAGGGCACCTATTTCGGCCGCAACGCGGTAGGCGGCGCCATCAACATCACCACCAAGCAGCCCCACCAGGAATTCGAGCTTGAAGGCTCCATCGCCTATGAAAGCTTCGACACCATCGACACCCACGCCATCATCAACGTGCCGGTGGTGAGCGACAAGCTGGCGCTCCGCGTCGTCGGCCGCTATGCGGAAAGCGACGGCAACATCAAGAACATCAACCCCATCGGGGGCGGCAACGATTCGACCTACAAGTACGGCAAGGCCATCCTCCGCTTCACGCCGAACGAGCGCCTGACCATCGATCTCACCGGCGCCTATACGGACGAGGTGGTGGGGATGCGCGAAGGCGTGCCTTCGGGCGTGCTGGCGCCGTTCTCGCGCAATCTCTATTTCGGTGGCGATCCCAACGCGGTGGCGGATCCCGACGGCGTCGGCTTCTGGCCCCGGAACACCAACCGGGTCAACTTCAACCGCAAGCAGAGCGTCGGCACGGAGTTCTATTACCTCACCGGCCGCATCCGCTACGAGGCGGACAGCTTCGCCATCACCAGCATCACCGGCTATATCGACAGCAAGGGCTTCCTCGAAGGGGACATCGACGGGTCGAGCAAGGACCTGTTCTATGAAACCAAGCCCATCAAGCGCGACAGCCTGAGCCAGGAACTGCGCGTCCAGTCGCTGAGCGAGGGGCCGTTCGAATGGACCATCGGCGCCATGGCGGCGCGCGACCGCGGCAATACGGACCAGGTCACCTGGGCCGGCGCGGACAATCCCTTCAGCCTGCCCGAAGGCTTCGCCGTCACCTCCACCTACAGCGACGGCAAGTCCGAAAGCTATGCGGTGTTCGGCGAAGGGGTGTGGCATGCCAACGAGCGCCTGTCGGTGACCCTCGGCGCCCGCTACACCCATGAAAAGCAGGACGTGATGCAGTACAACACGTCCAACGGCGAGATCAACAACAAGGTCGACGACAGCGCAAGCTTCAACGACTTCTCGCCGCGCCTTTCGGTCAATTACGTGTTCTCCGACGAGCTCAACGGCTATGCCACCATCTCCCGCGGCTTCAAGGCGGGCGGCGTGCAGATCAATCCCAATCTCGAGGATACGTCCTATGACCCCGAAACCCTCATCAACTACGAGGTGGGCCTGAAGGGCGAATTCTTCGACCGGCGTCTGCGCGTCAATGCGGCGGCCTTCTACATGGACTGGAAGGACCTGCAGACCGAATTCGCCTTCGGCGTCGTGGACGAGAACAACGTCATCACCTTCGTGTCAGGGATCGAGAACGCGGCGTCGGCCCGCAGCTACGGTCTCGAGCTCGAGGCCCAGGCGCTCATCACGCCGGAGCTCGTCATCGGCGGCGGCGTCGGCTACCTCAATTCGAAGTTCAAGGATTACGAGGACGCCTTCGTCGAGAACCAGATCGTGGATCTCAGCGGCGAAAGGATGCCGAACGCGCCCAAATGGACGCTGAACGCAAGCGCCGAATACACGACGCAGATCTTCAACGACCTGAGCGGCTTCATCCGCGCCGAATGGTTCTACCGGAGCGGCATCGTCGCCAGCAAGAGCGGTCTCATCTTCACCGGCTTCCCCTGGCAGGTGCCGAGCTACAACAGCACCAACCTGCGGGTGGGCGTCGAAGGGGAAACCTTCAGCCTCGTCGGCTATGTGGAGAACCTTTTCGACAAGAAGTACTTTACCAATGCCTACGAGAAGGCTTTCATCGGCGGTATCCATCTTGAACCCTCGAAGCAGGTGTTCGGCATCCGCCTGACCATGAAGACCAACTGATGCGTCGCATTGGCATGACGAGAATCGGAACCAAAGCGGCGGCCGCGTTTGCGGCCGTCGCCTTTTTCACGGGCGCCTTCGCCGCCGAGGACGAGGGCGCCCGCTTCGCCCGCTTCCTGAGCGAAGTCTACGAGGCGCGGACGGCGGAAAGCCCCATGCTGGCCGCGGAATTCGGGCTCGATATCGGCCGCGACCGCTGGGACAACCTGTCGCCCGCAGCCCATGCGCAGAGGATCGAGCGCATCCGGGCGGAGCTCGCCCAAGCGGAGCAGGATTTCGATCCCGCCGCCATGGACGCCCGGCGCCGCCTGCAGCACCGGGTCTTCGTCGCCGAGCAGAAGCTGCTTCTCGAGCGCGAGCGCTGGCGGGACCACCTTTACCCCATGAACCAGATCGTGGGGCTTCATCTCGACGTGCCCGGCGTGCTGGTCAACCAGCATCCCGTGCGCAATGCCGCCGATGCGGAGGCCTATCTTTCCCGCATCAACCGCACCGACCGCCTGTTCGCCCAGTTCATCGAGGATCTGGAACGGCGCGCGACCGCGGGCTTTTACATGCCGAAAAGCGTCTATCCCCTGCTCATCCACGGGGCGGAGCGGGTGATCTCAGGCGCGCCGTTCGACGAGGGGGAGGACAATCCCATCTGGGCCGATTTCCGGCGCAAGCTTGCGGCCGTCGACATGCCGGCGGGCGACAAGGCGAAGCTGGAAGCCAAGGTGCGGGTCGCCCTTCTCGGCCCGTTCCGCACGGCTTATTCCGACCTCATCGCGGTTCTGCGTCGGCAGGCGGAGGAGACGAAGATCGACGGCGGCGTCTGGCAGCTGCCCGAGGGGGACGCGTTCTATGCCTTCCTCGTGCGGCAGTTCACCACCACGGACATGACGCCGGACGAGATCCATGAACTGGGCCTCAGGGAGGCCGACCGCATCCGCGGCGAGATGGAAGGCATCATGCGCCGCGTCGGGTTCCAGGGCACGCTCCGCGACTTCATGGCCTGGCTCAAGGCCGATCCACGCTTCTATTTCGAAAACTCTGACGCGGGGCGCGAGGCCTACATGAAGAAGGCGCGGGATACGGTCGCCGCCATGGCGGCCCGGATCACCGAGGTCTTCCACAGGAAGCCCGCGATCCCGCTCGA
Source organism: uncultured Sphingomonadales bacterium (assembly GCA_964508185.1). Taxonomy (GTDB): domain Bacteria; phylum Pseudomonadota; class Alphaproteobacteria; order Sphingomonadales; family Govanellaceae; genus CAZDSS01. The sequence continues at coordinate 17,175 of CAZDSS010000024.1, forward strand.
GGTGCGGCGGTTCGAGCCCTATCGGGAAAAGACCTCGCCCTCAGGGTACTATGAGGCGGGGGCGCCCGACGGCAGCCGCCCGGGCGCCATCTATCTGGGGCTCGCGGACATGAGCAAGGCGGCGATCTACGATCTCGACGCCCTTCTCTATCACGAGGGGCTTCCCGGCCATCACATGCAGATCTCCACCATCCTTTCGGATCCCGGGATCCCGCAGTTGCGCAAGATCAGCTTCTGGTGGCTCAACAGCGCCTTTGTCGAGGGCTGGGCGCTCTATGCCGAACGGCTCGCCAAGGACATGGGCTTCTACGAGGACCCTTACGCCGATTTCGGGCGGCTCGCCGGGGAGCTCTGGCGCGCCTACCGGCTGGTGGTGGACAGCGGCCTCCATCACAAGCGCTGGACCCGGGAACAGGCGATCCAGTTCCTGAACGACAACACCACGAGCCCGGCGGCGGCCAACGAAGCGGCGGTGGATCGCTATCTCGCCGTGCCCGGCCAGGCGACCTCCTTCATGGTGGGAATGAAGCGCTTCCTCGACCTGCGCGCCAAGGCGCAGGACGCCCTGGGCGACCGCTTCGACATCCGCGACTTCCACCAGGTGGTGCTGGAGAACGGCTATATCCCGCTCTGGGCGGTGGAAGAGGCGGTGGACGCCTGGATCGCCGCGGAAAAGGCCGCCAACTAGCCGACGATATCGCCGAGCGGCACCGGTTTCACCGGCGGCCGCACGGTGAATCCGCCGACCATGCCGGGATCCGTGCCGCGGATCTCGGCAAGGGTCCGCCGCACCGCATGGCCGCAATAGCGGCCCTGGCAGGGGCCCATGCCCGTGCGCGACAGAAGCTTGGCGGCGTCCGCCGTCAGGACATGGCCCGCTTCCTTCATTGCCGCGCGGAAGGCGCCGAAGCTCACGTTCTCGCAGCGGCAGAGGACGACGTCGTCTCCCGCGAGGTCGGCGATGAGCGCCGCCGGCGGCCGGGCAAGATCGCGCAGGAGATCGGCGAAGCGGGTGATGGACCCGAGCCGCCGGAAGGCGGCATCCCGCGCCGCGCGGTCGACCGGAAGGCCGAGATCGGCGAGGATGGAGAAGGCTGCGATCCGCCCCTGCTCGGCGGCGCTCTCCGCCCCTGCGACCCGCGTCACCTCGCCCGCCACGTAGAGCCTTGGCACGTCGCTTCGCATGGCGCCGTCATGGGTCACGATCCAGCCGCCGCCCGCATCCTCGTCCCAGACGGCCGTCGCCCCGGCCTGCCGCGCGAGCTCGGATGACGGCAGAAAGCCGTAGCAGAAGGCAATGCGGTCGCAGGCGACGCTGCGGCTGCGGCTCCGATCGGCGCGGCCGTCGGCATCGAGGGGTGCAATCACCGCGCTCGCGACCGCGTCCTCGCCCTCCGCCGCGACGATGCCGTGTTCGAACAGGATCGGAACGCCCGCGCGCTTCAGCCGGGCGAAGGCCGCGGCGGCTGCCGCGAACTTGCGCCAGTGGGATCCGACGACGCCCGGCCGCCGCAATGCGGCCAAGGCCCGGCCCGGCGGCTGGGAAAAGATCAGCGCCGCGATCTCGCCGCCCGCATTCAGCACCTGCTCCGCGACGATGAGCTGCAGGGGGTGCGATCCCGCGAAGACGAAGCGTTCGCCGGGAACAAGCTGCTGGCTCTTGACGAAGGCCTGGACGCCGCCCGCGGCCATGACGCCAGGCAGGGTCCAGCCGGGAAAGGCGACCGGCATGTCGTAACAGCCCGCGGCCACAAGCCAGGCGCGCGCCGAGACGGATTTGACCCCTTCGGGCGTCGCCGCCCACAGGACCCGCTCGCCCGCCGCATCCTCATAGAAGCCGAGGGCGGCCGTCTCCAGATGCCAGTGCACCCCCGGCGCCTGCTCCGCCCGGCGGAGAAGGGCCTTGCCCGCGTCATAGAGCTGGCCCGGAAGCCAGTCTTTCACCCTGAAGTCCGCGGGGGGCTGGCGGTAGATCTGGCCGCCGGCGCGGGGTTGCTCGTCCATGACGGCGATCTCGAGGCCCTTGCCCGCAAGTTCGGACAGTGCCGCAAGCCCCGCCGGGCCCGCGCCGATGATGACGATGTCGTAATGCAGGCGTTCCACGGCGACTATTCTTCCCCGATCCTGACGCGCAAGCCCGGGCGCACCATGGTCATGCAGGCGCGGCGGCGGACGAAATCATCGGTCTCACGCAGGGCCATGGGCACCAGGCATTCGAAACAGACGCCCATGTTGCAGACGGGCCCCCGCGGCGCGCCCGCGCGGTCCTTGCGGAAGGCCGTGATCCCTGCAGCGAGGAGGGCGGTCGCCACCGTCTCCCCCGCATGGGCCGCAAGGGGCGCGCCGTTCACCTCGATGGTGATCGCATCTCCCCGCTCCACGCCCTGTTTGATCCGTCGCGCCATGGTCACCCCGTCGTCATCCCATGAACATGTTGATGTGGCGGAAGCGCCGCGGGCTATAGAGATCGATCCGGTGCGACGGGCGACCTTCAAGGATAAGCTCGCTCATGAGCCGCCCGTAGACGGGGCCCAGTGTGAAGCCCGAGCCGCCGGTCGCGACGAAAAATCCCGGCGCCTCCGGCATCTCGCCGAGGATCGGCAGCTGGTCGGCGGTGATGCCCACGATCCCGGTCCAGGAGCGGAGCAGGTTGCGGCTGCGTAAATCTGGCACCACGTCGCAGGCGATCTTGAGGTTCTCGGCCACGTTGCGATCGATCAGCACCGGCCGGCGGTCCTTCAGGATCCGGTCGCCCGCGCGCCGGAAGCGGGACGACCAGCCGCCGCCGATCAGGATGTGCCCGTCGCTCACCTGCTTCATGGAAAGGCGGCGGCCCGCATGCTGGATGAGATGATGGACCAGAGGCGGGCCCGCTTCGGTGACGTTCATGGCGAGCGCCACGGGAAAGACGGGAAGATGCAGGTTGACCATCCGCGCAACATCGGCGGCCCAGGCCCCGGCGGCGTTCAGGATGACGTCGGCCGTCGCCATCTCCCGGCCTTCCGCCCCTTCGAGCGCGACGGACCAGCGCCCGTTCACGCGGCGGATGTCCGCAACCTTGGTCCCCGTGCGGATCTTCGCGCCATGGCGCTGGGCGCCGCGGGCGAAGGCGGGGGTGACGAGCCGCGGATTGCCGTGCCCCTCCCTGGGGCAGTAGCCCGCGGCGATCACCTTGTCCGAGAGATAGGGGGCGATCGCGCGCACCTCTTCCGCCGTCAGCAGCTCCGTCGGCAGCCCCCACTGCTTCTCGAGGGCGTATTTCTTCCTGAGCAGGGCGAGATCGGCCTCCGTCTCCGCCAGCATCAGGCCGCCATGGAGGGTGACGTCCATGAAGGCGTCGAGCTCCTCTTCAAGGCGCGACCATTCCTCGATCGCCAGCAGGTTGAGCGGGATCACCTGCGCGAACTGCTCCGCCTGATCGGCGTGTTCGATGAGGCGATGCTCCAGCTGGAAATGGAGCGAGCCCGCATTCTGCCCGGATGCCTGACCATTGACCTGCCCCATCTCCACCAGGAGAACGGCGGCGCCGCCCCGGGCGAGATAGTAGGCGGCGGCGCATCCGGCAAGGCCGCCGCCGATGATCAGGACATCCGCTTGCGTCATGCAGTCACTGTCTTACCAAGCGCCCGCAAAGTCGAGCGAATGGTATCAAGATGCCGTTCGTCGAGCGGCAGGATGGGCTTGCGCGGATAGCCGCCGGGCAGGCCTTGCACGTTGAGCGCCGCCTTGAACACGGCGGGGGCGGTGCCGAACCTGGCCGTGTAGTCCTCGTTGAACCATTCGGTCATGATGCGGCGGTCCTTGGCGCCGAGCGCCAGGGCCTCTTCCGTCCGGCCCGCCCACAACGCGTTGAAGAAATCCGGCTGGTCGCGGCCGAGCACGGCGCCCGCGCCCATGAGGCCGTCCGCCCCGTGATGCTGCACGAGGGTCGCGCCGATCTGGTTCATGGGCACCCCGAACATCCGCACCTTGTCCTTGAGGGCGAAGAAGCTGTCGATGAAATGCCGGAAGCTGCCGGTGGAATTCTTCACCGCCACCACCCGGTCGAGGTCGGTGAGCCGCTCGAGGAGACGGATGGACATGTCCACATTCGTCCCCGGCGGCCAGTTGTAGACGCAGATGGGCAGCGGGCAGCGCCTGTTCACCTCGGCGTAGAAGGCGAAGATCTCGTCCTCGCTCGGGCGCACATAGGGCGGCGGGCAGAGGAGGATGCCGTCGAACCCGGCGCGGGCCGCAAGCTCGGCGCTGTCAACGACCCCGTCAGGGGTGAAGGCGTTGCAGCCGGCAATCAGGGTCATCTTGCCCTTCAGGACCTCGCCCGCGGTCATGAACAGCGTCGCCCGTTCCTCTGCCGACAACGCATACCATTCCCCGGTGGTGCCGGCGACCACGATGCCGTGCATGGCCTGTTCGTGCAGCCATTCGAGCAGCTCTATCAGCATCCCGCGATCGAGGGCGCCGTCGCTGTCGAAGGGCGTCGTAATGGCCGGCATGTAGCCGCGCCAGTCAATACTGTACCTGTCCATCATGCTCCCACTTGTGCCGGGCTGAGCCTCGATTAAGCGGGCAATCTATCTTTATTTGCGTTGCAATGATGAAATCTGTTTGTTGCGTCCGAAGGAACGAGCGACCTCATCGCGCGTGAAGCGTGGAGCGGAACTTGCCCTCGACTGTCTTGAGCAGCTGGTTGGCCGGCACGGGCAGCAGACGGCCGAGACGCGTCACCACCTGGATCTGGGTTGCCTGCAGATCCGGGTGATCGATGGCCACCGCCGCGAGCTCCCCGCGCTGCAGCTCGTCCATGATGACGATGTCGGTGAGGATCGCGATTCCCTGCCCGCTCTTCACGAAATGCTTGAGGAGGGCGAGGGAGTTGGTGGTGATGACCGGCGCCACCAGGCTCTCGACCTGCAGCTCCACCGGACCCAGAAGCTGGCGGATGCGGAACGACCGCTCGGGGAGCGCCACCCGGTAGCCGGCGAGCTCCGGCAGCTTCACCGATTTCTTGCGCGCCAGGGGATCGTCGGGATGGGCGATCACCCGCAGGGGCTGGGGAAGACCCATGGCGACGCGGATCTTCGGGTCTGGCGGGGCGTGAAACACCATGCCGATATGGGCCTCGTCCTCCCGCACCAGGCGGAGCACCTCGTTGGTGCCGGCGATGCGGATGGACAGGCGGATATTGGGATGGCTGCGGGTGAACTGGTGGAGGATTTCCGAGAAGCTGTCGCTGACGAAACCCTCGCCGATCGCCAGCACGATATGGCCCGAACGATTGCCGCGCAGCTCCTGCAGCTGGGAGACGAAGGCCTCGTCATGGGCGAGCTTCTCCCGGTAGTAGCGCACCAGCAATTCCCCCGCCTCGGTCAGCTTGATGGACCGCCGCCCGCGCTCGAGCAGCGGGGTGCCCAGTTCCGCTTCGAGAAAGGCGATCTGGCGGCTGATGGAGGAGGTCGCCACATTGAGCCGCTCGCTGGCCGCCCGCATGGTGCCCGAGCGCGCCGCCTCGAACAGATAGTGGATGTGGCGTTCGTACTGGCCCAGCCGTTCCATGTCCGCATCCCCGCGTTGTCATTTGCGCAACGATATTATGAAGGGATTGCAATTGTTTCAATGGTCGCCGATCTCCTACCATTCGATCCAATGAACGAGGCTGGGGGACTTTGCCCGCACCGGCCTTTGAAAAACCAAGGAGGATGGGCCGCTTTCCGGCCCAGGGGTGGAGGAAGAGAATGATTTCCCATCAAGATCGTCGTCATGTCTCCGGCAAGCTCGCGCGCGCCCTGAAATACGGCACCATACTGGCCGCCGCCTTGTCGGCGGGTCAGGTCGCTGCCGAGGAAGCGGCGCGGTTCGCCATCGAGGAAGTGGTGGTCACCGCCACCAAGCGCGGCGCCCAGAGCCTGCAGGAAGTGCCGTTCGCCGTGCAGGCGGTGGGCGCGGAAGACCTCGCCATGCGCGGGGCCATGGATTTCAAGGACTTCTTCCGCCTGGTCCCCGGTCTTGCCGTCTATGACCAGGGCCCCGGCGACAAGCGCTACATCATCCGCGGCGTCAATGCGGTGGGTGCAGGCACCGTCGGCATCTATCTTGATGAAGTGATCGTCACCGGGGAAAACGCCCAGGACGGCGGCGGCCGCCAGCCCGACATCAAGCTGTTCGACATCGACCGCATCGAGGTGCTGAAGGGCCCCCAGGGCACCACCTTCGGCTCGAGCTCGCTTTCTGGCACCATCCGCTACATCACCCGCAAGCCCGAGCTTGACGAGCTTTCGGCGAGCGTCGGCGGCAGCCTGCGCGTGACCAAGGGGTCGGACGTCGGCTGGCATGCGGAAGGCATGGTCAATGCGCCGCTCGCCGAGGACAAGGCGGCGATCCGCATCGCGGCCTACGCTCTCGACAGCAAGGGCTGGATCAGCAACCGTCTGGCCGAGGACGTGAACAACGAGGAGACCTACGCCGCGCGCATCTCCGCCCGCGTCAAGCCCACGGAAGCGCTGACCATCGACCTCATGGCCATGTATCAGGACGGCGAGACGGGCGGTCCGTCCTATCTCAACCGGGTAGATTACGAGGGCAATCCCATCACCCGCGACTTCTTCCAGGCCGACGTGGTGCGCGCGGGCTTCCAGGACGAATCCCAGATCTACAACGCCACCATCGAATATGCGGCGGATCACGGCACCGTCACCGGCACCGCGTCCCTGTTCAAGCGCGAGACGGTGTTCGACCGCGACGCCTCCCTGGTGATGGACGCCTTCCTCAACCTGCCCTATGACGGAGACGGCCGCAGCATCATCAGCCAGCCCAAGGACCACGAGCTGCAGAGCTATGAATTGCGCTACGCCTCGTCCTTCTCGGGTCCCTTCCAGATCCTCGCCGGCGCCTTTTACCAGAAGGAAAAGCGCGACTTCCGGAGCGCGATCTTCAGCGCCGGCCCCGACGGCCGGATCGAGGCCAATCCGCGCGTCCTTCTCGACCGCCGGGTCCGTACCACCATCGACCAGCTCGCCTTCTTCGGCGAGGTGAGCCTGGACATCACCGACCGCCTCACGGTGACGGGCGGCGCGCGCTACTATGATTTCGAGATCGACGAGGTGGCCAATGCCGTGAAGGGCATCGGCGGCGCGCCGGGCGCGGGCGTCGGCCCGCTTCTCAAGAGCGGCGAGGACGGGGTCATCTTCAAGGGCAACATCTCCTATGACCTGACCGACGACGCCCATGTCTACTTCCAGGTGGCGGAAGGCTTCCGCTCCGGCGGCACCAACGACCAGACGGCGGCGCAGCTCGCCAATGTGGTGATCCCGGCCGGGTTCGGCTCCGACTCCCTCATCAACTATGAGGTGGGCCTCAAGTCGTCCTTCCTCGACCACCGGGTCTATTTCAACGCCTCCGCCTATCTCATCGACTGGTCCGACATCCAGATCCAGGACCAGGCGACGGACGGCACCCTGACCTTCCCGTTCCGCAGCAACGGCGGCGCGGCCAAGATCAAGGGCCTCGAGATCGAGCTTACGACCTATCCCATGGAAGGCCTGCAGATCGGCCTCACCGCCAACTTCTCCGACGCCAAGCTGACGGAGGACAACCCCATTCCGAGCACCGGCCGCGACGGCGATGCCATCACCTATGTGCCGGATACGACGCTCTCGCTCACGGCGCAGTATGAATGGCCGCTCTGGGGCGATGTCATGGGGCAGGTCGGCGGCGACGTGTCCTATGTGGGCTCCCGCAATACGGAGTTCCGGCCCGACAATCCCCTGTTCATGAAGCTTGAGGATTACGCCCTCGTGAACCTGCGCGCGGGCGTCGTGGCCGCGGACTGGTCGGCGACCCTCGTCGTCAACAACCTGTTCAACGACAATTCGGTCGTGGACGTCTACCGCATCCAGCCGGGGGTGACGCCCGACGGTTATCTGGTGAACGTGCCGCGGAGCTTCATCCTGAGCTTCGCCAAGCATTTCTGATGTAACATGACCGCCCGCCCGACCCCATCGGGCGGGCGGTTTCCGTATCCAGGGTTCCAAGGTCGAGGGGTAGACATGGCCGAAGGAGGCGCCACGCCGCGCAAATGGTCGTCCAATCTCATGTTCCTCGCCGCCGCCATCGGCAGCGCCGTGGGCATGACCAATATCTGGAAGTTCACCTATGTGGCGGGAGCCAATGGGGGCGGCGCCTTCGTCATCATCTATCTCCTCGCCTGCGCCGGGATCGTGTTCCCCGCCCTCGTCGCGGAATTCCTCATCGGCCGGCGCGGCGGCGGCAGCGTCGTCGGCAACATGCGGGTCCTTGCCGAGCGCGAGAACATCAGCCCGCGCTGGCGCTATTTCGCCTTCATGGCCCTCCTCGGCGTGTTCCTCGCCCTCAGCTTCTATGCGGTGGTCGCCGGCTGGATGGTGGATTATTTCGTCCTTGCGGCCTCGGGCCGGTTCGGCGGCCTTGATGCGTCGGGCGCCGCCGCCATGCTTCAGGAGATGATGGGCGATCCGCTGCGCATGATGTTCTATCAGGCGCTGTTCCTGGCTGCGACCGCGCTCACCGTGTCCCTCGGCATCCACAAGGGGCTGGAGCGGGTGCTGAGCTGGATGACGCCGGGCCTTTTCGTCATTCTGCTCGTGCTCCTCGGCTATTCCGTTCTCGAAGCCGATTTCGCGGGGGGCGTTCGCTTCCTGTTCAATCCCGACTTCTCCCGGGTCGATGCGGGGGTGGTCCTCGCCGCCATCGGCCAGGCCTTCTTTTCCATCGGGGTGGGCGTCGGCGTGCTCATGACCATCGGCGCCTACATGGACAGGCAGTCCTCCATCATGCGCAGCTCCGTCGTGGTCGTCATCGCGGACGCCGCGGCCGCGATCTGCGCGGGCCTTGCGATCTTCCCCATCATCCTCGCCCACGGGCTTTCCCCCGCCGAGGGGCCGGGGCTCGTCTTCGCGACGCTGCCCATCGCCTTTTCCCAGATCGTGGGCGGCAGCGTCCTCGGCGCCCTGTTCTTCATCCTGGTGGCGGTCGCCGCCTTCACCTCGGCGGTCACCCTCATGGAGACCATCGTCGCCTGGCTCGAGGAAGCAACGCGTCTTTCGCGCGGCGTCATCAGCCTCATGGTCGGCGCAGCGCTCTGGCTTGTGGGGCTTCTCACCGTCTTCTCGTTCAACATCTGGGCCGATTTCCATCCCCTCGGCTTCTGGAAGCCCATGGCGGGCAAGACGGTGTTCGACGTGCTCGACTATCTCGTCTCCAACATCATCATGCCCTTGGGCGGGATCCTGGTTGCCGTGCTCGCGGGCTGGGCGCTTTCCCGCAAGTCCGCCGCCGAGGAACTCGGCCTCGACGAGACCGGCGGCGTCTTCCGGCTGTGGCTGTTCGCGACGCGCTTCCTCGTGCCCGTCGCCGTCCTCGCCCTCTTCATCGTCAATCTCGGCTGAGAAAGGATCATGTCATGACAGCGCAGACCCCGTTTCCCGGCTTCCGCCATGTGGATCATGTGTCCATGACCGTGGCCGACGTGGATGCGGTCGCCGATTTCTACGTGAAGGCCTTCGGGGCGCAGGTGGCCTATCGCATGGGACCCTTCGATGCCGCCGAAATGCCGCCCATGGAGGATGGGCGCGACTGGACCGCAGCCCATGTGGACGTGCCGGGCGCCAAGCTCAGGATCGTCATGCTGAAGCTCGCGTCCAACCTGATGATCGAGCTCTTCCAGTACGACAAGCCGAAGGATGCCCGCCGCGACCCGCCGCGCAACTGCGACATTGGCGGCCATCACCTGGCCTTCCGGGTCGACGATCTGGAAGCCGCCATCGCCCATCTCGAGAAACATGGCTGCCGGGCCCTCGCCGGACCCATCGTCATGGACGAGGGGCCGACGGTGGGCTGCCGCGCCCAGTACCTCGTGGATCCTTTCGGCAATTACATGGAGCTGATGGAATACAAGCATCAGGCCTTCATGGACGAGACCGGGGTGATCCCCTACGAAGGCGAATAAAGGAAGGAGATCGAGAGCCATGCCGCGTCAAGCCATCAATCCCGCCTCCATGTATGAAAGCGTGCCCTTCGGCTTCTCCCATGCGGTGAAGCGGAGCGGCCGCACCACCATCCATTGCGCCGGCCAGACCGCCTGGGACAAGGACCGCAACATCGTCGGCCTCAACGACCTTGCGGCCCAGACCGCCCAGGTGCTGGAGAACCTCAAGACGGTGCTCGCCGAAGCGGGCGCGACGCCCGCCGACGTCGTGCGCATGCGCACCTATGTGGTCAATCACAGCCCCGACAAGCTCGAGGTGATCTGTTCGGCCATCAGCAAGTTCTATGGCGACGTGCCGCCCGCGCCCAACACGCTCATCGGGGTGCAGGCCCTGGCGCTCCCGGAATTCCTGATCGAAATCGAAGCAACCGCGGTCATCGACTGATCGCAGGAGGAGGGGGTAATCAGATGTTGAAGCGCACAATCCGCACGGCGATGGCTGCGGCCGTATCCTGCGCGCTGTGGCACGCCCCGGTCCAGGCGGCGGAAGGGCCGGCGATCAAGGCGCTGGTCGGCGGCACCGTCGTCGACGTGGAAGCCGGCAAGACCATTCCGGATGCCGTGGTGCTGGTTGAAGGCGAACGCATCGCGGCGGTGGGCCGTCGCGGCGAGGTCGCGATCCCCGAGGGTGCGGAGCAGGTCGACGCCACGGGCAAGTGGCTGCTGCCGGGCCTCATGAACATGCATGTGCATCTCGGGCTCAAGCTTCCGGGCGCTGCGGCGCTTGCGCTCCTGCACGAGACCGAGGCGGAGCTCGCGCTGCGCATGGCGAAGAATGCCCGCGACACGCTCATGACCGGCACCACCACCATCCGCGATCCCGGGGATGACCGGCGCGCCGACATCGCCCTCGCCAAGGCGATCAAGCGCGGCGACTTCATCGGCCCGCGCATCTTCAGCGCCGGTGTGCCCATCGGTCCCACGGGCGGCCACGGGTCGGAGCCCGGCACCACGGGCATCGACGGACCGGATGCGGTAATGACCGCGGTGCGCTCCGAAATCGCCGCCGGGGCCAGCTGGATCAAGCTCATGATCAGCCGCGGCATCGCGTCCTATTCGGGCGACATCGCCGCGTCCGACATGACGCTCGAGGAAATGCGGGCGGCGGTCAATGTGGCCAGCCGCCACGGCGTCAAGGTCACCGCCCATTCGGGCTCGCCGCTCGCCACCATGGAGGCGCTGGATGCCGGGGTCTCCTGCTTCGAGCACGGCTATTTCCTGACCGAGGAAGTATTCCGCCGCATGAAGAAGGAGGGCGCCTGGTACGTGCCCACGATCGTGGTGAGCCAGGCCGGGGCCATGGAATTCTTCCGCAAGATCGGCTCGCCCCAGTGGTATCTGGACCGCGCCAGGTCGGTCGGCGAAAGCCACTGGAAGGCGCTGCAGACCGCGATCAGGGTGGGCGTCAACATCGCCATGGGCAGCGACCAGTTCCCGTTCGAGCCCAACGAGGGCACCGTCGCCTCCGTGCGCGAGATCGAGCTCTATGTGGATGCCGGCATGACGCCGATCCAGGCGCTCCGCACCGCCACCACCCAGCCGGCGCGTCTGCTGGGTGTTGAGAAGGATCTCGGCACCATCACCCCCGGCAAATATGCCGACATCATCATGGTGACGGGGGATCCCACGGAGGATATCAGCGCGCTCCGCACCATCGGCTTCGTCATGAAAGGCGGCGAAATCTACCGCAACGACTGGGCCGAGTGACGATTGCGACGGGGCCGCGCCTTCGCGGCCCCGTTTTTCAGCTGAAATAGTCTTCCGAAAGGGTGAGCAGGGATTCCGCCGATGCGTGCACATGGTCGCGCATGGCGAGCTCTGCTCCTTCCGCGTCATTGGCCAGCATGGCGTCGATGATGCGCTCATGCTCGGCGAGTGACCGGAGACGCGTGCTCTCCGCCAGCAGCCGGGCATAGATGATGCGGTAGATGGGAAGCTGGATCTGCGCCACCAGACGCTCAAGCTGGCTGCTCCTCGCCGCTTCGATCAGGAATTGATGGAAGCGGTTGTTCGCCCGCACATAGCTTTCCCCGCCATCGGGCGCCCTCGCCGTCTGGCGCAGCTCCTCGCGAAACTCCAGAAGCGTCCTGGTCAGCGCCGGATCGGCGGCGATGATCGGGGTCGCAAGCCGCACCACGAGGCCTTCCAGCAGCTCGCGGATGAGGAATGCTTCCAGCACGTCCTTCTTGCTGAGCCGCCGCACGGTCGCGCCCTTGTAGAGGGCGAGCTCCACCAGCCCCTCGGCCGCGAGCCGCCGGAACGCCTCGCGCAGCGCCGTGCGGCTGACGCTGATCTGTTCCGCAAGATCGGGTTCGATGAGGCGCTGCCCGGGCGCGAGCTGGCCGCGCATGA
>CAZDSS010000025.1:0-29350 GCA_964508185.1 uncultured Sphingomonadales bacterium
TTCTTCCGCTGCTTCAGCAGGTCGCGAATCTCCGTCAGCAGGACCACGTCCTCTGGCGGAGGCGGCGGCGGAGCGGCTTCTTCCTTCCGCTTGAAGCGGTTGATCTGCTTCACGATCATGAAGATCGCGAAGGCGACGATCAGGAAGTTGATCACCACATTGATGAACGAGCCGTAGCGGATGAGCGGCGCGCCCGCCGCTTCCGCCTCGGCCAGCGTCGCATAATCGTTGCCCGACAGGTTGATATAGTACTCGGAGAAGTCGAGGCCGCCCGTGAGCAGACCGATGGGCGGCATGATGATGTCGTTGACGAGGGAGTTCACGATCCCCGTGAACGCGGCGCCGATGACCACGGCGACGGCCAGGTCAACCACGTTGCCGCGGACCGCGAACTCCCTGAATTCCTTTAAAAACCCCTGCATGTGCTGTCTCCTTTTGCGCAAGGTACCCATGCAAGGATAGCGCAGCCGCAGAGGACCGCAAAGCACTGAATCTTAAGGTTGTTTGCTGATCCGTTCGGCGGCGCGCAGCGTGTTTTCCAGAAGGCAGGCGATGGTCATGGGGCCGATGCCTCCGGGGACGGGGGTGATGTAGGCCGCGCGCTCCGCCGCTTCGGCGAAGGCCACGTCGCCCACGATCCGCGACTTGCCGTTCTCGCCCGGTACCCGGTTGATGCCGACGTCGATCACCGTCGCGCCCGGCTTCACCCAGTCCCCGCGGATGAATTCGGGCCGCCCGACCGCCGCCACCAGGATGTCGGCGCGGCGGCATTCCTCGGCGAGATCGCGCGTCTTCGAGTGCGTGATGGTGACCGTGCAGTTCTCGCGCAGGAGAAGCTGCGCCATGGGCTTGCCCACGATGTTGGAGCGGCCGACGATCACCGCGCGCAGGCCCGAAAGATCCCCGAGCCGGTCCTTGAGCAGCATGAGGCATCCGAGCGGCGTGCAGGGCACCAGGCCGTCCCCGCCGGTGGCCAGAAGCCCTGCATTGATCACATGGAAGCCGTCCACGTCCTTGGCCGGATCGATGGCGGCGAGCACATGCTCCTCCCGGATCTGGGGCGGCAGGGGAAGCTGCACCAGAATGCCGTGGACGGCGGGATCATTGTTGAGCTTGCGGACGAGGGCGAGAAGCTCCTCCTCCTTCGTCTCGGCAGGCAGGCGATGCTCGAAGGAATTCATGCCCGCTTCCCGGGTCTGCACCACCTTGTTCTTCACATAGATGGCGCTCGCGGGATCCTCGCCCACCAGCACCACGGCAAGGCCGGGCGTGATGCCGGTCCGTTCCCTGAAGGCGGCGCTCCGGCGCGCGACGTCCGCGCGCAAATTGGCGGCGAAGGCCTTGCCGTCGATGATCTCTGCGGTCATGTCTGCCCGAACTCCTTTTCTGCCCAGGCCCGCAACATTTGCGCCAGCTTGCTGCCGTCGCCGCGGACAAGGATGCGCTTTTCCCGAGATGTGGCGCCAGATATCACGTCGATGCTGCTCTTTGCCAGCCCCCATTTCTTGGCGAGAAGCTTTTGCACCGCCGCGTTCGCCTTCCCATCCTCGGGCGCCGCGGTCACCTTCACCCGGATATGGGGGCGGCCCGCCGCATCCCGCGCGATGTCCTGTATGGCGTCGCGGTCGGCGCGGGGCGTGACCCGCAGGGCGACCACCAGTCCCTCCGCCTGCGGGGTCCAGGGAAGGTCGTCGGCCATGACCTCAATAGACGCCGAGCGCCGGCGCGATGTCGCGCAGGATCAGGATCTTCAGGAAATAGAGCGCCAGCAGCGCCACCAGCGGCGAAAGGTCGAGCCCGCCCATATTGGGCAGGAAGTTCCGAATCGGCCGCAGCACCGGCTCGGTCAGGCGGTGGAGCACCTCCGCCAGCACGGCGACGAAGCGGTTGTAGGTATTGATGACATTGAAGGCGATCAGCCAGCTCAGGATCACCGAGGCGATCAGGACGAACTGATAGAGGTCGATGACGGTGACGAGCAGGTAAATGATTGCATTCATTCCGGTGATCCCCCGGGAAACCCCATTTCCATTGCGCCCAAGCTTTACCCTCTCGCATGCCCCGGTTCAAGGGAAGCCGTGCCGCCTGTTCAGACAGGGCTTGAGCGGCAATCACTTAACCCATGGGTAACCATTCGATTTTACGATCACATCTGACAACACCCGCATGCGGGGCCGCCGATGCAGCCACGGAAGGACCAGGCGGTGGATCGAACAAGGTAACGCCCGTGACCCAGAGTACGCCGAGGCTGCCACAGCAAATCGTCGCCTGGCGCTCGCCCAGGGACCCGGCCTGGGCCGAGCGCGGGAAGACCGCCGACTGGCCCCGCCTGCGCGAACGGGTGGCGGCGCTCTATCGCCAGATCCCGATCCAGGTTCTCGCCGGGCTCCTCTCCCTCGTCATTCTTCTGGTCCAGCTCTCGGGCCGCATGGCGACGATGCCGCTTCTCGGCTGGGCGGGGCTTGTGCTCCTTTGCCTCGCCTTCCGCTGGGGCGTCGGGCGCGTCGAACGGCGCGCCGCCCTCAAGCTCGGCATGCGGGAATGGGAGCGACTGTGGTTCATGGCCGCCCTGCCCGGCGCGGTGGCCCTGGCTGCGGCAATCGGCCATTCCCTGGCGCAGGTGCCCGCGGAGAATCGCCTCATGCTGCTCGGCTCGGTCATTCCGGCGGCGGCGGGCGGGCTCGTGCTCAGCACCGCGTCCTTCCGGGCGGCGGCGCTCACCCTCGTGCCGCTGTTCCTGCTCCCGGCCCTGTCCCTCATTCTCATGGAAGGGCTGCCGTCGGATCTTGCGAGCCTTTGCGCCGTCATGCTCGCCCTTCTCCTCTGCGTCGCCTGGCAGCTCGAACGCCAGGCCCTGACCATTGCGGAAACCTCCCGCCAGTGCGCGGCGCTCGAAGCGCATCTCGCGACCCAGTCGTATCTTACCAACCGCAGCCGCGACGTGCTGAACGGCGTCCTCGAATGCATCAAGGCGGGGATCGCCGTCTTCGACCGCAATCTCTGCCTCGTCGCCTGGAACGACGAATACGCAAGCCTGTTTCCGGACGATGCCGAGGTGCTGCAGGAAGGGCGGCCCGTTGAAGCCGTATTGCGCGCCTTCTACCGCAGCTTCGGCCACAGCAAGCAGCAGGAAGACCGGGTGATCGAGGCCTGCACGGCGCGGCTCCGGCCCGATGCGCCGGACGACGTGCTGCGGGCGGAGCATGTCCTGCCCGACGGCCGCACCATCGAGGTCACCGGCCAGCGGACGCTCGAGGACGGCTGGGTCTTCACTGTGAGCGACCTCACCGTCCAGCGCAAGGCGACGGCCGAGGCGCTCATCCACATCTCGCGTCACGACAGCCTCACCGGCCTGCCGAACCGCGCCACCATCCGCCGCAGCCTCGAGCGCGCGGTGGCGGCGGCGGGCCGCAACAGCAATCTGGTGACGGTCATCACCATCAATATCGGCGGCTTCCGCACCATCAACGACGGTCTCGGCACGCTTGCGGGCGACGCGGTGCTGGTGGAGGTCGCGCGCATCCTGCGGCGGCAATGCAGCGAGCGCGACATCCTCGGCCGCCTCGGCGGCGACGAATTCGCCGTGATCTCCACCGCCGACCGCAACGCGGCCGAGGCGGAGGCCCGGGCGCATCGCATCGTCCGCGCGCTGCGGGAGCCCATTGAAGCCAATGGCAAGGCGGTCACCGTGGGGGCGGCGGCCGGGGTGACCGTCTATCCCGTGGACCAGAGCAACCCGGACGAATTGCTGCGCAATTCGGGCGCAGCCCTCGCCCGGGCGCGGGCGGCGGAAAACCAGCCCGTCGTCATGTTCGACCGCCACATGCAGCAGGAGATGCAGGCGCGGGCGGCGCTGGAAGCGGATCTGCGCGCCACCATCGACAGCCATCATTTCATGTTCCAGTACCAGCCCCAGGTGGATCTCAAGACCCGGCAGCTCGTCGGCGTCGAGGCGCTGCTGCGCTGGCATCATCCGGAGCGCGGCTGGGTGACGCCGGACAAGTTCATCCATGTGGCGGAATTGTCCCGGCTGATTATCCCGCTGACCGAGACCATGATCCCCGAGATCTGCATGCAGGCACGCGCCTGGGATGCGCGCGGCCTGCCGCCGTTCAAGATCGCGGTCAACCTGTCGCCGGTCCATATCCGCAAGGGGGGCTTTGAAACCTTCCTCGAGAAGACCCTGGCGGCGCACGGCATCAGCCCCGACCGCCTCGAATTCGAGATCACCGAAAGCGTCACCATGACGGATTCGGCGGAGGCCGTGGAAACCCTGCGCCGGCTCGAGGCTCTGGGGGTGTCGCTTGCGATCGACGATTTCGGCACCGGCTATTCCTCGATCTCGTATCTCCGGCGCTTCCCGGTGAACAAGCTCAAGATCGACCGCAGCTTCGTGAGCGAGGTGACCACCGACCGCGGCGCCCGGGCCATCGTGGAGGCGGTGATCCGCCTTGGCCACAGCTTCGGCCAGCTGGTGGTGGCGGAAGGCGCCGAAACCGAGGAACAGGTGGCCGCCCTGCAGGCCATCGGCTGCGACGTGGTGCAGGGCTATTTCTTCTCGAAACCCCTACATCCCGACGAGCTCGCCCGCTGGGTGGAGGAGCGCTATCTCGCCAATCCGGCGCCGCTGCCATTCGTGCCGGCCGAGCCGAGGACAAAAAAAACATACAATTTCAACGCCTGACATGATACCCAAGGGGTCCGAAGGGACACTGAAAAAGGGGTATCGCATTTCCATGCTGCTGAGGGCGTTCGGGTTGAGCTGCGCGCTTGTACTGGCCGGCGCGACCATGTCCCAGGCGGGTCCCTGGGCCGATGCGGGCGATCGCCAGCTGCGGAGCGATATCGAGCTTCTCGCCCAGCACGGCCTCATCCGCGGGCCCATCACCACCTGGCCCCTGCCCTGGAAGCAGATCAATGCCCGCCTCACTCTCGACAACGGCCGTCCCCTGCCGCCCCATGTGGCGTCGGCCCTGGCGCGGGTGCGCGACAAGATGCCGAACGAAGGCGATTTCGGCCGCGTCAAGCTCGCCCTCGAGGCGCGGGGCGCGACCCGTACCAAGACCGCCCGGGATTTCGGCGACGCCGCCCGCGACAATGCGGACCTCACCGCCTCCGCCGAGGTGAACTGGTCGGCGACCAGCCTTCGCATCAATATCGGCTACCAGGGCGACGATTTCGGCGACCGGCTGGTGTTCGACGGCAGCCAGCTCGCCTTCGCCCTCGGCAACTGGGCGGTCTATGGCGGCTGGGTGGAGCGCTGGTGGGGCCCCGGCTGGTCCAGCAGCCTCAATCTCTCGACCAACGCCCGGCCCGTGCCGACGGTCGGCTTCATGCGCCTCGATCCGCGGCCCTTCGGCACCAAATGGCTGAGCTGGCTCGGCCGGTGGCAATTCAACGCCTTCATCGGCCGCCTCGACGATGACGAACGGTTCATCAAGGATCCCTATTTCCTCGGCTTCCGCCTGACCTTCGAGCCCCTTGAGGGGCTGGAGATCGGCCTGTCGCGCAACATCATGGTCTGCGGCGACGGCAGGCCCTGCAGCTTCCGCACCTGGACCAAGGCCCTGGTCGGCGTCGGCCAGGTGGAAAATCCCACCGGTCCCGACGCCAACGAGCGTGACCCCGGCAACCAGCTTGCGGGCTTCGACGTCCGCTACGGCTTCCGGCTCAACGACAGCATGTCGGCGGCGGTCTATGGCCAGATGATCGGCGAGGACGAGAAGGACTTCCTGCCCTTCAAGTTCGCCCATCTGGCAGGCGTGAGCGTCGAGGGGCCATGGGGCGACGAGGGCGCCATGTGGCGCGTGACCGGCGAATACACGCGCACCGCCGCGGACGGCATCTTCCGCAAGACCGAATACAACGTCTTCTACAACCATTCCCGCTACCGCAGCGGCTACCGCTACCACAACCGCAGTCTCGGCGACCGTCTGGATGGCGACAGCCAGGGCTGGTACCTCTCCGGCATGTTCACGAGCCGCAACAGCTGGACCTACCGCCTGACCTACCAGAACGCCCTCATCAACATGGATGACGGCGGGCGGCACGGCCTGTCCCGCAACCGCGAGCGCATCAACATCTTTGAGGCGGGCCTCGACCTGCCGTCGCCCATCGGCGATCTCGGGCTGGAACTCCGCTATGAGGACGACAAGCCGAATACGCCGAATCGCAAGGATTCGACGACCGCCATCGAGGCGCGCTGGTCCGCCTCCTTCTGACGCCGCTACCATTTGTTAAGAATTCTGCCGCAGCATTATGCTGCGGTGGAATTTCCGTTGCCGCCCTTCGCGGATCTGCGGGGGCGGCATCAGGCGAGGAGCGCGAACAACGCGGCGCATTGAATGGTTTACGGATTGGGCGGCAGCGCCGGCTTTCAGTTGCAGTCACTGGATGTGACGCTGCTGAGCGGCTATTACGAAGCGCGCAACGCATTGCGCCTGAATATGGGCAGTGCGGCGGCCGCCCTGTTGTCCCCGAACGGCGCATCCTCCCGGCCCACACCCTGGGACAAGCCCGAGGACGACCGGGCGCTCGAGCGCCAGATCAACGAGATCCGCAAGCTTCAAAGCTTCATCGATCCCAGGTCGGAGGACGTGAAGCTCGCGGGCGACGACAAGGACGTGAAGGCCCTTTTCACCCTCTATCAGGCGGTGGCGCGGCTCAAGGTGATCGCGGATTACGCGGCCCAGGCGAACGTCACGGATTCGAACCGCAAGAGCCTCGATCTCCTGCTGCAGAAGGGCCTCATGGAGATCCGCGACTTCGTGGCGACCGCCCAGCTCGACAAGCTGGACCTTCTCGCGGGCACCAAGAGCAACCGGGTCGAGACCCAGATCGCCCTCGGCCGCAACGCCACGAAATTCGTGGGCCAGACCGTCCAGCGCAACGGGCGGGACGAGCCCATTCCCGGGATCGTGGGCAACGAGGTCTTCCAGATCACCATCACCAAATCGGGCGTCACCGAGGAATTCGTCATCGATCTCTCCGAGATCGACGGGCCCATCACGCTGGATGCGCTCGCGAACCATGTGAACGCCAAGCTCGCGGCCATCCAGGCGGAGGATACCAACGGCGATCCCCTGTTCGACGGCGACGGCAAGCCGATCCCCCGCTACAGCACGCGGTTGAATGTGGAAGCGGTGGAGGGCGGCGGCTTCGCCCTCGCGCTGAGCGGCCTTACCGGCGAACAGGTGAGCCTCTCGGCCGTCGCGCCGCAGCCGAGCCTGTTCGTGGTGGGCACCGCCAAGGCTGCGGGCAACGGCCAGCAGGGAAGCGCCACGCTCCGCCGTCTCGACGGGGTGGACGGCACGGATCCGTCGACTGGCCTGCGCCAGACATATGCAGGGACCGGCGCCGGGCTCAAGGAAGTGCCGAAGGATGAGGACAAGACCGATCCCTTGAACGGCCGCACCAACGAGGTGGTCGAGAAGATCCGTCAGGACGTGTCCAAGCTCTTCAAGGAGCTGGAGCTGGACGGCGAGAAGGGCGACGGCCTCAACCGCACGCCGGTGGAAACCACCGCTTCCAGGGTCGCGGTGGACAGCGAGGGGCATGTCTTCGTCATCGGCACCACGGCCGGCGACCTCGGGCGCGAGCTCAACCGGTCCGAAGGCGGCGACGTCTATCTCACCAAATATGACGCCGCGGGCAATATCCTGTGGCAGCGCCTGCTGGGCGCGTCGGGCTCCGCCGAAGGCTTCAGCCTCGCGATCGATTCACAGGACAACGTGATCGTCGCAGGCGCGGTGGACGGAACGCTCACCGGCAAGGAGCTGTTCGACGGCAAGGACAGCTTCGCCGCCAAGTTCAGCAATGACGGCGTGGAGCTGTGGAAGCGGCAGATCGACACCATCGCGGACGATGCGGCCTTCGCCGTCACGGTGGATGCGGATGACAATATCTGGCTCGCGGGCTCGGTGAACGGCCGTCTTGCAGCAGGGGCGACCGCGGGCGGCGGCGCGGACGCCTATGTGGCGAAGCTCGACGGGGCGAGCGGCAGCCTTGCCGGCGTCACCCAGTTCGGCGGCGCGGGGTCCGAGACGGCGAAGGCCATAGCCATGGCCTCCGACGGCAATCTTCTGGTCGCGAGCGAGGAAGACGGCCGCGCGATCCTGCGCAAGCTCGACCGCGATGATCCCTCGAACGTCCTCTGGTCCATGGATCTCGGCGAACTCGGGGCCGGGGCCATCACCGGCATCGCCGTCGAGGGCGGCAATGTCTATCTCGCAGGCTACAGCGACAATGCGGCCTTCGGGCAGGGGGTGCGCAACGCCCATTCCGGCGCCCAGGACGGGTTCGTGCTGCGGGTGGACGATCTGGGTTCCAGCGCCGATGCGGTCTGGACGAGCTTCATCGGCGGGGAGTCGGGCGACTTCATCCAGGACATCACGGCAAGCGGCGGCGCGGTCTATGTGGCGGGCCGCACGTCGGGCAGCCTCGGCGACCAGGAACGGCTCGGCATCACGGAAGGATTCGCGGCGAAGATCGACGGCGCCGACGGCAGCCAGGACTGGATCCGGCAGTTCGCCGCAGCCGGTCACAACGGCGCGACCGGGATCGCCTTCACCAGCAACGGCCAGTCGGTGCTGACCAGGCTCGGCCTCGGCCCCGGCACCATCCATGTGAACGAGCCGCGGGACGTCATCAGCCAGACCACGGCGCGCGCCGGCGACCATTTCTACATTTCCATCAACGGCCGCACCAAGCAGAAGATCACGATCGAGGAAGGCGACACCTTCGAGAAGATCGCCGCCCGGATCAATCGCCTGTCCCTGAGCTACATCAAGGCCGAGGTGACCTTCACCGGCGACGGGCGCAAGCTCAAGATCACCACCAAAAACGGCGGCGAGATCCAGATCTTCGCCGGAGACGGCGATCGCGACGCCCTGAGGAGCCTCGGGCTCGAGCCCACCAAGATCCTGCCCAACGAGCGGCTCTTCGTCCTCAACGAGGACAAGGTGGAAGGCCAGCTCGGCGGCGTCTTCGCCCTCGGCCTCGAGAAGGGCCTGAGCGTCGCGACCGAGCGGGCGGCGAAATATCTGCAAGGAACGCTGGGCGACGCCCTCGCCAACATCCAGCGCGCCTACCGCTCCCTGTTCCCCGATCCGCTGGCGGAAATGCTGAAGCAGCAGGCGAAGATTTCGCAGGGGACGGTGCCCGCGGCCTTGCAGAAGCAGCTGGCGAACTATGAAGCGGGGTTGAACCGCTTGCTCGCGGGCAGCGGGGGCTTTTCGGTCTGATCCCATGCGCCGCCTGTTCCTCGCCCTCGCCGTAATTTTCGGGAGCATCGCATCGCCCGCCATGGCGGCGGACGCGCCCAGGCTCGGCGAGCCGCGCTACCTCACGCTGGAGCCCGTGACGGTCAGCGTCCTCCGCGATTCCCGGGTGCGGGGGCTCCTCTCCCTCGATCTCACCCTTGAACTCGCGCGGCTCGACGACCGCGCCCAAATCGAGCGCATCATGCCGCGCCTTCGCGACCAGTTCGTCTTCACCCTGACGCGCCTTGCGGCGAGCCGCCTCGACGTGGATCAGCCGCTGGATCTGCCCGTGATTACCGCCGCGCTTCAGGAGGTGACCGACCGCGTCCTCGGCGAATCCAGGGCGCGGCTCCTCATCGGCGGCGCGACCCTGCGCCGCCTCTGATCCTCCGCCTTACATGGCGCTGATGCCGCCGTCGAGCACCAGCTCAGACCCGGTCATGAAGGCCGATTCGTCGGACGCGAGATAGATCACCGCATAGCCCACGTCCTCCGGCTTGCCGATGCGCTTCAGGGGGATCTGCTTCGCAAGCTTGCCGCGGATCTCGTCGATGGGCTTGCCGGGGGCGAGATCGCCCAGAAGCGGCGTGTCGATGAAGGTGGGATGCACGGAATTGCAGCGGATGTTGTAGTCCTGCCGCGCGCAATGGAGCGCCACCGACTTGGTGAGATGCCGCACCGCCGCCTTGGCCGAATTGTAGGCGGCGAGATTGTGGCCCGCGATGATCCCCGAGATCGACGAGATATTGATGATGGAGCCGCCGCCTGACGCCGCGATGCGCGGGATCGCGTATTTGCAGCCGAGGAACACGCCGTCGAGATCGATGGCGTGCAGCCGCCGCCAGTCGGCGAGGGACGTCTCCTCCACCGTGCCCTGAAGGGCGATCCCGGCATTGTTGACGAGCACTTGCAAGCCGCCGAAGGTCTTGACGCAGGCATCGAGCGCCGTGATCCACTGGTCCTCGCTGGTGACGTCGAGAGGAAGCGCGATGGCGTCCCGCCCGATCCGCTCCGCCGCGCGCCGCGCCCCTTCGGGATTGACGTCGGTCACCGCCACCCGCGCCCCTTCGCGGGCCAGCATTTCCGCCGCCGCGAAGCCGAGGCCGGATGCCGCCCCCGTCACCAGGGCCGCCTTGCCCGCAACCCGGCCGCGTCCATCACCGAGATCGGATCGAGATTCACTCACGTCGCTGTCCTCCCTGAAAATTCAAACACCCGTTTTAATTCCTTCCCCGCTGGACGTCAAACGCCGCGAGGCCGGACTGTTGCCGGAATGCGACATTATCCTGAATTATTTACATAAAAATTTCGCATTTCCGGCAACGGCTTGACTGGGGTGTGATGTTCGTGAAACGATTTTGAATAACGATTTAATTCTAATCCGCGCCGCACAAGAGCCGGAAAACGAGAAGAATTGGGGGTTTCACGAACATCATGGGAGAGGTTCATGTCCGCATTGCACCATCTCAAGAGAACGACCTGTCTGGTTGCGGTGGGGTCCCTGGCCGCCGGACTGTGCAGCTTCCCGGTCTTCGCCCAGCAGTCCCAGCGATATATTGAGGAAGTCGTAGTCACCGGCACCTACATCCAGCGCAGTTCCCAGTTCGATTCGCCGTCGCCCCTCGTCGTCCTCGGCGGCGACGAGCTCGCGGCCCAGGGCTATACCTCGGTCAGCGAGCTGGCCCGCTATCTCACCATCAACAACGGGTCCGAACTCTATTCCGACGCCTTCACCCAGAACTTCTCCACCGGCACCGGCAACATCAACCTGCGCGGCCTCGGTCTCAGCTCCACGCTGGTGCTCGTCAACGGCCGGCGCCAGACCCTGTCCGGCGCCTATTCGGACGACGGCGACACCTTCGTCGACACCAATGCGCTCATGCCCCTCATCATGGTGGAGCGGGTCGAGGTGCTGAAGGACGGCGCCGCGGCGCTCTACGGCACGGACGCGGTGGCCGGGGTGGTCAATTTCATCACCCGGTCGGATTTCCGCGGGTTCGAGGTGGAGGGCCGCTTCCAGACCACGACGGAAGACGCCCAGGAAGACATCGATTTCGGCGCCATCGCCGGCTTCGGCAACGAGAAGGCGGGGCTTGTCGCCTCCATCAGCTATCTCCACCGTTCGGAGCTCACGGCCGGGCAGCGGGAATTCACGCGCGGCTCGGGCATTTCGGCCTCGGGCCAGCCGGGCTCCTTCTTCGGGCTCGTCCCCGGCAATCCCACCGCGCCGGTGATCGACCCCATGTGCGCGGAGGGGATCAACAGCTTCCCCAACGTGATCGTCCCGGCGTCGCCCCTCTTCCCCTTCGATATCGGCACCTGCAATTTCGACTTCAGCGAATATTACAGCCTGGTGCCCAAGGAGGAGCGCTGGCAGGGCTACGCCACCGGCAACATCCATTTCACCGACAGCCTCGAGCTTTTCCTTGAGGGCGGCTTCGCGCGGAACCGCGCCGAAAGGTCCAACACCTCGTCCTTCCCCATCGCCGTGACGGTGCCCGTGCCGGGCAACCATCCGGGCAATCCCTTCCCGGACATCCTGTGGCCTGACAACGAGGTCAAGGGCTTCCTCGGCCGCGTCCTCGGCGGCAACGCGCCGGCGGCGAAGACCAGCCACGATTCCGACACCTATCGCGTGGTCGGCGGGCTGCGCGGCGAGATCGCCCCGGGCTGGAACTGGGAGGCGGCCGCGACCTACAGCCGCAACGAGTTCTATCTCGATGTGGAGGACGTGGTCACCAACCGCTATCTCGCCGCCCTCATGGGCCAGGGCGGGCCGACGGGGGACATGTGGTTCAATCCCTTCGGCACCTCGTTGAACGCAACGCCCGACCAGACGGGCGTCTACAACGATCCGGCCGTGCTCGACCACATCATCCAGCGGGCGTCGGCGGACGCCACCACCAGCCTCTGGACGGCGGAAGGGCATGTCTCGGGCATTCTCGCCGACCTTCCGGGCGGGGAACTGGGGATCGCCGTCGGCGGCCAGTACCGCAAGGAGAAGATGAGCTACGACTGGAGCGACCTCTACAACCAGGAGGCCTTCCTGTTCCTCCGCGGCGGGCCCGACTTCGGCGGCAGCCGAGACGTCTATGCGGGCTTCGTGGAGCTGGCGATCCCGATCATCAAGAATCTCGAAATCCAGGCCGCCGTCCGCTACGAGGATTACGGCGGCGGCGTCGATACCTGGGATCCCAAGATCGCGGCCCTGTTCCGGCCCATCCCCACGGTGACGCTCCGCGGCTCCTTCGGCACGTCCTTCCGCGCACCGTCACTGTTCCAGACCCTGGGCTCGCAGACGAGCCTCGTGAACATCAATGTGGGCGCCAACAGCATCTTCCGCGCGGCGCGCACCACGGGGAACCCGGACCTCGTGCCGCAGGAGGCGGATGTGTGGAACGCGGGCCTCACCTGGCAGCCGAGCAACCGCTTCAACGCCAGCATCGATTACTGGCGGTTCGAATACACGAACCTCATCACCCGCGAGAATCCGCAAGGGGTGGTGGATGCGGCGCTTGGCGGCGATCCCGCGGCGCTCGCCAAGATCGAATTCACGGGAACGGGGGACATCGCCCTCATCAATGTGGATTTCATCAACGCGCCGGAAGTGAAGACCGACGGCATCGACCTGTCGGCGACCTATACCTGGCCGCTCGCCGCCGGCAACACCCTGAGCCTCAGCGGCACCGCGACCTACGTGATGAACTATGACGCCATCGACCAGAACGGCAACAGGTTCGATGGCGCGGGCAGCCGCAACTTCGGCACCTTCGCGCGCTCGATCCCCGAATGGCGGGCCAACGTCTTCCTCACCTGGGCGAGCGAGAACAGCGCGCTCACCGCGATCGTCCGCTACATCGATTCCTACCACGACAACGAGAACGACGTGCGGGTCGATGATCACATGACGCTGGATCTCCAGTACAGCTATTCGTTCCGCAATCTCTTGGGCAACAGCGGGGATTCGGCGACGACGCTCACCGTCGGCGTCATCAACGCCTTCGACAACGACATCCCGCGCATCAACACCTTCGGCGGCTACGATTCCAAGGTTCACGACCCGCGCGGGCGGCTCGTCTATATCGGGCTCAAGCAGGGATTCTGAGCTTACTCCCACCTGATGGGGCGGCGTCTTCGGATGCCGCCCGTTTTTTCATGCGGGTGGGGGAGGGACGCGCCTAGTGCGCCTCGTCCCAGTGGTCGCCGACGCCGCATTCGACGATGAGCGGCACGTCCATCCTCAACACCGGCTCCGTCGCCGTCTCCATGACGGCGCGGATCACCGGGATCGTGCGCTCGACCTCGTCCTCCGGCACCTCGAACACCAGTTCGTCATGGACTTGCAGGAGCATGCGGGCGTTCAGGCCCTCCTCCTTCAGGCGGCGGTCCATGCGGATCATCGCGCGGCGGATGATGTCGGCGGCGCTGCCCTGGATCGGGGCGTTGATCGCCGCGCGCTCGCCGAAGCCGCGAAGGCCGGGGCTCTTGTCGTTGATGCTCGGCACATGGACGCGGCGGCCGAACAGGGTCTTCACGAAGCCATGCTCGCGGCAATAGGCCTTGGTGCGGTCCATGTAGTCGCGGATGCCGGGGAAGCGCTCGAAATAGCTCTGGATGTAGCTTTGCGCCTCGCGCTGGGGCACGCCCAGCTGGCGGGCGAGGCCGAAGCTCGAAATGCCGTAGATGATGCCGAAATTGATCGCCTTGGCCTGGCGGCGGACCATCGGGTCCATGCCTTCAAGGGGCACGCCGAAGACCTGGCTTGCGGTCATGGCATGAATGTCGATGCCCGCGGCGAAGGCCTCCTTGAGGCTGTCGATGTCGGCGATATGGGCAAGGATCCGGAGCTCGATCTGGCTGTAGTCGGCGGCAACCAGCTTGCATCCCCTCTCGGCCACGAAGGCGCAGCGGATCTTGCGCCCTTCCTCGGTGCGGATCGGGATGTTCTGCAGGTTGGGGTCGGTGGAGGCAAGCCGCCCGGTGGTGGTGGCGGCCAGCGAATAGCAGGTATGGATCCGTCCGGTGCGTTCGTTGATCTCCGCCTGCAGGGCGTCGGTATAGGTGCTCTTGAGCTTGGCGAGCTGGCGATAGTCGAGGACGCGGGCAGGCAGCGCATGACCATCGGCCGCGAGGGCTTCGAGCACGTCGGCGTTCGTTGTATATGCCCCGGTCTTGCCCTTCTTGCCGCCCGGAAGCTTCATCTCGTCGAACAGGATCTCGCCCAGCTGCCGCGGCGAATTGACATTGAAGGGGCGGCCGGCAAGCTCGTGGATCTCCGCCTCGATCGCCGCCATGCGGGTCGCGAATTCGTTGGACAGCCGGGCGAGCGCCTCGCGGTCCACCTTGATGCCGCGCCGCTCCATGTCGGCGAGCACGCGGGCCATGGGGCGCTCCAGCGTTTCGTAGACCGTGACCATGTGCTCCGCCGCAAGCTGCGGCTTGAGCAGGCGATGAAGCCGGAAGGTGAGGTCGGCGTCCTCTCCCGAATAGGCGGTCGCCTTGTCGAGCGGCACGCGGTCGAAGGTCACCTGGGCCTGGCCGGTTCCCGCCACCTCCTTGAAGGAGATGGGCTTGTGATCGAGATGCCGCTCCGAAAGCTCGTCCATGCCGTGGCCGTGCAGCCCGCCCGCCAGCACGTAGGAGATCAGCATGGTGTCGTCATAGGGAGTGATCTCGACGCCATACTGCTTGAGGATGAGCAGGTCGTACTTGATGTTGTGCCCGATCTTCAGCACCGCCGGATCGGCGAGCAGGGGGCGCAGCCGGTCGAGCACCAGATCGCGGGGAAGCTGTTCGGGAATTCCGGCGCCGCCTTCGAAATCGAGGCCGCCGTCCCCGGGCGCGCGATGGCCGACCGGGATGTAGCAGGCTTCCCCCGGCGCAACCGCAAGGGAGATCCCCACAAGCTCCGCGCGCATGCCGTTGAGCGACGTGGTCTCTGTATCGATCGCGACCTGCCCCTCGGCGCGCGCCTTCGCGATCCAGGCGTCCAGCCGTTCGACGCGCGTCACCATCTCGTATTCGGCGGGCTTGTCGCGCAGCGACGCCATCTCTTCCGCCGCATGCTGGCCGAATTCCTCGCCGACCTTCGAGAGAAGCCTCGTGCGCAGGTTCTTGAAGCCCTGGGCGTCGAAGAAGGCAAGAAGCGGCTCGGGCGCGACGGGCCGCAGCGCGAGATCGTCGATGGTGACGGGAAGCGGCACGTTGCGGTCGAGGGTCACGAGCTTCAGGCTGATGCGTGCGAGATCCGCATGCGCCAGCAGATTTTCCCGCCGCTTCGGCTGCTTGATCTCGTGGGCGCGGGCGAGCAGTTCCTCTAGGCTCCCGTATTCGGCGATGAGCTGGCCCGCGGTCTTGATGCCGATGCCCGGCACGCCCGGCACGTTGTCGATGGAATCCCCCGCAAGGGCCTGGACGTCCACCACCCGCTCGGGCCCGACGCCGAACTTCTCGATGACGTCGGCAATGCCGGAGCGGCGGTTCTTCATGGTGTCCAGCAGGGTCACCCGCTGGCTCACGATCTGCATCAGGTCCTTGTCGGACGAGACGATGGTGACGTCGAAATTGCGCGCAGCCGCCTTGTCGGCGAGGGTCGCGATGATGTCGTCCGCCTCGTACCCGTCCATTTCGAGGACGGGCAGGTTGAACGCTTCGACCGCCTCGCGGATCAGCGGGAATTGCGGGATCAGATCCTCGGGCGCCGGCGGGCGGTGCGCCTTGTAGGCGTCATAGATGTCGTTGCGGAAGCTTTTCGGCCCCTTGTCGAAGACCACCGCGAAATGGGTCGGCCGGTCGGCCTCGCGGCTGTCCTCGAGAAGCTTGTACAGCATGGCGCAGAAGCCGTAGACCGCATTGACCGGCGTTCCGTCCGGCCGGGTCAGCGGCGGCAGCGCGTGGAAGGCGCGAAAGATGTAGCTCGATCCGTCGACGAGATAGAGGTGGTCGTTCTGGAGAGCTTCACTCACGCGTGCTTGTGGCCTTCCTGCCCGGCTTTTTCATCGAGAATGAACAGGCGGTCGCAATAGGGGCATTCCACCTGACTGTCCTCGCCCATGTTGAGATAGACGCGCGGATGGCCAAGGGCGCCTTCGCCGCCGTCGCAGGACAGGTGACGCGACTGGACATAGATCTTTTCGGGCGCTTCAATGACCATTTCGGAACCCTTGTCTGTTACCGGCACGCAACTTCGCAAGCTGGGGATATTGACCGGCTCGACTGCCGGATGATACCGATTGAGCCCATATAACCAATCGTGCGCTCCGCACGCAAGCCGGAACGAAAAAGTGAGTGACATGGCCCTGTCTCCGACCCGCGCGGCGGACACGACCGCCGCGAATCCGCAGTATGCGATCGAGGTGCGCGGGCTGAAGAAGACCTACAAGGGCGAGAAGGGCGAGCCGGACAAGGAGGCGCTAAAGGGAATCGACCTGCTGATCCCGCGCGGCTCCATCTTCGGCCTTCTGGGCCCCAATGGCGCCGGAAAATCCACCTGCATCAACATTCTTGCGGGCCTCGTGCGCAAGACCGCGGGCACGGCCCGCATCTGGGGCTTCGACATCGACCGCAATCCGCGGAACGCCAAGGTCTCCATCGGCATCGTGCCGCAGGAGATCTATTTCGACGCCTTCTTCACCCCGCGGGAGATGATGGAGCTGCAGGCCGGGCTCTACGGCGTGCCGCCCGAGGAGCGCCGGACCGAGGAGATTCTCGCCGCCGTCCATCTGCTCGACAAGGCGGACGCCTATTCCCGCACCTTGTCCGGCGGCATGAAGCGGCGGCTTCTCGTCGCCAAGGCCATGGTGCACAACCCGCCCATCCTCGTGCTCGACGAGCCCACGGCGGGGGTCGACGTGGAACTTCGCCAGCAGCTTTGGGACTATGTGCGCGAGCTCAATGCGCGGGGCGTGACCATCGTGCTCACCACCCACTATCTCGAGGAAGCGGAGGAGCTCTGCGACGAGATCGCCATCATCAACCATGGCGAGGTGGTGGCGGCCGAGCCCACCCGCAAGCTTCTCTCGCGGGTGGACGAGAAGGTGGTGGTGGTGGAATTCCGCGAGCCGCTTGCGGGGCCAATGCCGGATCTCGCTCCCTTCCGGGTGGCGCCGCGCGATGACCGCACGATCGCCGTAAGCTACGCGCCGGGAAGCGGCGACGTGATGGCGATCCTCGACCGGCTGCGGGCCGCGGGGCTCGAGATCGCGGACGTCACCACCGAGCAGAGCGACCTCGAGGACATTTTCCTGCAGCTCACGCGCAAGGCGTAACAAGGGACCAACCGAAGTGGGCAAGAGCTACGAATTCGACGTGCTGGTGATCGGCAGTGGCGCGGCGGGGCTGACGCTCGCCCTGCGCATGGCGCCGACGGCGCGGATCGCCGTCATCTCCAAGGGGCCGATCAGCGCGGGCAGCACGCTCTGGGCCCAGGGCGGGATCGCCGCCGTGCTCCATGACCGGGACTCGATCGAATCCCACGTGCAGGACACGCTGGTTGCGGGCGCGGGCCTTTGCAACGAGGACAGCGTCCGCTTCGTGGTGGAGCACAGCCGCGAATCCATCGAATGGCTGATCGAACAGGGCGTGCCCTTCAGCCACCGCGAGCCGCCCCATGACCCGACGGAGCTCCATCTCACCATGGAGGGCGGCCACAGCCATCGCCGCATCGTCCATGTGGCCGACGCCACGGGCCGCGCCGTCCAGAACACGCTGGAAGCGCGGGTGCGCACCCATCCCAACGTGCGCCTTTTCGAGAACCACATGGCCGTCGATCTCGTGACCGAGGGCGCGGGCGACGACCGGCGCTGCATCGGCGCCTATATCTACAACAACCGCCGCCACCGGGTGGACCTGTTCCGCGCCAAGGCGACGGTGCTGGCGACCGGCGGCGCGAGCCGCGTCTATCTCTATACGAGCAATCCCGACGGCTCCACGGGCGACGGCATCGCCATGGCCTGGCGCGCGGGCTGCCGGGTCGGGAACATGGAATTCAACCAGTTTCATCCCACCGTCCTCTATCACAGTCAGGAGCGCACCTTCCTCATCAGCGAGGCGCTCCGCGGCGAGGGGGCCAAGCTCAAGCTGCCCGACGGCTCCACCTTCATGGAGCGGTTCGACCCCCGGGCGGAGCTCGCTCCCCGCGACGTTGTCGCCCGCGCCATCGACCACGAGATGAAGCGGCTCGGCTCGCAATGCGTCTATCTGGACATCAGCCACCAGCCGGCCGACTTCATCATGAGCCATTTCCCCACGATCTATGACCGCTGCCTGAAGCTTGGCTTCGACATCACCAGGGAGCCGATCCCGGTGGTGCCGGCGGCGCACTATACCTGCGGCGGGGTGGTGACCGACCTCAACGGGAGGACGGACCTTCCCGGCCTTTACGCCATCGGCGAGACGGCCCATACGGGCCTTCATGGCGCGAACCGCATGGCGTCCAATTCCCTTCTCGAATGTCTGGTCTTCGGCGCCTCGGCGGCCGAGGACATCACGGCCCATCTGGGCGAGCTGCCGCCGCCGCCCGAGGCTGCGCCGTGGGACGAAAGCCGGGTCACCGACTCGGACGAGGAAGTGGTCGTTTCCCACAACTGGAACGAGCTCCGCCACTTCATGTGGGACTATGTGGGGATCGTGCGCACGGACAAGCGCCTGCAGCGGGCGCTCCGCCGGGTGGAGCTGCTGGCGACCGAGATCCGCGAATACTATTCGAATTTCCGGGTGACCAAGAACCTGCTGGAGCTGCGCAACCTCGTGACCGTCGCCGAACTCATCGTGCGCTCGGCCATGAGCCGCAAGGAAAGCCGCGGGCTCC
Source organism: uncultured Sphingomonadales bacterium (assembly GCA_964508185.1). Classification (GTDB taxonomy): domain Bacteria; phylum Pseudomonadota; class Alphaproteobacteria; order Sphingomonadales; family Govanellaceae; genus CAZDSS01. Next base: position 19,069 of record CAZDSS010000025.1, read on the forward strand.
ATTACACGACGGATTATCCGGACCTCCTGCCGGGCAAGCCGCAGGATACGATCCTGACGCCGAAACGGGACGTCTGACCCCTAATTGTCCACGAGCTTGATGAGCTTGCGCTCGAAGATATGGAGCGCGGACGACAGGTCATGTCCGCGCTTCAGGATCTGCCCGCCCATGCCGTAGACCGTGTACATGCCCTGACGGCGGGCGAGCTTCGGGCATTTCACGATGCGGTACAGGGGCATCTCGCTCGCCCGGCGGAAGATGGAGAACACCGCCTGGTCGCGGGTCATGTCGATGGCGTAATCGCGCCATTCGCCGGCTGCCACCATGCGTCCATAGACGTTCAGGATTTTCGTGAGCTCCCCGCGGTCGAAGAAGACCGCGGAGGTGGGGTGAAGCTGGGCCGTTGCGGAAAAGTCGCCGATGATGGTGTTGGTCATCCCGCCTCGCTGCTCGCCGGTTCCTGCAATTCTGCCCCTTCGCGATTGCAAAGACAAGCCGAGGGGCGAATTCGTGACGGCGGGCGAGGCGGTCTAGAGCTTCACGGCGAGGGCCAGTCCGTCGCCGATGGCGGTGAGGCAGCGCGCGGCCCTGGTATCGCCCGCGATCTTCCGGTTGAGGGCGCGGATCGCCTCGGTCGCAAGGTCCCCGGCCGCGGGATCGGCCACCTTGCCGCCCCACAGCACGTTGTCCAGCATGATGATGCCGCCCGGCCGCAGGAGGGACAGCGCGCCCTCGTAATAGACGTCGTAATTCTCCTTGTCGGCGTCGATGAAGCAGATGTCGAAGGCCTCGCCCGCCGCGATCAGCTCGTTGATGCTGTCCGCCGCCGGGCGCAGTTGAAGATCGATGCGGCCGGCGACACCCGCTTCTTCCCAGTAGCGGCGTGCGATCGCCGTCCATTCCGCGCTGACGTCGCAGGCGACGATGCGGGCATCCTCCGGCATCGCGAAGGCCATGGCGAGACTGCTGTAGCCGGTGAAGACGCCGATCTCCAGATAGCGCCGCGCCCGGGTCGCCCGGGCGAGGAGCTGCATGAAGGCCGCCTGCTCCCACGAGATCAGCATTTGCGGGGCATCGGTCGCCGACTCGGTCTTGGCGCGAAGGCGCTGAAGGATCGCGGGCTCGGCCGGATTATGGGCCGCAAGATAGTGCCGGAGGATGGGGCCGAGTTCGATGGATTCACTCATGCGAAACTCCTGTAACCCGCTGAATCGCGCGAGTTTTTTCCTGTCACAAAACGGCCCGATTCCGGACCAATTACAGCCTTAATGATAGGACAAAGTACATATACCAACCAAGTCCGGTTACCGCGTCGGAGCAGACAGCCCCACTCCCCCCCAGCCCACTCCGAGCGGTGACCGGACCACCCCCTCTCCCTTTCTCTTCCCGCGCAGGTTTAACAATTTTCCGCAAGCTCTTGCGGCCTTGAAGCGCTTTCAGTAACACTTAGCCGCGCAAGTTTTGCCGGCCCCATTCCCTTCAGCCGGTCCGATCCCTGTCCTGGAGAGAACATACGGATGACACCGCTTCTCGAAGCACAGGCCCTGACCAAGCATTTCGGCAGTCTTGCCGCCGTCCGCGACATCAGCTTCACCCTGGAGCGCGGGGAGGTGCTGGGCTTCCTCGGCCCCAACGGCGCGGGCAAGAGCACGACCATGAAGATGCTCACCGGTTTCCTCCGCCCGACGAGCGGCGAGGCCCGGATCGCCGGCTACAGCATCGACCGCGATCCCATCGAGGCCAAGCGCCGCCTCGGCTATCTCCCCGAAGGCGCGCCCGCCTATGGCGACATGGCGGTGCGGGATTTCCTGAATTTAGTGGCTTCCGCCCGCGGCATGGACAAGGCGGCGCGCGGCCCGGCCATCGACCGCGCCGTCGAGGCGACTCATCTGTCGGCGGTGCTGCACCAGCCCGTCGAAACCCTGTCCAAGGGCTTCAAGCGCCGGGTCGGCCTCGCCCAGGCCCTGCTCCATGACCCGCAGGTTCTGATCCTGGACGAGCCCACGGACGGCCTCGACCCCAATCAGAAGCACGAGGTGCGCAAGCTCATCCAGGGCATGGCGGCCGACAAGGCGATCATCATCTCCACCCATATTCTCGAGGAAGTGGATGCGGTCTGCAGCCGGGCGATGGTCATCGACCGCGGCCGCGTGGTGGCCGACGGCACGCCGGCGGAACTGCGCGCCCGCTCCCGCTACCACAATGCGGTGACCCTCATTCTGGCCGAGCGCGACGAGCAGCGGGTGCGGAACGCCCTCATGGTCCTGCCCGTGGTCGCCGAGGTGGAGCTGTCGGTCATCGGCGACGGCAGGATCGCGGCGACCGCCCTGCCGCGTGACGGCGGACCCATTCTTGAAGCGGTCACCGACACGGCGCGGGCGGCGGGGCTCAACATCCTCGAGATCGCCGTGGATCCGGGGCGGCTTGACGACGTGTTCCGCATGCTGACCACGGCGGATGCGGGGCTGGCTGCCGACGGGAAGATCAGCGAGAAGGGGGAACTGCGTTGATGCTGTCCGGACTTGGCGCCGTCTTCCGGCGCGAATTCGCGAGCTATTTCGCAACGCCGCTCGCCTATGTGTTCATCATCATCTTTCTCGTCTTTTCGGGCATCTTCACCTTCTATGTGGGCGGCTTCTTCGAGCGCGGGCAGGCGGATCTGCAGCCGTTCTTCGGCTTCCTGCCCTGGCTTTACCTGTTCCTGATCCCCGCGATCGCCATGCGTCTCTGGTCCGAGGAACGGCGCGCCGGCACGTTCGAGCTGCTGCTGACCCTGCCCATATCCCTGAGCGCCGCCGTGTTCGGCAAGTTCCTCGCCGCCTGGGCCTTCGCCGGGGTGGCCTTGGCGCTCACCTTCCCGTTGTGGATCACCGTCAACATCCTGGGCGATCCGGACAACGGGGTGATCCTTGCGGGCTATGTGGCGGGTTTCATCATGGCGGGGGCCTACCTCGCGATCGGCGCCACCATTTCGGCGGTGACGCGCAATCAGGTGATCGCCTTCGTCGTGACCGTGATGGTGTCCTTCCTGTTCACCATGAGCGGGCTCTCGATCGTTCTCGACTTCTTCTCCAGCTGGGCGCCGCAGTTCATCGTCGATCAGGTGGCGTCCTTCAGCTTCCTCACCCATTTCAACGCCATCGCCCGGGGCGTCATCGACGCCCGCGACATCATCTATTTCCTGGCCCTGATGGCGTTGTGGCTTTTCATCAACATGATCGTCGTCGATGCGAAGCGGGATGCGGGATAAGACCATGAAGCGCTTTGGCCTTACGCTCAATCGTGCCGTTCTCATCGCCGTTGCGGCCATCCTGTTCGTCGCGGTCAACGTGCTGTCCACGACGCTTTTGAAGTCGGCGCGGGTCGATCTCACCGCCGACCGGCTCTATACCCTGAGCGACGGCACCAGGCGCATTCTCGCCGGGATCGAGGAGCCCATCACGCTCCGCCTCTTCTTCTCGGACGCGGCGGCGACCCCGTATCCGTCGATCAAGAGCTACGGCCAGCGGGTGCGCAGCCTCCTGCAGGAATACGAAGCGCTGGCGGACGGCGGCATCCGGCTCGAGATCATCGATCCCGAACCCTTCTCCACGGCGGAGGACGACGCGGTGGCGGCGGGCCTGCAGGGCATCCGCACCAACGGGGGCGACACCATCTATTTCGGTCTCGTGGGCACCAACGCCACGGATCTGCAGCTCACGATCCCCTTCTTCTCGCCCGACCGGGAGCGGTTTCTCGAATATGATCTCACCAAGCTCGTCTCCGACCTCAGCGTGACGGAGAAGCCCGTGCTCGGCCTCGTCTCCTGGCTGCCGCTCGCCTTCGGGCCGGGCGGCCCCATGGCGGCGGCGCAGGGGCAATCCGCGCCCTACGTGATCTACGAGCAGCTTCGGGAATCATACAGCATCCGCCAGATCGGGCAGGTCTTCAGCAAGATTGATCCGGACGTGGATCTGTTGCTGGTGGTTCACCCGGGCGATCTTGGCGAGCAGGAGCTTTACGCCATCGATCAGTTCGTGCTGCGCGGTGGCAAGCTCATCCTGTTCGTCGATCCGTTCCTCGAGACCGCGCCCACCATCCAGTCCATGCCGGGGACGACGCTGGCCGCGACCTCCAATCTGGAAAAATTGCTCAAGGCCTGGGGTGTGGATTTCGACCCCACGAAGGTGGTGGCCGACCGCAGCTTCGCCCAGCGCGTCTCCATCATGGGGCCGCAGGGCCGCGAGACCAAGGATTACGTGGCCTGGCTCGGCCTCCATGGCCCCGGGCTCAGCGCCGACGATCCGGTGACGGCCGAGCTCGACATGGTGAATCTCGCATCCCCCGGGGCGCTTCAACCCATCGAGGGGGCGACCACGCGGTTCGAGCCCGTCCTGCGGTCGAGCGCGGAATCCATGTATCTCCCGGTATCCGAGCTGCGCTTCCAGCCCCGGCCCGACGATCTGCTGCGCCAGTTCAAGGCGGACGGTCAGGAGAAGACCCTGGCCGCCCGAATCACCGGCCCGGCGAAAAGCGCCTTCGACGGCCCCGTGGAGAACGGGGAGGGCGAGGGCGACGACAAGGCCGAGAAGCCCGCGCCCCATGTCACGGAAGGGCAGATCAACGTGCTGGTGGTGGCGGACGCCGACATTCTCGAGGACCAGTACTGGGTTCAGGTGCAGCAGCTGTTCGGACAGCGCATCGCGCTGCCGCTCGCCGACAACGGCCCCTTCGTCATGAACGCCGTCGACAACATGAGCGGCTCGTCCGACCTCATCAGCCTGCGGAGCCGCGGCGTGTCGCAGCGGCCTTTCACCCTTGTCGCCGACATCCAGCGCAAGGCCGAGGCCCGCTTCCTTGCGGAGGAAAAGCGCCTGCAGGCGAAGCTTGCGGAAACGGAGCGGCGCATCCAGGAGCTTGAGGAAGGGCGCGGCGAGGGCGATATGGCCGCCCTCGACCGGTCTCAGGCCGAGGAGATCGAGAACTTCCGCCGCGAAATGCTCGCAACCCGCAAGCAGCTTCGCGACGTGCAGCACAATCTGCGCCGCGACATCGAACGGCTCGGCGTTTGGGTGAAGGCGGCGAACCTAGCCCTGATGCCCATCCTCGTCGCGATCGCCGCCCTCGTGATCGCGTCCGTCCGCCAGCGGCGGCGCCGGGCGGCGGTGTCACGTTGAGCAAGATCAAAGGGAGATGTCCATGCTGAGCAGAAGAAGCTCCCTTGCCCTCATCATCGTCACCCTGGCGGCCGTTGCGGCCGCCGTCGCCGTGGTTCTCGGCGAGCGCGACAGCAACCGCGCCGCCGACCGCGCGGCGCTGTTCCCCGGAATCGAGCAGGAATTCGACCGGGTCACCGAGATCGAGATCGCCGACAGGGACGGCGCCGTGGTGATCCGGCGCGCGGGCGACGAACAATGGGTCCTGCCCGACAAGCACGACTATCCTGCGGACCGCGCCATGGTGCGCCGCCTCATCCTGTCCTTCGGCCGCATGACGGTGATCGAGCCCAAGACGCGGCAGCCCGAACTCCACGACCGTCTGGGTCTCGGCGACATCGACAATGAGAAATCCCGCGCCCGTCGCGTCACCTTGCGCGGCGGGGACAAGGAGGTCGCGAGCCTTCTGGTCGGCGACCGGGCGGCAAGTTCCGCGCCCGGGGGCAGCACGTCCGGGGGAGAGCGGGCCTATGTCCGCCGCCCGGGGGAGGCCGCAACCTGGCTTGTCGATCACGTGCCGGACATTTCGGCGAAGCAATCGGAATGGATGGACGACCGCCTGTTCACCCTGCAGAAGGAGCGGATCGCCGAGATCGTCGTTCGCCACGACAACGGGGAGGAGCTGCGCCTGGCGCGCGACAAGGCGGAAGACGATTTCACCCTCGACCAGCTGCCGAAGGGCCGCAAGCTCAAGACCTATGGCGGGCCGGAGGCGCTGGCGTCCTCCCTCGCGTTCCTGAGTTTCGACGACGTGCGCCCGGCCGGCGACGAGGACGAGGCCGAGACGGCGCGGGTCACCTTCCGCACCTTCGATGGGCTCTCCGTCACTCTCGGCATCCAGGGCAACTGGGTGCGCTTTGCGGCGGAAGGCGAGGGCCCGGAAGCGACCGACATCAACGAGCGCCTCGGCCGCTGGCGCTTCGAACTTCCGGACTACAAGATCCGCGATCTTACCCCCATGCTCGATCAGCTCCTGGCGCCGGAAAACGAGAAGGCTTCTTGATAAGCCGCGCCGCCGCAACATATGTGATGCTGCTGAGCGAAAGACTTCACGGAGATACCCAATGACCACAGCTTCGTCGGTGGACGAGACCATCGAGCGTCACGGCTTCCAGGCCGAGGTCGCGCGCCTTCTGCATCTCATGGTGCATTCGGTCTATTCCGAGCGCGAGATCTTCCTGCGCGAGCTCATATCGAACGCGTCCGACGCCTGCGACAAGCTGCGCTACGAGGCCTTGACCCGCCCGGAACTCCTGGATGGCGGCAAGGAGTTCGAGATCGCCATTTCGGCCGATCCCAAGGCGGCGACGCTGACCATCTCCGACAACGGCATCGGCATGAGCCGCGAGGAGCTGATGGACAATCTCGGCACCATCGCGCGCTCCGGCACCTCGGCCTTCATGGAGAAGCTCACGGGCGACGCGCGCAAGGATCTGAGCCTCATCGGCCAGTTCGGCGTCGGCTTCTATTCCGCCTTCATGGTCGCTGACAAGGTGGAGGTGACGAGCCGCAAGGCGGGGAGCGATGACGCCTGGATCTGGGAATCCGACGGCCTCGGCGAATATGCGATCCGGCCCGGATCCCGGGACGGCCGCGGCACCACCATCGTGCTCCACATGAAGGAGGACGCCCGCGAATTCCTCGAAAAGGCGCGACTCTCCGAGATCGTCAAGACCTATTCGGACCATATCCCGGTGAAGATCTCGCTGGCGGTCGCGGGCGAGGGCGATGCGGCGACGGTGAACCAGGGCTCCGCCCTCTGGGTGCGGCCGAAGTCCGAGATCACCGACGACCAGTACAAGGAATTCTACCGCCATGTGGGCCATGCCTTCGACGAGCCGGCCTACACCATCCACTACCGGGCGGAAGGCACGCTGGAATATACGGTCCTGCTGTTCGTGCCCACCATGCGGCCCTTCGACCTCTTCGATCCCGCGCGCAAGTCCTCGGTGAAGCTGTTCGTGAAGCGCGTCTTCATCACCGACGATTGCGACAACGTTCTGCCGGCCTATCTCCGCTTCCTTCGCGGCATCATCGATTCCGAGGATCTCCCCCTCAACATCAGCCGCGAGATGCTGCAGAACAATCCGGTGCTCGGCCGCATCCGCAAGGCTGTGACGAAGCGCGTGCTCGCCGACCTCGCCAGGCTTGCGGAAAGTGACGCCGACAGGTTCCACAAGATCTGGGAGACCTTCGGCGCGGTCATCAAGGAAGGGATCTACGAGGATTTCGAGCGTCGCGACGAGCTTCTGAAGCTCGCCCGCTTCCGCTCCACCGCGGTTGAGGGCTGGACGAGCCTGGCGGACTATGTGTCGCGCATGAAGCCCGAGCAGAAGGCGATCTATGTGATCACCGGCGACGATCTCGCCGCCGTCAAGCGCAGCCCCCATCTCGAAGGCTTCCGCTCCAAGGGGGTCGAAGTGCTGCTGCTCACCGACCCCGTGGACGATTTCTGGCTGACGGCGGTCACCGAATTCGACGGCAAGCCCATCCGTTCCGTCACCCGCGGCGCGTCGGACCTTGCGGACATCAAGGCTCCCGACGGCGACAAGGACAAGGATGAGGCAAAGGACAAGCCCGCCGAGGGCATGGACAAGCTCATCGCCGCCCTCAAGCTCCATCTCGGCGACAATGTGAAGGACGTGCGCAGCACCGACCGGCTCACCGACAGCCCGGCCTGCCTCGTCGCCGACGAGGGCGACATGGACATGCATATCGCCCGGCTGCTGAAGCAGCATCAGAAGCTCGATTCCGTGAGCCCGCGCATTCTGGAAATCAATCCGGGCCATGAGCTGGTGCGCGCGCTGGCGGCCCGGGCGGCCGCCGAAGGCGGCGATGCAGGGCTTGCCGACGCGGCCCATCTGCTGCTCGATCAGGCGCGGATCCTGGGCGGCGAGCAATTGCCCGATCCCGCGGCCTTCGCCCGACGGCTTGCGACCGTCATGACCCGCGCTCTCGGTTGAGGAAATCCGCCCTCGCCAGGATATTGTGGTTAAAGCGCCTGCAGGCCCCGGGCCCCGTCCATATATGGGACAGGCCGGGGCCTTGCTGTAAGCGGCCGCTTACGCGCGCCGCGCCGCGCCGCGCCGGGATCGGCGGATTAACGCCCCGTTTACCATCTGGCACGGTCCTTGCTTCATCCATGGCCAGTCGGGGGATTGGTCATGGTCAAGTTGCGCTTCGCATATGAGCTGGTTGCACGGGGATGGGGGTTCGTCCTCCACGAGCGCCGGGCGGCCCTGCGTCTCGCCGCCTGGCCCGCGGCCCTGTGGCTCGCATTTTCCTTGCTGTCGCGCGCTGCGCCGTCGCCGATCTCCGTCTTCGGCCTCGTGGCCGATTGCCTTCCGGTGCTGTTCGCGGTCACCTGGTTCCGCTTCGTCCTGGGGTTCAGACGCCGGGCGGTGCCGGTGCCGACGCCCCATGGCCTGCTGCGGGCGGCGGGGCGCGTGGCGGTGGTGGTGCCCCTGGCCGTCCTCATTCTGTTGCCGCCCACCCTGGTGCTGGCGGGCGCCAATCTCGCGCTCACCGACGCGCCGTTCCGCGGCCAGGCGGTGGAGCGGGCGGTGGACCTCGCCTTGCCCCTCGCGCTGCTCATAACCTCGCCCCTGCTCGTGCGCATCGTCGCCTATTACGCGGCCCTCGCTGCGGGGCGGGACGACATCCGGGCGCGCGACATCTGGCGCTGGTCTCGGGGTAACGGATTGACGCTCGTCCTCGTCATCCTCCTGTCGCTCGCTCCGGCGCTTGTCGCCCTGGGCGCGGTGCGGCTCGCGGGCGATCTTCCTGCGCTGATCGTGCCTTTGCTCGTGCTGGCGGCACCGATGGTGTTCCTCTCCGTCGCGGTGACGGCGGCGTCCCTCGCGCGGGCCATGGGCGGGCTGCTGGTGCTTCCGGTGACGGAGGCCGCCTAGTCGGCGCCGATGCGGCGGGCATCCAGTACGGGCCCGCTTTCCCCTTCCTGAAGAATGAGCGCGTGGGCCGCGCCCGCGACCCGGGCGAGATCCCTGGCCGACAGATGAAGCTTCAGGCTTTCTCCCTCCCAGCGGGCGAGGGGCTCATGCCCGCGCACCACATTGTGATAGATGATGGTCCGCCCGCCGTTCTCGCCCTCGGCGATCTCGACCTCGTGCTCCGGGTCGAAGCCGACGAGCCACAGGGTGGCCGACGAAACGTCGCCTGCATCGGGAAGCTCGAGGGAAAATCCGTCCGCTTCCGCGGCAAGCTTGATGACGGGGTTTGCGGCGCTTTCCCGCCGCTCGGCGATCGCGGCATCCAGCTCTGCCCGCCGCGAGCCGATGAGCTGCACCCGGCCGTCGACGACGGCCTGCGGGGTATAGACGCCGGTCACCCCCAGGCTTCGCCCGTAGGCGCGCTGGCGTTCGGTGTTCTCGGGCCGCGCCAGCGTATCGCGCCAGCCGAGATAATCCCAGTAATCCACCGCCCAGGTGAGCGCCATCAGCCCGGGCTCCTGCGCAAGTTCCGCGAGGATCGCATCGGCCGGCGGGCAAGAGGCGCAGCCCTGGCTCGTGAACAGTTCGATGACGGTAAGCGGCGCGGCGTCCTGCCGCCCCTCGTCACCGGCAAGGGCATTGCCCCCACCGGTGGCGAGGCCCGTCAGACAGGAGAGCGTCAGACAGGAAGCGGCAAGAAGAACGCCTGAGGCGAATCTGGCAGCAGGGCGGATCATCATCCGAGCTTAGGTTCATGCCCCCGCCCCGACCAATCACAGTGTGGTGAAGCGGGGCCTTGCGCCCGCAAGAAAAAAGGCGCCGACCCTGCGGCCGGCGCCTTCTTCCGATCCTCGATCCGATCTCTTACGCGGCGAGGCTCCGCAGCACGTAGTGCAGGATGCCGCCGTGGCGGAAATATTCCACCTCGTTCACCGTATCGATGCGGCAGAGGAGGGTGATCTCCTTCTTCCGGCCGTCCGCGTAGGTGATGGTGCACTTCACGTCCTGACGCGGCGTGATGTTGCCTTCGATGCCGGTGATGTCGAAGGTTTCGGTGCCGGTGAGGCCCAGGGTCTCGCGGTTGTCGCCGTCCTTGAAGGTGAGCGGCAGCACGCCCATGCCGACGAGGTTCGAACG
>CAZDSS010000026.1:0-29071 GCA_964508185.1 uncultured Sphingomonadales bacterium
TCCTGCGCTGGACGCCGCCCATGGCCGAAGCGGCGGAATAACCCGCCGCTTCACCGCCCTTTGGGCGTTCTCGCCACAAACAAAAAACCCCGCTTTGCCGAGCAAAGCGGGGTTTTTGATGAAAGATGCGATCTCTCTCTCAGTGCAGGCGCTGGCCGAGCTTTTCGATGGCGTCGTTCACGAGCGCTTCCTGCTCCGCGCCCTTGAGATGGGCGGCGATGAGCTCGGCTGCGGCTTCCGCGGCGACGGTCGCGGCGATCTGGCGCACTTCCTTGACCGCGGCGGCTTCCGCCTGGGCGATCTTGTTGCGGGCCATGGCTTCGCGGCGGGCGATCAGCTCATTGAGGTTGCGCTCCGCTTCCTCGGTGACGAGCTTCGCTTCCCGCTCGGCGGTGGCAATGAGCTCCTCGGCCCGCTTGGCGGCTTCGCGCTGCTCCTTCTGGTGCTGGGCGAGCAGGGCCTGGGCCTCGTCGCGCAGGCTCCGGGCCTCCTCGATCTGGGCGCGGATTTCCTCGGCGCGCTTGTCGAGAGCCGCAGCGGCCAGGGACGGGACCTTCTTCCAGATGATCACCAGGACGAAGAGGACGACCGAAAGGCCGACGAAAAAGGTGGCGTCAAACATCAGTTGGCTCCCTTCCCGGCGCCGGCGAGGCGACGCTCGACGGCGCTGCGCACCGCCTGTTCGTCAACCTGCACGCCGGTGAGCTTGGCGACGATCTCGCGCGCGGCGTCGGCCGCCACGTCGCGCACTTCCGCAAGGGCCTGCTGCTTGGCGGCATTGACGCGGGCTTCCGCCGCCTCGATGTCGCGGGCGAGCTGTTCGGCCACTTCGCGCTGACGGCTTTCGGCCTGGGCCTTCAGCTTCTCGCGGGTGCTGTCGGCGAGGGCCGCGGCCTTGGCGCGGGCTTCGGCGAGGGCGGCGGCATTGGCTGCGGCGGCCGCATCCGCTTCGCGCTTCAGACGCTCGGCGGTCTCGAGGTCATTGGCAATTCGCGTCGCCCGTTCGTCGCGCAACCGTGCAATCCGAGGGAGGCCGGCCTTGGCCAGGATGACATAGAGCGTGATGAAGGTTACGAACAGCCAGAAAAGCTGCGGCATGAAATCCGCGGGATTAAGCTGCGGCATCACATCCTCTCAGCGCGTGAAGGCTCAGAACGCCCGCATTCAGGAGCGGGAGGCGCCTTTGGGGCAACAGGCCCCGAACGGACAAAACGGACGGCCGCGGTACAAGGCACCGTGGCCGCCGCCTGCGGCTGGACTGATCCCGGGATCAGCCGAACAGGATGACCAGCGCAACCACCAGGCCGAAGAGGCCGGTCGCTTCGGCGAGGGCGAAGCCGAGGAGGAGGTTGGTGAACTGGCCCGGGGCAGCGGCCGGGTTGCGCAGCGCGCCGGCGAGATAGTTGCCGAAGATGTTGCCGATGCCGAGACCGGCGCCGATGAGAGCGAAGCAGGCGAGACCCGCGCCGATCATTTTTGCAGCTTCAACGTCCATGGGTAGATCCTCTTGTTAACAGACAATGGCAGTGGGGTACATGTTGCCGCGGCATCAATGCTCGATATGAAGCACGCCGGCAAGATAGATGCAGCTGAGCACTGCGAACACATAGGCCTGCAGCAGGGCGACGACGATCTCCAGCGCCACCAGCGCGACCATGAAGGCCAGCGGCAGGATCCCGAAGATCCCGAGCGCCGCGACGAAGCCGCCGAACACCTTCATCATGGTATGGCCCGCCAGCATGTTGGCGAAAAGACGGACCGACAGGCTGATGGGGCGGGTGAAATAGGAGATCACCTCGATCACCACGATGAGGGGCAGCATGATGAACGGCACGCCCGACGGCACGAAGGAACGCAGGAAGCCGAGACCGTGGCGGGCGAAGCCGATGATGGTCACACCCACGAACACCACGAGCGCCAGGGCGAAGGTGACGATGATATGGCTCGTGACCGTGAAGGAGTAGGGCAGCATGCCCAGGAGGTTCGCGGTCAGGATGAAGGTGAACAGGGTGAAGACGAACGGGAAGTACTTGCGGCCGTCGCTGCCCGCCGTGCTGTTCAGCATGTCGGCGACGAACTCGTACATGGACTCGACCGCCACCTGCCAGCGCCCGGGGACGAGCGCGGCGCGGCTCATGCCGCCGAGCACGAAGAAGCTCATCACGGCGACGGCGATGACCATGAAGAGCGACGAGTTGGTGAATGAGATGTCATAGCCGCCGAGCTCGATCGGCACGTAGCGATGGATCTCGAACTGCGCAAGCGGACTGTGATTGTCGGCCACTTGTCTTCCCTTTTCCACAATTGCGCCGGTCTATGGAACCATGGACCGGCGGCAACATCGTCACTCTCAATTCCCGTCCTGGGACGGACCCTTCGGCGCGCTTCCGTCCTCGGCCTCGCGTTCGGCCTCGGCCTTGTCCCGCGCCGCATTCATCTCGCGAGCCGCACGAAAGACATTCATGATGCCTGCCGCCGCGCCCAGCGCGAAAAACACAACCAGCAACCAGGGGGATGTTCCGAGCCAGCGGTCCAGCAACCAGCCTATTCCACCGCCGACAATCAGCCCAGACACAAGTTCGGCCACCATCCGGACGGCAATTCCGAAGGCGGTCGTCTCGTACAGAAGCCGCTTGCCCTTCGGCTTCCCCCCGCGCCGAGCCGCCCTAAGCCGCGCTTCGAAACTCTCGTGCGTCTTGCCGGCTGGGGTATGGTCATCGCCCTTGGGCGTCATCGGCAACCCCGCATTCCGTCACGCTCAATCGCCTGGAAGTGCCGCTTTTTCAGGCTCTGGCGCTGAAAAAGTCGTGTGCACCATAGTGGCAGACCCCATACCTGTCAAGATTGGAAAGGGCCGCCCCAACAGATTCTGCCACGTCGTCTAACCGCTTGATACAGAAGGAAATTTTGTGGATTAGCCGACGGCACGAAGCTGCTCCGCCCGCTCGAGGTCCACGGACACCAGCTGGCTGACGCCGCGCTCGGCCATGGTGACCCCGAAAAGCCGGTTCATGCGCGACATGGTGACGGCGTTGTGGGTGACGACCAGGAAGCGGGTCGCGGTGCGCTGGACCATCTCGTCCAGCATGTTGCAGAAGCGCTCCACGTTGGCGTCGTCCAGGGGCGCGTCCACCTCGTCGAGGACGCAGATGGGCGCCGGATTGGTGACGAAGACCGCGAAGATGAGGGAGAGCGCGGTCAGCGCCTGCTCGCCACCGGAAAGGAGCGACAGGGACTGCAGCTTCTTCCCCGGGGGGCTCGCCATGATCTCCAGCCCCGCTTCCAGCGGATCCTCCGCTTCCGTAAGTGTCAAGTGGGCCTCGCCGCCGCCGAAGAGCGTCCGGAACAGGGTCGAGAAGTGGGTATTGACCTCGGTGAAGGCGGCGAGCAACCGCTCCCGGCCCTCGCGGTTGAGGCTGTGGATCGCCTGACGCAGGCGGGCGATCGCTTCCTCAAGGTCGGTCCGCTCCTTGAACAGGTTGTCGAACTGGGCTTCGTATTCCTGCAGCTCCACGTCGGCGCGGAGGTTCACGGCGCCGAGGCGGTCGCGCTCGCGCTTGAGGTCGTGGAGATCGCCTTCCACCTCCTCGATGGTGGGCAGGTCCGCGGGCAGGTCCATCTTCTCCGGCACGTCCGCCGGGTTGCATTCGAACTCTTCCGCGATGCGCTGGGCGGCGGCGCGGCGGCGTTCCATGATCTGTTCGAGATTGGCCTCGGCCCGGGCGCGCAGCTCGCGCGCCTCCATGAGCGCCGCATTGATCCGCCGCGCCTCCTGATTGGCCTCGGCCACCGCCGCTTCCTGGGCGGCGAGGGCGTCGGCCGCCTCGCGCCGGGCTTCCTCGGCGATGGCGATCTCCTGATTGAGGCGTTCCCGGTCCTCGGCGAGCTCCGCCGGCCGTTCGGCAAGGACGGCAAGCTCCTCGGTCACCTGCGCCCGGCGTTCGGCCAGCGCCCGGTCCTGCCGCTCCGCATTGCCGAGGCGGTTGGTCCAGGCGGCCAGCTCCTGAAGGATGTGCTGCAGCCGCTCCCGGCGGTGGCGGGCCTGGGCGGCGATGGTGTCATGCTCCGCTCGCGCCGCGGCGAGACGCAGGCGGAGCGTCTCGACCTCGGCCTTCGCCGCCTCGATCTCCGCCTCGAGATCGTCGGCGGGGGCGAGCATGGCAAGGGACTCCGCCGCCTCGTCCCGCTCGGCGGTCACTTCCTCGATGTCGCGGTCGAGGCGGGCGATCGCTTCCTGCAGGGCGGCGCGCTGGGCATGGGCCTGGGCCGCCCGGCGTTCGAGCTCCGCAAGCTTCTTGCGCGCGGCGTTGAGGTCGGATTCGGCGTTGCGGTGGGCCTGCTGGGTCTCGCGCTCGCGACTGGCGGCATCCCGCGCCCGCGCCGCCGCCTGCTCAAGCTCGTAGGCGGCGGAATCGACCGCCTCCTGCGCCGATTCCGCAAGGGCGTCCAGCTCGTCCAGCCGGTTGCGCTGGGCCAGCCGCACGGCGGCCGCCGTCGGCGCGTCGGCGGACGCCACAAGCCCGTCCCAGCGCCACAGGTCGCCCTCACGGCTCACCAGCCGCTGGCCGGGACGGAGGGCGGACTGGAGCTCGGCAGCCGTGGCCGCATCCACCACCCCCACCTGTGACAGGCGGCGGGCGAGGGCGGGCGGCGCATCGACATATTGCGCCAGGGGTTCCGCGCCGGCGGGAAGGGCGGGCGCATCGCCGAGGGGCGGCAGGTCGCGCCAGTGGAGCGGCGCCTCCTCGTCGAGCGGCGCATCGAGATCGTCGCCGAGGGCCGCGCCCAAGGCGGCCTCGAATCCTGCGCGCACCTTCATGAGGTCGGCGACGGGGGTCGCGCCCTCGGTCTTGGCGCTCGCCAGCATGCGGCGAAGCGCATCGCGCTCGGATTCGATGCGCGTGAGCTCGGTGCGCCGGGCTTCCAGAATCTCGCGCTTGCGCCGTTCGTCCTCGCGCGCCGCCTCGGTCGCTTCCCGCGCCTCGTCGGCGGCGCCGGCGAGCGATTCGACCCGCGCCTCGATGGCGAAGATCGCTTCCTGCTCCTGTTCGAGGGCGGCGACGTCGGGGCTCGCCGCCACGTCGCGGATGCGCGCCTCCATCCCCTCGCGGTCTCGGCGCAGGCGAAGGAGGCGGGCTTCGGCGGCGTTCACCGCCTGCTGCAGGCGATTCTGTTCGGCGGCCAGGGCGGCGCGCTTCTGGCGCAGCTGGTCGAGAGCCGCTTCCCGGGCGCTCGCCGCGCGGCTTGCGGCCTCGACCGCGGCGGCGGCCGCCGCCTGGGCGTCGGCCTCGCCCTCGCTTGCGGCCTCAAGCTCGAAGCGTTCGGCCTCCAGCCGCTCGGTGGCGTTGCGGGCGTCCTCCACCAGGGACGCCTCACG
Organism: uncultured Sphingomonadales bacterium; assembly: GCA_964508185.1. Classification (GTDB taxonomy): domain Bacteria; phylum Pseudomonadota; class Alphaproteobacteria; order Sphingomonadales; family Govanellaceae; genus CAZDSS01. The sequence continues at coordinate 5,378 of CAZDSS010000026.1, forward strand.
CTTGATGTCGGCCTCGATCTGGGACAGCTGCTGGGTGAGGCGCATGGTGGCTTCGGCCACGTTGCGCTCTTCCCGCACCAGCCCGTCGCGGGCGACCGCAAGGCGGTGGAGGGCGGCGGCCCGCTCCGCCTCGGCCTGACGCAGGCGGGGGAGTTCGGCCGCGAGCTGCGACTGGCGGGCGGAGATGCGGGCCTCGTCCCCGGCGATCTCGGCAAGCTTCAGCTCGATCTCGCGTAAGGATCGCTCGGTCTCCATGAGCTTCTCGGCCGCGAGCCGCCATTCCAGATAATAAAGCATGGCCTCATGGCGGCGGATCGCCTGGCTGAGCTCGCGGTAGCGCGCCGCCTGCCTGGCCTGGCGGCGCAGGCTCTGGACCTGGGTCTCGATCTGGCCCATGACGTCATTGAGCCGCAGGAGATTGGCCTCCGACGCCTTGAGGCGGCGTTCCGCCTCGTCGCGGCGGCTCTGCAGGCCGCTGATCCCGGCGGCCTCTTCAAGAAGCGCGCGGCGGTCGCGGGGCTTGGCGTTGATGAGGGCACCGACGCGGCCCTGGCTAACAAGCGCTGGCGAATGGGCGCCCGTCGCCATGTCGGCGAACAGCAGATGGACGTCGCGGGCGCGCACGTCCCGCCCGTTGATGCGATAGGCGGAGCCGCTCTGCCGCTCGATGCGGCGGGTGACCTCGAGGAAGATCTCGTCATTGAAGGCCGCGGGGGCACGGCGCTCCGTATTGTCGATATAGAGGGTGACCTCGGCCAGGTTGCGCGCCGGGCGGTTGGTGGTCCCGGCGAAGATCACGTCCTCCATCCCCGTGCCGCGCATGCTCTTGGCCGAGTTTTCGCCCATGACCCAGCGCAGGGCTTCGAGGAGGTTGGACTTGCCGCAGCCGTTGGGCCCCACGACTCCCGTCAGACCCGGCTCGATCAGGAGCTCGGTCGGGTCGACGAAGGACTTGAAGCCCGAAAGGCGCAGCCGCGTGAAATGCAACTGAGGTTCCCTCCTGCCGCGGAATCCCTGAACGCCCTACATGTCAGCGCGCGGCGCGCAGGGCCTTGTCGAAATCCGCGAAGTTATGGTCGCCGTCATAGACCTTGCCGTTGATGATGATGGTCGGCGTGCCCGTGATCTCGTACTGGCGCTGGCCTTCGCCGCGCACCTTGAGCAGGTCGTCGCGCAGCTTGTCGCTCTCAAGGCACTCCCGCACCTGGGTGGCGGTGATTCCGGCGGGGCGCACGAACTCATCCAGCTTCGCCGCAACGGCGAGGTCGGACAGCCTGGCGTCCGCCGGCGGCTGGCCCAGATCCTGCCACGGCTTGATCCAGCTGGCCTGACGGCGGAAGAACAGGTCCACAAGGGCGTGATAGCGCTTGTCGTCGGTGGTGCCGCAGCGGGCGACCATGGAGGCCGCGAGATCCGGCCCGTTCAGCACGAAATGGCGCAGGATGAACTTGGCCTTGCCGGTCTCCACATACTGCTTCTTGAATTCCGGGAAGACGTTCGCGTGGAACGCCGCGCAGTGCGAACAGGTGAGCGACGCATATTCGATGACCGTGATCGGCGCGTTCTCGTCGCCAAGGACGATGTCGGCCGTACCGTCGAAGCGGTCGCGGGTCGCAGGCTTCGCCGCGCTCTTCGCCGCCCCGTCGGCAGCGGCGACCTTCTGCTCCGCAGGCTTCGCGGGGCTTGCCTGCTCCTGCGGCTTGTCGCCCATGGCCGCAGCCGGGACAGCGCCCATGATCGCACCCGCAACAAGAATGCCGAAAAGCCCGCCGAGGGCGCCGGAGATTCGCGCGACTTTGTGTGTCTTCATCGTCTGCCTACTATATATGGTGGCCTGAGTATAGACAAAGCAGTCTGCCCGCCTCAATAGGCGAAAAGGTGGCGGCGGGGAAAATTCACCGTCGCGCGCTCTTGCGCTCGCTGCCGATGACCTTTTCCCCAAGGGATTGAAGGGCCTGCCGCAGATCGGGGTCGCGAAGCTCGGCGACCAGAGCGCCCGCTTCCGCCCGGGCCTTGGGATCGGCAGGCGGCGTCCTGCGGCGACGGCGCGGGGGAATCGGCAGGGGCGCCTGGCGGATCGTGATGCGCGAGACGGCGGGAAAGCCGAAATAGCCGTTGATTCGGGCGAGCACCTGCGGCTCCAGATGCTGCAGCGTCAGCGCGAAGCTTCCTGACGACAATATATGAAGCGTGCCGCTGTCCTGGCCCTTGGGGAAGGTGAGCTTGTCGGGCAGGCAGTGCTCGGCGAGGTCCGGCCCCACGATCTCGCGCCAGCGGGTGACGATCTCCGCCTGGGCGAAACCCTGGGCGGCGCACAGGTCCCGCGTCACGGGCGCGAGGGATTCCGCAAGGCTCTGGGTCTTCCATGAGCGCTTGGGCTTCCGGTCCTCGGGATTGTGCTGGCCTTCCCCGGCCTTGGCGCTTGTCATCGCGGCGGCGTTCCGTTACCTCGGATCAGTGACGGTGAGACTGCAAGGGCCCATGCTACGCTTTTCCACGGAGGCTGCAATGTCCCGCGAAGGCCTGGCCGAGGCCCTTCTCGATCATTACGACCGGCAGGCGCGAAGCCTGCCCTGGCGCAGCCCGCCGGGATCGGGCGCGCGGCCCGATCCCTACGGCGTGTGGCTCAGCGAAGTGATGCTGCAGCAGACGACGGTCGCCGCCGTCATTCCCTATTATCTCGATTTCCTCGCCCGCTGGCCGACCGTCTTCGACCTCGCCCGCGCGCCCGTGGAGGACGTGCTTGCCGCCTGGGCGGGCCTCGGCTACTACGCCCGGGCGCGCAACCTGCACAAATGCGCGCGCGTGGTGGCGGAGGAGCTCGGCGGCCGCTTTCCCGAGACGGCGGCTAAGCTCGCGGAGCTTCCCGGCATCGGCCCCTATACGGCGGCCGCCATCGCGGCGATCGCCTTCGATGAACCGGCGACCGTCGTCGACGGCAATGTGGAGCGGGTGATCGCCCGTATCTTCGCCGTGGAAACGCCCCTGCCTGCGGCGAAACCCGAACTGCGCCGCCGCGCCGCGGAGCTGACGCCCGCGTTCCGCCCCGGGGACTATGCCCAGGCGATCATGGATCTCGGCGCCACCATCTGCACGCCGCGGCGGCCCAAATGCCTGCTTTGCCCCTGGAGCCGCAGTTGCGCCGCCCATGCCCGGGGGGATGAGGAAAGCTTCCCCCGCCGCGCCGCGCCCGCAGACAAGCCCCGGCGGGACGGCGTCGCCTGGTGGCTGGAGGCGCCCCATCCCGAAACGGGCGCGCCTGCGGTCCTCCTCGTCCGCCGACCCCCGACCGGGCTTCTCGGCGGCATGCGCGCCCTGCCGAGCCAGGGCTGGGATGGAAACGATGGGGCGGGCGACATGGCCGGCGTCCTTTCGGCATTGGGCCCGTTCGCTCCGGTCGAGCCCGAGGTGCGTCATGTCTTCACCCATTTCAGCCTGCACCTTCGGGTGCTGGCGGCGCGACTTGCGGCGCCGCCGGCGGTCCCCGCGATCGACGGCGAATGGTGGCCGCTGCGGGAGCTCGGTGATGCGGGGCTCCCGAGTCTCATGCAAAAGGCGGCGCGGGCGGGCCTGACCTGGAGCCGCGCATTGTCCTGAATCCGGACGGCGCTGTCGGCCGTGCTGACAGGCGGCGGCCTCGACCGCCCGGACTCGCGCGCTTTCCGCCATTGGCCCGGATGTTGCTTTGCATCAGGCGGATGCAAGATGGAAGGTTTGACCCATGAGGCACCAGAACCTGACCCATATGGTCCCCGCCCCCACGGAGGAACGCCGCCGCCGGCCGGACCTGCGCCTCGGCCGTCGCCGCACCGACGCCTGGTTTCCCTACAATCCGGCCTTCGTCGCCCAGGCGATCGCCCAGTCCACCGCCGACGTCTGGACGAGCCGCGTGCGGCTGGACGGCATCCGCGCCTATGGCGGCGGTGTGGCCGCGCCCTGCGCCGCGGAAAATCGCGGCCCCGGCCCCGATCGGCCGTCGCCCGTCCGCATATGACTCTTTTGGGGGGAAGGGGATAAGAAAAATTCCCGATTCTCGCGTCCCCATTTTGACCATAATTCCCATTTAGTTCTCAACGACATCTCCACGGCGCTTGCCGCGGGGGAACAAATCTATCTATCTTTGGTTCTATACGAATTTCCATAGACGTTTTAGGAGAGAGGAAAAACCATGAGGGCTCATCTCAACAAGATGTTGCTGGGGGGCGCTGCCGTTCTGCTCGCCCTGCAGCCGGCCATGGCCCAGGAGGCGAAGGAGAAATATCCCTATGTGAGCCTTCGCGGCGGCGTGTCCATGGCCGAAAAGTCGCGCCTCGAGAGCGCGGAATCGGGCTTCGCCGGCCATTCCTCCCATGACACCGGCTGGGCCGCGGGCGCGGCGGTCGGTTACGATTTCGGCGGCGTGCGCCTCGAGGCGGAGCTGAGCCGTCATGAGAACGGCGTCGACGACTACGGCATCGAGAATGCCGGCGGCTTCGCCATGGCGCGCGGCACCAATCCCGGCGACAGCGGCAAGACTCGCGCCACCAACCTGATGGCGAACCTCTATTACGACATCGATTTCGGTGCGCCGCTGAAGCCCTATCTCGGCTTCGGCATGGGTGCGTCGCGCATCAACTTCAACAATTACCGCACCGGCGCCACGGCGTTCCTCGACGATTCGAAGACCGTCTTCGCCTATCAGGGCATCGCCGGCCTGCGCTATGAAATCAGCCGCCAGCTCGACCTCACGGTCGACTATCGCTATTTCAACGCGGAGAATCCGAATCTTGTGGACGCCCTCGGCCGCGGTCTTGAAGGCGACTACACCACCCATCTCGTGATGGTTGGCCTCAGCTGGAAGTTCGGCGGCGCCGCGCCGCGCCGGGAAGAGCCGGTGCGCACCGTGCAGCCCGAGCCGCAGCCCGAGCCCGAACCCGCGCCTGCGCCCGAGCCCGTGCCGGTGCCTCCGCCCGGACCGTTCATGGTGCATTTCGGCTTCGACAGCGCCGAGATCACGCCGGAAGCGGCCAGCATCATCGACGAAGCGGCGCGCGCGGCCCGCGATCTCGCGCCCGTGCAGCTGATCCTGCGCGGCCATGCGGACACCGCCGGCCCCAGCGATTACAACCAGCGCCTGTCCGAACGCCGCGCCGAAGCGGTGCGCCAGGCCCTGATCCAGCGCGGCATCAACGGCAACGAGATCACCTACGACACCCAGGCCTACGGCGAGTCCCGGCCCGAAGTGCAGACCGGCGACGGCGTGCCGGAGCCGCGGAACCGTCGCGTGGAAATCGTGCTCGACAAGCGGTAAGCGCGATACCGCTGAAAAAGAACAAGGGCGCGTCCTGGACGCGCCCTTTTTCTTTGTGGAAACGGGAATGACAAGGGCGGGCAGTCTTGCCCGGATCAGCCCAGCACGTCGGCAAGCTGCATGGCGAGCGCCATGTTGCCGTCCACCTGCAGGCGGCCGCCCATGAAGGCCATCTGCGGATTGAGGGAGCCGTCGAGGATCTCCTGAAGATCGGCGGCGGACAGGCGCAGCGTGACCTCCGCCGGTCCGTCCTCGCGGGAGATCTCGGGCGGCGTCGTCGATCCCTTGACCAGGATCACGCCATCGCTGCCGAGGTCGAACTTCACGTCCGCGCGCACCGGGCTGTCCTTGATGCGCTCCCTGAGGTCGTTGATGATGGCGTCCACGCTCATGATGGTGTCTCCGTTAGGGGGGGATGCGGCCGGTCAGATGGTGAAATCGGGCGCCAGCGCCGCATGCCCGTATTTGACCGAAGGACCGTTCGCCCGGATGCGCTCGCGCGCCGTCAGGGGCCGGTTGCGGCCCGCCACTTCCGTCGGATAGACGCCGACCACCACGGTCTGCTGCTCCGCGGCGGTCGCGCGGGCGAGGGCGGACTCCACCTCATGCTCGGCGAAGGCGGTGGCGTCGCCGATGGCTTCGACCCAGGCGACCTCCCGGTCGTCGATGATCCTGAGATAGACGATGATGCCGTCGCGAAGGCGGTTCGCCGTGATGACCTTGAAAACTTCGCCGTCCTCTTCCATGGGCCTTTGTCCTGCCGAAAACTCTACGCATTGCCCGCGCTGATGCGGGCCATCCGGCCTATCAAACGGCTTTGCGGCGGGATTTTCAAGGATTTCCGAACGGGACGTCCGGTCAGGCGTCGAATACCAGGCGATCGGCGGGGAAATGGATGGCGACGCGGGCGCCGCTGCCGCGCCGGCCGGTGACATTGACGCTTCCGTCATGGCGCTCCACCAGCACGCGCACGATGGGAAGGCCGATGCCGAGCCCCGTGCTGAGCTGCGGGTCGCCGTAAGGGTAATCGATGCAGAGATGGGATTCGCCGCCGGCCGGTCTTGCGGCGAAGAAGCCCGCGCCGCTGTTGGTGCAGGTGAGATGAAGGCCGTGCCGGTCATGCCAGGCGCGGAAGGTTACCCGGCCGCCGCGCGGGCTTGCTGCGACCGCATTGGCGAGCAGGATGGCGAAGACCTGCCTGAGCCGCGCCTCGTCGCCGCGGAAGTCCGGAAGGTCGCGGGCGATGGAGCGGCGGACGGCGACCCCGGCAGCCGCCGCCCTGGGCCGCACGCCGTCGAGGCAAAGGTCGATGCAGCGGCGCAAGGAAAAGGGCTCGTCCCGCAGCCTGAGGCTTCCGGCGTGGGACTGGCTGATGTCCAGAAGGCCGTTCACCAGCTGCAGCAGATCCTGCCCCGCCTCGTGGATGTCGCGGGCGTAGGACCGGTAATCCTCGGGCGCGAGCGGGCCCAGAAGATCGGTCATCATGATCTCGGAAAAGCCGAGAATGCCGTTCAGGGGCGTGCGCAGGTCGTGGCTCAAAAACGCGAGCAGGCGGTCGCCCACCGGACCGTCCGCGAACGGCGCCGGGTTCGATATGGGGCGCAGGGTGCAGAGGAAGCTTGCGCTCCGTCCCGCCGTCAGGGGGCGGAGGGAGAATTCGGTGCAGGCATGGTCCCGCCCGCCGAGCGCAAGGCGGACCGTCGTCTCATGGTTGTTGCGGAGGCCGTGGCGCAGTTCGCGAAGGGCCGCAAGGTTGGCGGGATGGGCGGGGATGAGGGAGAGGATGTCGGCGCATCTCGCCGCATCCGCGGGGATGCCCGTCCGGCGCGAGAAGGCGTCGTTCACCTCCACCACCCGGGCGACGCCGTCGCTGAAGGAAACAAGGGCGACGGCCTGGTCCATCTCGCGGAAGGCCGAGAGCAGCAGCTCAGGAGAGGCCCGGTCTTCGGGTCTTGCCGGCTTCGTCCCGCGCTGCTCCACGACGGAGCCGCCCGGTTTCACCAGACGCAAGACGTCCATGGTCATGTCAATCCCCCCGATCTAATATGAACGAAACCCCGGCCGTTATCGTTATTCACCCATATTGTTGTTTTTTCGGATCCGAATCATTCCTCAAGTGGAAGTAGGTTTCAACCTGTAATATCAAGGCGTCTCCCGAGCACAGGCAGGAGAAGCTCAATTTTATGGACCATTTCCCCGGACAGCCCGTCGGGTTCGCGGCATCGCCCGTGCAGGGCAGGGCAGGACAAGCCGAGATGGGTGTGAGGAAGTCCGCGCCGCGCGCTCGACCGCAGGTCGTCCTGCTTGCCGCCATGATCTTCCTGCTCGCATGCCTGTTCTGCCTTGCGCCGCGCCCGGCCCATGCGGGCGGGAGCGAGCCGATCGCCGTGCCTGCCGGGGGGGTTGCCATCGGCGGCAAGCTCGAGCTGTTCGAGGACAAGACGGGGGCCATGTCCCTGTCGGACGTGATGCAGGCTTATGCGGCGGGGAAGTTCGTCTCCGCCGGCGGCAAGGTGCCGCGGATCGGCTTCAGCCGCTCTGCCTGGTGGGGGCGGTTCTCGCTCGTCAATACCGGCGATCACGGCGTGCGGCAGATCGTGGAATTCCGCCATCCCGTGATCGACCGCCTGGAATTCTACCGCCATACGGAGGACGGCCGTTACGAGGTCCAGGTGACCGGCGACAGCGTGGTGGGGCGGGATACGGACCTTGTGGGGATCCACAACGTCTTCGTCGTCTCAGTGCCGCCCAACAGCACGCGGGACTACTATTTCCGCATCAGCGGGCAAAGCTCCCTCGTCATGGATCCCGTGCTCCATTCCGGCCGATCCTACAAGGCAAGCCACGGGCCGGCGGAATATTTCTACATGTTCGTCCTCGGCATCCTGGTTGCGGCCATCGCCTATGGCCTTGCCTTCTATTTCGTGCTGAGGGACGAGCTCTATCTCATGTTCTCCCTCTTCGTGTTCGGCGCGGTGGGCTACAACGCCGAGAACCGGGGGTATCTTGCCGCCTTCGTCTGGCCCGAGACCACGTGGCTTTCCAATCTGGTGATCGTGGTGACGCTGTCGCTCGTCACCTTCGCGGGCGCGCGGTTCACGGGGCGGTTCCTGCGCCTCGCCGAAAACGCGCCGCAGGCCGTCGCGCTGTTGCGCCTCGTCCAGATCGTGAGCGCCCTCGGCCTGGCCGCGTCCCTGATCGATTATCATCTGGCGGCCTATCTGGTGGTCGGCAATCTTTTGGCCGGCATCGGCACCTTCACGGGGGTCGCCATCTGGCTGTGGCTGCGCGGGGTGGATTACGCCCGCCTCTACAGCATCGCCTGGATCGTCCTGTCCGTCCTCGCGGTGAGCGGCCTCCTCGAGCGCGTGGGCCTGGTCGAGACGGGCCATATCGTGGACCTGTCGCTGATCGCGCTCTTCGCCGCGGTGAGCATGTTCTTCGCGGTCGTCTTCACCGACCGCTTCAAGCGCCTGACCGCGGCCGCCAACCGCGAGCTCACGGCGGCGCGGGACGAGGCGGTCGCGGCGTCCAAGGCCAAGTCCCGCTTCCTCGCCACCATGAGCCACGAGCTCAGGACCCCGCTCAATGCGGTGATCGGCTTCTCGGAGATCCTGATGTCCGAGACCCTGGGCCCCCTCGGCAATCCCAGATACAAGGAATATGCGACCGACATCCGCGATTCCGGCATGCATCTCCTGCGGGTCATCAACGACCTTCTCCATATCTCGCGGGTGGAGGCGGGGCAGATGGAGCTCGACGAGCAGACGATCGCCGTCGCCGAGCTCGTCCATCGCTGCATGCGCCTGGTGGAGGAGCGGGCGCGGGAGGACGGGATCGCGCTCGCCATCCAGCTGGACGAGCCGCTCCCCGGGCTTCTGGGAGACGAGACGCGCATCCAGCAGGTGCTCATCAATCTCCTTTTCAACGCGGTGAAGTTCACGCCCCGCGGCGGCTCCATCACCCTGGAGGCGGGGATCTCCCCCGACCGCGAATATCGCTTCGCGGTGACCGACACGGGGATCGGGATTGCGGAGGAGGACCAGGAAAAGATCCTCGAGCCCTTCGTCCAGATCGAGCCGCATCTCACGCGCCAACAGGGCGGCGTGGGCCTTGGGCTTTCCATCGCCAAGGCGATCATCGACCTCCATCAGGGCCGTCTCGTCATCAAGAGCGAGGTGGGGCAGGGGACGACCTTCGCCATCTATTTCCCGGCGCACCGCGTGGTTTGGGAGAACGCGGCCCCTACTTCATGAGATTGTCGGCGATGCTGCAGGCGGCGGGGCCCATGAGCACCACGAACAGCGTCGGCATGATGAAGACGATCAGGGGAATGGTCATGACCGCGGGCAGCCGCGCCGCCTTTTCCTCGGCCCGCATCATGCGCTCGTTGCGGAATTCGGCGGAAAGGACGCGCAAGGACTGGGCGAGCGGCGTGCCGTATTTCTCGGCCTGAATGAGGGTCGCGGTGACGGCGCGGATCGCCGGCAGGTCCACACGGTTCGCGAGATTGGTGAGCGCCTGACGGCGGTCGGGCAGGAAGCCCAGTTCCACGGCGGCAAGGCCGAACTCGTCGGCGATCTCCGGCGCGCCGCGCTCGTTCTCGCGGGCGACGCGCTGCAGGGCGGCATCCAGCGTCAACCCCGCCTCGGCGCAGATCACCAGAAGGTCGAGGGCGTCCGGCAGGCTCTTGCGGATCGCGTCCTGGCGCTTCTGGGTAACGTGCTTCACATAGGCTTCGGGCGCCATGGAGGCGACCAGCATGGCGGCGACCGCCGCGCCCGATTTCATGATGGGCGGCCAGTCCAGCAGATTGAAGCCGAAGATCGCGACGAAGGCGATGATGCCGATCAGGATCGGCAGCACGATCTTGAAGAACATGAAGACGACAACCGCATCCTTGCTGCGGATCCCCGCCTGGGCGAGCTGGCTTGCGACCTTCTTCTGCTGCTCGGCCGCGAGAATGTTGAAGCGCGTCACCACCTGACGCATGAAGCCGACGCCCTTCTTCGCCCGTTTCATTGGGGCGCGGCGGCGCGGCGCGAGATAATCGGCCTTCAGGCTGTCGCGGCGGGCCCGCAGCTGCTTCACCCGATTGCGCATGGGATCGCGCACCAGCCCCGCGTTCCAGATCGCCAGCACCGTGAGGAAGGCGGCAGCCGCCGCCATCAGGGTGATGACGTCTTCCATGGCGAGACCGAAGGGAAGGGTTTGCTCCATGGCTCAGATCTCGAACGAAATCATTTTCTTGATCATGAGCATCCCGACCCCCATCCACATGATGGCGCCGACGGCCGCGAGCTGCCCGCGCGGGTCGGTAAGCAGCACCGAGCCGTATTCGGGGTTCAAGGTCATGATGAGGCCGAACATGATGAAGGGAAGGCCGCCGATGATCATGGCGCTCGCCCGGCCTTCGGACGACATGGCCCGGATCTTGAGCCGCATCTGCTGCCGTGCGCGCAGGATCGCCGAAAGGTTGCCGAGGGTCTCGGCGAGGTTCCCGCCCGTCTCCTGCTGCACGGAAAGGCTGATGACGAAGAACTTGAGTTCGGGCGTCGACAGCCTGTTGGCGGCGGCCCACAGCGCCTCGTTCAGGGTCTTGCCGAGCCGCACGTCGTCGCCGATGCGGCGGAACTCGACGCCCACGGGATCATCCATCTCGCGCCCCACTGCATTGATGGATTCGGTCACCGGGAGGCCCGATTTGAGCCCGCGCACGATGAGGTCGATGGCTTCCGGGAAGAGCTTGATGAACTTTTCTTCGCGGCTGCGGATCATGCGGCTGACCGCCATGTGCGGCAGGCCGAGGCCGATGACGACGCCGAACAGAAGCGCCGTCACGAAGGGGAACGGCGTGAGGATCAGGAGGGCGATGGTGCCGATGACGCCGCTTGCGGCGCAGGCGCCGGCATATTGGCCGAGGGTGATTTCGCGTCCGGTGCGGTTGAGGCGCTGACGGAGCTCCGCGGGCCGCGGCAGGATGCGCTTCACGAGATCGTCGAAGCCGCTTTCCCGGGCGTTGATGAGCAATCTCCGCGCCGCCTCCGCCGACTTGTTGCGCGCCTTCGGCGAATAGCGCGTGCGCAGTTTGAGGACGCGCTGGCGCATCACCTTGTCCGCCGGACTCAATATCCCGAAGATGAAGGCGGCCGACAGGAACAGGGTGAGCGCTGCGCCCACCAGGCCGATCACGATGATGTCGGGATTGATGTTCTCCATGCGCGCGCTCACATGGCTTCCATCAGTGCGCGATGCAGGCCGAAATATTCGGCCTTGGCCATGAAATGGGGCCTGACGCCCGTGGACTTGAAGCGGCCGATGAGCTTGCCGTCCTCGTCCTCGCCCTCGAATTCGAAGACGAAGAGATCCTGGGTCGTGATCACGTCCCCTTCCATGCCGACCACTTCGGTGATCGCCTGCACGCGGCGCACGCCGTCGCGCATGCGCGCGACCTGCACGATGAGATCCACGGCTGATGCGATCTGGGCGCGCACCGCCTTGGTCGGCAGGTTGACGGAGCCCATGCTGACCATGTTCTCGAGACGCACCAGCGCCTCCCGCGGGCGGTTGGCGTGGAGCGTGCACATGGAGCCGTCATGGCCCGTATTCATGGCCTGCAGCACATCGAGCGCCTCGCCGCCGCGCACCTCGCCGAGGATGATGCGGTCGGGCCGCATGCGGAGCGCGTTCTTCACGAGGTCACGCATGGTGATCTCGCCATGGCCCTCGAGATTGGCGGGCCTTGTTTCAAGGCGCACCACATGGGGCTGCTGCAGCTGCAGTTCCGCCGCGTCCTCGATGGTGACCACCCGCTCGGCGGGGTCGATGAGGCGGGAGAGGGCGTTGAGCATGGTGGTCTTGCCCGAGCCCGTGCCGCCCGAGATCACGATGTTGAGGCGTGAGGCCGCCGCGATCTTCAGGACCGTGCACATCTGCTGCGACAGGTTCTGGGTCTCGACCATGCGGTCAAGGGTGATCTTCTTCTTGGAGAACTTGCGGATCGAGACCGAGGGGCCGTCGATCGCAAGGGGCGGGATGATGATGTTGACGCGGCTTCCGTCCTTGAGGCGTGCGTCGCAGAGCGGCGTCGATTCATCGACGCGGCGGCCCACGGCCGAGACGATGCGCGTGCAGATATTCATGAGATGGGCGTTGTCGCGGAACTTCACGTCCGTGAGCACGAGCTTGCCGCCCTTCTCCACATAGACCTGATGGGGGCCGTTGATGAGGATGTCGGTGACGCTGTCGTCGTGAAGGAGCGGCTCCAGCGGCCCAAGCCCCAGCATGTCGTTGAGCAGCATGGTGACGAGCTCGCGCTGCTCCTTGAGGCTCAGGTTGATCTTTTCCTGAACCATCAGCTCGCTCACCACCTCGCTGATCTGTTCGGCGAGCTCGCCGCGCTCCATCTCGGTCGCGGCCTGGGCGTCGATATGTTCGAGAAGCAGGGGCTGCAGCTTGTCCTTGGCGGCCTCGATCGTCTCCTTGGTGCTCTCGCGCCGGCCGTTGCGGCCCTTGCCGCCGTCCCGCTCCACCTCGCTCATGATCTCGTTGAGGAGGACGGTGAGAAGATCGCGGCGCTCCAGCTCGTTGAGGCTGATGCCCAGTTTCCTGAGCTGCTCGCGCACGAACTGGTCGATTTCGGCGGTAAGCTCCCCGGTGGACTTGCCGAGCGCCACGCCGTTGCCGAACTGCAGCTTGACCGCGGGTTCGATCAGCTCATAGGCCTGGTCCACGGTGGCGCCGGTGGGCGCGGGGGCGTAAGACGCGCCGTTCGCGGCGGGTTGCGGCGCCTCGGCGCTCACCTCCGGTTGCGTCGACGGCGCGGCGTCGCGCGCGGCAAGACGGCTGCGGCCGAAGCCCAGGCGACGCGCGGGATCCGGTGACACCAGGTTCTGCCTGCGGCCGAACGACATATCTTACTTCTTCCCTCCCTGCAGGATGCGACGCCAGAAGGATTCCTTCTCCGGGGCCTCCGCCGGGCCGATGATCGCCTCGGCCACGGCCCTGAGGCCGGTCACGAGTTTGGATGTGGGCGCGGACTGCACCACGGGCTTGGCGCGCTTGGCCGCCGCGACCACGGATTTCGCGTCCTCGGGCAGCAGCCAGTCGATCTTGCGTTCGATGGACGCTTCGAAATCGTTGCGCTCCACTTCGCAAGCTCCCGGGCCGAGGCAGCGGTTGGCGATCACCCGCAGATTGGCCTGCGCGCCGTTGTCCTTGATGAAGGACAGAAGGCGCATGCAGTCGCGGGTTGCGGCGAGCGACAGGTCGGTGACCAGCAGGATGTCGCTCGAATCCCCGAGAAGGAAGGGATGCTGCGCCACCATATGGCGCGGCAGGTCCAGCACGGTCACCTGATAGGCATTGCGCAGTTCGCCGATCAGATGCTGGAGCGCCGCGGGATCCGCATGAAGCGCGTCGTTGAGGGACGCTTCGGCGCTGAGCACCGCGAGATTCTCGCTCTCCCGGATCGCCGCGCGCTCGATGAACAGGCTGTCGACCCGGCTTGGGTTCTCGAGCGCGTCCACGAGGCCGCGCCCGGGCTCCAGATCGAAGGTGAGGGCGTCGGTCCCGAACTGCAGGTCGAGGTCAAGGAGGGCGACCGTGCGGTTCATCTGGTTGGCCATGATCCAGCTGGTGGACGCGGCGACCAGACTCGCGCCGACGCCGCCGCGGACGCCGATGACGGAGACGAGCCGATTCGGCACTTCCTTCACGGGGCCTTCGGTCGCCGCGCGCATGGCCTGCTCCGCATGCTGGATCGCGGCGCGGAGATCGTCGGGGAATACGGGCTTCACGAGATAGTCGAGGAGGCCCGCATCCATCAGCTCGCGGTAGAAGCGCACGTCGTTGACGGTGCCGATGGCGATCACCGACACGCCGGGCTCGCAGACTTCGGCCAGGGCGTCGATGTCGCTTCTGGGGTCGGAGCTTTCGGAGAGGTCCACAAGCAGGATCGCGGGCGAGGGTGTGGCGCCCAGGATGCGGATCGCCATCTCGATGCCGCCCGTGGTCACGCAATCTGACGGCCAGCCGCGTTCCGCCAGCACGGGAACCAGGGCTTCCACCGTCTCGGCGCCGCAGACGAAGGCCGCGAAAGCGGATCTCGCCGGGCTTGCCTGTTTTTTCGCCGCTGCTCTCATGCCTCAGCCCCTGCTCAGTTGCCGTTCACGATATTGATGGTCGGCGTCCCCGCCCCCTTGCGCCATTCCACCTTGTCTTCATGAAGCTTGTCGATGCCGCGGGTCTGCACCTCGCCGCTCTTCGCCTCGTATGGTTCGGGCGCGACGAGATCCTTCGGATCGGCCACCATCATGCCGAGCGCCGTCACATTGGCGCAGCCGAGATTGCCGGTGGGCGCGTTGTTGTAGTTGGGGCTCGCCGGCTGCCGCCAGTCGGGGCAGGGGGGAAGGGTCACCACGTAGCGTTCCACCACAAGCCGCACGGCGTCCGGCGCAGGCTGTGCGCCATGATCCACGGGATCGGCCGCAACCTCGTGCCCCAGGCTTTCGAGATGGGCGCGGATCGCGCGGCCGCGGGCCTCGCTCACCGGCCGCAGCTTGCCGTCCTGATCCTGCCCGAGATCGAGCGCAAGCCGGTCGCCATAGCGGAAATCGACGCTCTTGAGGAACGCGGCGATCGCTTCCGCCTCGGCCGCCGACAGGGTCGCGCCGCTCGGCGGGAAATGCACGTCGTGGGCGAGGCGCACCAGCTCCACCTGGTTGCGCTTCACGGGCTCGTTCCCCGACCAATGGGCGCTGCGCGGGACGCAGGCGCCGAGCGCCAGGGCGGCGCAAAGGGCGCCGATCATGCCAATGGCCGTGCTGCGCGTCGTCATGATCTTGCTCCTAGTTCAGGATGAAACCGGCCGGAGCGGCGCGGCCCGCGGGCGCGGCGGCGGCCGCATCGTCCCGCGGCATGGCGCGGTAGCTCTGGCCGTGGAGATAGCGTTCGGCGTCGTTCGGCATCTCGAGCCCGTCGACGGGCGTCGGGATCTGCCCCGAGACGGGTTTCACGATATAGGGGGTGACGATGATGATGAGCTCCGTCTCCTGCCGCCGGAAGCGGTCGGAGCGGAACAGCGCGCCGAGGATCGGAATGTCGCCGAGGCCCGGAAGCTTCTGCAGCTCGCGCTCGATATTGTTCTGCAGGAGGCCGGCGATGGCGAAACTCTGGCCGCTCGCAAGTTCCACGGTCGTCTCGGCGCGGCGGGTGGTGAGCGCCGGGATGTTGAAGCCGTTGAGGGTGAGCGATCCAGCCGCCGACAGCTGGCTCACCTCTGGCTGGATCTTGAGATTGATGGAATTGTCCGACAGCACCGTCGGGGTGAATTCAAGGCCGACGCCGAAGCTCCGGTATTCGATGGTGATGACGCCGTTCTCCTGGGGCACGGGGATCGGGAACTCGCCGCCCGCAAGGAAGGATGCGAATTCGCCCGACTGGGCGGTGAGATTGGGCTCGGCGAGCACGGTCAGGAAGCCTTCGCTCTCCAGCGCGTCGATCACCGCGTTGAGGTCGAGCTTGCCGCTGTTGATGCTGCCGAGATAGCTGCCCGTGCCGCGATTGCCCACGAGGAAGTTCTTGATGACGCCGGGGCCGCCCGCGGGATCGGGGATCCATTCGAAGACGTCGGCGGCGTTCTGGATGCCGATGAAGCTCTTGCCCCCGAAGGCCCCTTCCCAGTTGAAGCCGAGCTGCTTGGAGACGTCCCGCGCCACTTCCGCGACGCGCACGCGGATATTGACCTGGGTCGGGGTCGCAACCGAGATGCGGTTCAGCACATTGGCCTTCTCGCCGAGGAAGCGCTTGGCGACCGCCGCGGCGTCCGCCGCTTCAGCGGGCGACTTCACCTTGCCGGTGAGCACCATGACGCCACCCATTTCCTGGATGTCGAGGTTGCCGCCCGGGATCATGCGGTTCAGGGCGTCGCGCACCAGCGACAGGTTGTGATTGACGCGGACGGTGCCGGAATAGAGCACCTCGTCCTTGTCGGAGAGGGCGTAGAGGCTGGTGCTTCCCGCCTTCTTGCCGAACACATAGACCATGCGCGGCGACTTGACCTGAACGTCGGCCACTTCGGGATCGGCGATGAAGACGCTGGACGCCGGGGCCTTGAGCTGTATGAGCGTGCCGTTGCTGACCTCGATCTCGATGGCGCCGTTCGGCCGCTGGACGCCCGCCGACTGGGCCGCGGCGGAGGTGATCGGGGCGGCGAAGGCCGCGGCGAGCGCGAGGCCGAGCACCGCCAGATGCTTCTTCAGTCCTGCCCGCATGGCTTCTCTCCTGTTGCCGGAGATGTCTTTCATTTGCCGCCTCCCCAGGTCACCCGCTCGGTGGTCGCGCCGCGGGACACCTGGACCGCCGGGTCCACGGGGCCGCTGCGCGAACGGATGCGGCTTACGTCGGTGTCCCAGACATGACTGTTGCCCGGCTGCGGGGGTGTGGCCTGCAGCACGGTCTCCGCCCCGGACTCGGCCGCAGGATCCGGCAGGCTGCGCAGGCTCAGGGACAGCTCGCCCATGGTGGAGGCGAGCGCCACCTGCTCCGCCTGGCGCGGCGTCACTTCAAGGGTCACGGTGCGCGCGACCGTCGCTTCGCCCTTGTTCTGGTCGTCGGCGTTCTGGTCGACGCCGATCACCCGCACGTCGGTGAGGAGCGTTTCCGCCGCCCGCCGCGCGCCGTCGTCGCTTTCCAGGGTCTGGGTGAGCAGGAGGTCGACGCGGTCGCCCGGAAAGACGAAGCCCGAGACGCCGCTCGTGGCGCTGATCTGGATGGATACCGCCCGCATGCCGGGGGTGAGCACCGCGGCAAGGAAGCCGCGTTCGCCGCTTTTCACCACGGCGAGATTGGTCACCGGCTCCGCCTGGCGGATGCCGCTGCGGACGACGGCGCCGATGAGGCTCGCCGCCTCGTCGCCCTTCACCTTGCGGATATAGGGCTCGGGCAGGGACACGTCGGGCCAGGCCTGCCAGGTGAGATCGCCTTCCTGGATGATGCGGCCGGCGGGAAGATTGGCGGCCGCGACGAGGATCTCCACCTTGCGGCTCGGGGTGGTCTCGGCGACCGCAGCGGGCGCCGCGCGCTCGGACTGCACCCAGCTTCGCGCCAGCACGGCGGTGACGCCGGCAACCAACAACGCCGCCACGACCAGGATGATTGCTCGCATGTTCATCTGCATGGCTGGATACCTTTTGCCAATGGCCCGCCGCCGCGGTCAGGTCGCCGGAAAGAGATCGGCGCGTGTCGCAAGGAACCAGGCGACCGCCAGGCCGCCGGCGGAAATCCCGAGTCCGTAGGGCACCTTCACGTTCTGCATCCTGCTGCGCAGAGGGTTTAAATTCGGTGAAGCGGCGGGCGCGGCGATGGCGGACTTCGGCGCGATCGCGGCCATCAGGAGTACGCCCAGGGTCACGATGCCGCCCGCAATGGCGGTGACCAGAATGAAGGGTGCGGTCCATGCGGGGCCGGCCCACAGGGTGATGGCGGCAAGAAGCTTCACATCGCCCCCGCCCATGACGTTGAGGGCGAAAAGGGCGGCGGCCGCCGCGAATACGACGAAGGAAAGAAGCAGGCCCTTCCACAGATGATCGAAGGGCGCCGGGATCATGCGCGATCCCTCGGGCAAGGCCCATTGCGCGGCGATGAACAGGGTGAAAAGGGCGGCGACGCCCAGGACGGTCCGGTTGCTGATGACAAAGCGGCGGCAGTCCTGCACGGCCGCATGCACCAGCAGTCCCGCGAAGGCGAGAACCAGCAGCAAGCTCGTCAGCTCAAGGAAAGGGACCATGTGTCACCCGATGCGCGTTCTGCGTGGGGCGCCCGCCCGAATTCCGTCTCCTGCCGTTGCGGCCGGCCCGGGCGGGGGCCCGAGACTGAGACGGCTCCGGGTGTGAGGTCCGGAGCCGTTTCAGGTTTTCGCTCTGTCCGCGGGTCTTACTGGATCGCGGCGTCGAGGTCTTCGTGCACCTTGGTGAAGGTGTCGTCCAAGGAGCCGCCGAGGAACTGCAGGCCGCCGATCGCCGCGATGGCCACGAGGGCTGCGATCAGACCGTATTCGATGGCCGTCGCGCCGGCTTCGTTGCTGCGGATCTTCTTGACGAGGTTGACAAGCATCTTGAGGTCTCCCGTTGCCAGTTTCGAGGTAAGCCCACTATGCAACGAGCCTGTAAAGAAAAGATTAACGCGGAAGTTTCCGCATTAACCTTTGTCGCGAAATGCGCGGAACGCGCAGAAAACAAGGCGCGGAATGCGCGTGCGCGTCACCATGGGACGGCCGCGGAAGGATGACGCAGGCCCATTTCCAGACGGACTTTGGGCGCCGGAATCGGATTTTTCAGGCGGAGAATCGGCCTCAGGCCGTGGGCAGACTCAGGATGACGGCCGAATCCGTGCGGCGGACGACGCCGCCGATTCGCCGCGCCATGCGGCCGGCTTCGTCGATTCGGTGATTCTGGATCATCTCCCGCGCGGCCACCGCCGGACGGGCGCCGGAGAGGGGGGCGCAGGGCACGTGGATGTCGAGGCCGCCGTCGGCGCAGGCGGCAAGGCGCAGGGTGATTCGCTCTCCCCCCGGCTCTGCCGCGATGGCGCAGCGCAAGAGGCGAGCGAGGCAATATTCCGCGATCTCGGGATCCGTATGCAAGGTGATGCCGATGGGAAGCGGTATGGCCGCGATGGTCAGCCGGTGCCGCTCGGCGGTGGCGGCGACGCGGCGGATTGCCCGCTCCACGAGCTCGTCGGCGGCGATCTCCGCGCGGACGGGCGCCGCGTCGGCGGGGCGGCTCCGCGCGTTCTCCAGGATATCGGACACGAGGTCGTCCACCTGCTGCCCCGCCTTCCGCATCTGCTCGATCATCCGGGCATATTCCGGCCCCACCGGCCCGAAGGTGCCGAGCTCCATGATCTCGGAAAATCCGAGAATGGCGTTCAGGGGCGTCTTCAGCTCATGACCCAGCTCGCCGAGAAGGTCGCTGACCGCCTCTGCGGGCGGCGGCGTTTCCACCGCCGCGGCAGGAGTCGGGTTCACGGCGGGCTTGAGCTCCGCCGCGCCGCGGAACCCCTGAAAGCGGCCGCTCGCGAAATCGAAGACGGGAACCGCCCGGAGCAGCCATTCTCGGGGCCCGTCGCCTGCGGCTTCGATGGTGACGGCGAGATCGTCGAAAGCGCGCCAGCCGTGAAGGCGCTGCCTGAGCAGCGTCCGGCTTTCGCCCTCCACGCAAAGGTCGTCGAGATGGAGGCCGAGGAGGACGGAGGCCGGGCGGCCGAAGGCCGTGATCGCCCCGTCGGAGAGGAAGGTGAGGCGGCCCTTGCGGTCGCATTCGAAGGTCCAGTCGCAGGCGCTGCGGCTGTAGTCCTGCAGCCTGCGGCTGTCCGCGGCCGCGGCGCGAAGCGCCGTCTCCACTTCGCCCCGAAGGTCGATGTCGGGGGCGTCGGCCTGCGCCTCCGCCGGCTCAAGGCTCTGGTCAAGGGCGTCCCGCGCCCGCGGGCTCAGATCCCGCCGCCGGGCGAGACGCCTGCGGAGGGCGCCGGGCGCGCTTTGCGCCAGTTCCAGAATGAGGCTTTCGGGCAGGGCCGCATAATCGATCACCGGCCCCGCCACCTCGTCGATGTCGCCGAGCGCGAGCCGCAGCAGCGCTTCCGGCGGCTGCTCCATGGAATAGAGCCGCCCCGCAAGCTCGCGGCGGAGCGAAATGGCCACCTGCGGCCGGAGGATTTCGAGGATCTCGACCAGATTGCGGCGGTCGGTGTCGGATTTCGGCAGCGGCCCGTTGAAGAACAGGTCGCAGACATGGCGGAACAGCAGGTCGCGGCCTTCCCGCGGCCGGTCCTGCACCAGCTCAAGAATGCGATTCAGACTGGCCGCCAAAGCCTCTGATCCCCCAATCACCCACCCGGCGCCCAAAATATCCATTGCCGCCGGGAAATGCACGAAATTTTATTGCCCGGATGACGCCGAACGCTATTCTGATACTGCGCATGGGAAGAGGGAAATGAAGCAACTGCCGGGCATGAGCCGTATCCGACTGGACGAGATCGACCTCCGCATCCTCAAGACGCTGCAGGAGGACGGTCGGATCACCAATGTGGAGCTTGCGGAACGGGTGGGCATCACCGCGCCGCCCTGCCTGCGCCGGGTGCGGGCGCTGGAGGAAGCGGGCTTCATCAAGGGCTATCATGCGGAACTCAATGCCGAGCTGATCGGCTACGACCTCACCGTCTTCGCCATGGTGGGCCTGCATAGCCAGGCGGAGGCGGATCTTCGCGCCTTCGAGGCCCTGGTCGCGTCCTGGCCCCTCGTGCGGGAATGCCACATGCTGAATGGCGAGATCGATTTCATGCTCAAGATCGTCGCCCGCGACCTCCATGAATTCCAGACGTTCCTCACGACCCATCTGACGCCCGCGCCCAATGTGGCGAGCGTCAAGACCTCCCTCACCATCCGCTGCTCCAAGAAGCTGCCGAGCGTGCCCCTCGAGGCATGAGGGGGCCCCTTGACGCTTGAGGGCAAAGGGCGGGTCGGGCCGCCCGCATGGGGGGCGGAAGCGGAAGCCGAGCCATGACGCGGAAGTTCCTCTGGTCCATTGCGGCGATCCTGCTCGCGGGATTCGCGCTCTACGAGCTGCAGCGCCCCATGGTGCGGCCCCCGGATGCGGGGCAGGGCGCGGCGCTTCCCGCCCTCGCCCCGGGCGTCATGCCCGAGGAGCGTCTCGGCGACGCCGTGCGTCCGCGGGCCTATCGCCTGCATCTCCGCATCGATCCGCGCCTTGCCGATTTCACCGGCCGGGTGGAGATCGATGTGGCGGCGGATGCGGCCGTGGAGGAGATCTGGCTTCATGGCGAGGACCTCGAGGTGGACCGCGCCGTTCTCCTCACCTCGGGGGGCGAGACCATCCGGGCGGCGGTGCAGACGGTGCCGGAGCGCGGCCTCATGCTCCTTGCCCTCGAACGGCCGCTCGATACCAGCCAGGCGACGATCCAGATCGACTATCGCGGGCGCTTCAACGACGCCCTTGAGGGCCTCTATCGCGTGCGCGCGGGCGACGACTGGTATGTGCTCTCGGGCTTCGAGCCCACGGCCGCCCGCCGCGCCTTCCCCGCCTTCGACGATCCGGCGCTGCAGGCGCCGTTCCGCCTTTCGGTGCGGCTGCCGCGGGATCTCGTCGCCGTCTCCAACATGCCGCAGATGGCCCATCGCGAGCTTTCCGGCGGCGACCGGCTGGTGATCTTCGCGCCGACGCCGCCCCTGCCCACCTATCTCGTGACCCTCGCCGTCGGTCCCTTCGACGAGGTGCGGGCGGCGGACATTCCGCCCAACGACGTGCGCAACCAGACCGTGCCCCTTCGCGGCTTCGCGCCGCGGGGGCAGGGGGCGGGCCTCGCCCGCGCCCTTGAGGGCACCGCCCAGTTCGTCGCCGCGCTCGAACACTACACCCTGCAGCCCTATCCCTACGCCAAGCTTGATCTCGTGGCGGCGCCGGGGCTTGCGGGCCGCGGCATCGGCAATCCGGGGGCGATCTTCCATGACGCGGGCGTGATCCTCCTCGGCGACGATCCGTCCATCGATCGGCTGCGTCGCTTCCAGGCGACCCATGTGGACGATCTCGCCCATCAATGGTTCGGCGGGCTCGTCACCCCGCGCTGGTGGAACGACAACTGGCTGAGCGAATCCTTCGCCGCCTGGATGAGCGTGGGGCTTCTTGCCGAGCTCCGGCCGGAGCTGCGCTTCGACCGGGAAATCCAGCGCGGCGCCGCCCGGGCGATCGCCGCCGACAGCCTGGCGACGGCATTGCCCCTTCGCCAGCCGGTGCGCAGCGAGGCGGAGATCGCGGGCGTCTTCAGGCCGGCGGTGGTGGACAAGGGCGCGGCCGTCCTTTCCATGTTCGAGCAGTATCTCGGCCCCGCGCGCTTCCGTTCCGCGATCCGCCGCTATCTCGCCGCACACCGCCACGGCAGCGCCACCACCGCCGATTTCGTGCAGGCGGTGAACGAGGTCCACAAGGACGAGACATTGAGCGCGGCCTTCCGCTCCTTCCTCGATCAGGAAGGGGTGCCGGACGTGACCCTCGACTGGTCCTGCGAGGGCGACGGCGTCGCGGTGGAAGCGCTCTACCGCCGCTACCTGCCGCTGGGCGTCGCAGCGGGGGACGGGCAGGCGGGATGGCAGATCCCCGTCTGCCTCCGCCTCCTGGGGCGGGGCGCGCCGGATTCCGTCGCCTGCATGCTCCTGAGCCGCCCGCGCCAGACCTTCTATCTCCGCGAGCGCGGCTGTCCCGCCGCGATCGTGCCCAATGCGGGCGGGCGCGGCTATTATCTGTGGTCCATGCCGCTCGACAAGCTCGAGGATCTCGGCCGCCGCCTCAATCGCATGGCGCCCGGGGAGGCGCTGTCCTTCGCCCAGAGCCTCAGCACCGATTTCCGGAAAGGGCTGCTGGCGCCCGCCGATTACCTGCGGCTCCTGCGCCCGCTGACCGAACGGGCGCCGTGGGATGCCGCAACCCTTCCCATGGACGACATGCGCTTCCTGCTCCGCCACGGCCTGCCTGCCGACGCGTCTTCCTCCCGGCGGGAGGCGGCGCGGAACGCCGTCGCCGATCTCTACCGCGCGCGCCTCGAGCTCGGGTTCGAAGGCATGGGAGGCGCGGACGATCTGCTTTCCACGGAGGAGCGCCAGCTGCGCCTGAGGCTTCTGGAATTCTTCGTGATCGACCTTGGTGACCCCTTCTTCCGCGAGCGGCTGGCGGCGGACGGCCGCAGGCATGCGGCGGATCCCGCCAGCGCGCCGGGCAATCCCGATCTCCGCCGGGTGGCCCTTGCTGCGGCGGTGCTCGAGGACGGGGAGCCGCTCGCCAGGGATCTCGCGGCGCGGCTCGACCGCATGCAGGATGCGGCCTTGCGGCTCGACATCCTCAACGCCCTCGCCCAAAGCCCGGTGGACGCGGTCATCGCGCGGCTCCTCGGCCTTCTTTCAGGCGACACACTGTCGGCGGCGGAGCGGGCGGAGCTCATCGCGGCGCTCGGCGACAATCCCGCCGCCGCGCCCGCCCTCTGGTCGTGGCTCCGGGACAATGCGGATTCCCTTGCGGCGCGCCTGCCGCAGCGCCTCCAGGGCGAGGTGATGAAGGCCGCCGCGAGCTTCTGCAGCCCGGAACGGCGGGCGGACGTGGACGGGTTCTTCAGCCCGAGGGTATCGGATGCGGAGGACCGTCGGCCCCTCGACGAGCTGCTCGGCCGGATCGACCATTGCATCAGCCTGAGCGAATGGGCGCAGGCGACCGCCTGGCTGGCAGAGGATCCTGACGCCCCCGCACAAGACGACGGGAGCGAAGCCGAAGGCCCCGCTCCCGTTCAATAGCGCCGGACAATCCTTGTCTCAGGTGTCGAGGAAGCTTCTGAGCTTGCGGCTG
>CAZDSS010000027.1:0-28691 GCA_964508185.1 uncultured Sphingomonadales bacterium
CTTCATCGTCATGGGCAAGACCAACCCTGACGCCCCGAAGCATCTGCAGCAGTCCATGGTGCTGGTGCCGCGGGATACGCCCGGCGTCGAAATCGTGCGCCCGCTCACCGTTTTCGGCCATGACGATGCGCCCCACGGCCATGCCGAGATCCGGTTCACCAATGTGCGCGTGCCGGTGAGCAACATCCTTCTCGGCGAGGGACGGGGCTTCGAGATCGCGCAGGGCCGCCTCGGCCCGGGCCGCATCCATCACTGCATGCGCGCCATCGGCCAGGCGGAGCGCGCGCTCGAATATCTCTGCCGCCGCGCCGAAAGCCGCGTCGCCTTCGGGCGCAAGATCTCGGAATTCGATACCGTGCGGGCAGACATCGCTGATTCCCGCATGGAGATCGACCAGGCGCGGCTCCTCACCCTGCGCGCGGCGCACATGATGGACACCGTCGGCAACAAGGCGGCGCGGACGGAAATCGCCATGATCAAGGTGGTCGCCCCCAACATGGTCCAGCGCGTCATCGACCGGGCGATCCAGGTCCATGGCGCGGCCGGGGTCAGCGACGACTTCCCGCTCGCCCGCATGTTCGCCAACGCCCGCACCCTCCGCTTCGTGGACGGCCCCGACGAGGTGCATCGCGAAGCCATCGCCAAGCTGGAACTGCGCAAGTATCAGGAACGGCGGGGATCCTGATCCCCGCCCCTACGGCGCCGCCGCCTGGTCCCAGGTCTGGGGCTTGGCGGGGGGCACCGGGTAGGGGTGCAGGCTTGCAAGCGACAGGCTGCGGCCGTCGGGCTGCACCACGCGGCAATGTTCGCGGCGGAGCTCCCGGGGCTCGCGCACGCCGCATGAATGGGCGATGGTCCCCACCTCCTGAACCATGTTGCGGGCGTAGTTGGCGACCCGCTCGCTCTTGTCGGATACCACAAGGCCGCGCTGCAGCCACGGGTCGTGGGTGGTGACCCCGGTCGGGCAGGTATTGCGGTTGCACTGCATGGCCTGGATGCAGCCGAGGGCGAACATGAAGCCGCGCGCGCAGTTGATGAAGTCCGCGCCGACGCAAAGCCCCCAGGCCACGGCGGGCGGGGTGATGAACTTGCCGGAGGCGATCACCCGGATCCGCTCCTTGAGCCCCGCAGCCATCAGCTTGTCCACCACGATCGGCAGGCTCTCCCGGATGGTGAGGCCCACGAAATCCATGAGCGGCATGGGCGCCGCGCCCGTGCCCCCGTCGGCGCTGTCCACGGTGATGAAATCGGGCGCTTCATGGATGTCGCGCCGGAGGATCGCCTCGACGAGCTCGTCGAGCCAGGCGGGGTCGCCGATCACCGTCTTGAAGCCCACGGGCAGGCCCGACACGTCCCGCACGTGATTGATGAAATTGAGAAGATCATCGACCGACGTGATCTCCGGAAAGCGGTTGGGGCTGACGGAATCGAGCCCCACCGGGATATGGCGGATGCGGGCGATCTCTTCCGTCACCTTCTCTCCCGGAAGCAGGCCGCCCTTGCCGGGCTTCGCCCCCTGGGACAGCTTGATCTCGATCATCTTCACCTGGGGGTGCGATGCGATCTCGCGCAGGCGCTCCTCGCTCAAGCTGCCGTCCGGGTTGCGCACGCCGTATTTGGCGGTGCCGATCTGGAACACGATGTCGGCGCCCCCTTCGAGATGCCAGGGCGCAAGCCCGCCTTCGCCAGTATTGAGCCAGATCCCCGCCTTCTCCGCGCCGTGGGACAGGGCCTGCACGGCGGGCTTCGAGAGCGCTCCGTAGCTCATGCCCGAGATGTTGAAGAACGAGCGCGCGAGATAGGGCTTCCTGGCGAACGGCCCGATCAGCATGGGCGCGGGCGGCACGGAATCCTCCGACAGCGTCGGATAGGCGGCGTTGACGAAGATGTAGGATCCGGGCGCGTTGGCATCGCGGGTGGAGCCGAAGGCGCCCGTATTGTCCACGTTCTTGGCGGCGCGATAGGCCCAGGACCGCTGCACGCGGTTGAAGGGCATCTCCTCCCGGTCCATGGCGAAGAAATACTGGCGGAAATATTCCCCGAGCCGCTCGAACAGATAGCGGAAGCGGCCGATCACCGGGAAAGTGCGGCGCACCGCGTGGGTCGCCTGATTGACGTCCACCACATACATCACGGCGACGGCGATCACTCCGGCAATCACCAGAAGAAGGACGATCCCGCCGAGAAAACTGGTGCCGAGATCGATCCAGTACAGCACGCGTTCCATGGTCATTGCGAAAGCTTACCCCTTTCATGAAGGCCCGGGGGGATTATTGGGCTCCATTTTGCTATGCGATTTGATATAGCTATTGTTGAGAAGAATAAAACCGGCCCCTGCCGCGGGTGACGACCGGCCGGGGGACGCGGGCGGTGCCGGGGATCGACTTGATTGCATGACAGCAAAGAAAAAGGGACACGGCACATGAAGAAACCGTACATCCTCTCCGCCGCGCTGGCGCTATTGCTCACCGTCGGTTGTGCCGAGCAGCAGACCGCCTCCAATACCGGGACGATGGCGGATCAAACCGCGTCCGCCGCCGATGCCGCCCAGTCGGAGACCGAACGCCTCAATGCCTTCTTCGAGGAGGTGTTCGAGCGCGACGTCGCCCGCAGTCCCATGTACGAGACCTATCTCGGCGGCAAGCGGAATTACGGCGAGCTCGACGACATCAGCGAAAAGCGGCAGGACGAGGACATCGCCCTCGTCAAGGCGGACCTCAAGCGGCTCCGCAGCTTCGACTACGACAAGCTCGACGACGACGCCAAGCTCAGCTACCGCATCTTCGAGACCCTGAGCGAGCGCGAGATCGAGGGCGATCGCTGGCGCCATCACGATTATCCCGTGAACCAGATGTTCGGCTGGCAGTCGGAACTTCCGGCCTTCTTCATCACCGCCCATCAGGTCGATGACGTGAGCGACGCCGAGGCCTATGTGTCGCGCCTCAACCAGGTCGATCGCTTCATGGGCCAGCTGATCGACGGGGTGAAGCTCCGCGCGAGCAAGGGCGTTCTGCCGCCGCGCTTCGTCTTCCCCACGGTGATCGAGAATTCGCGCCACGTGATCACGGGCGCACCCTTCGACGAAAGCGGCGAAGACAGCGCCCTCATGGCCGACTTCCGCGGCAAGGTCGAGGCGCTCGACATTTCGGCCGAGGAGAAGAAGCGCCTCATCGACGCCGGCATCGATGCGCTCCGCACCAGCGTGCGGCCCGCCTACGAGCGGCTGATCGCCACCTTGACCGAGCTCGAGAAGCAGGCGACCACCGACGACGGCGCGTGGAAGCTTCCCGACGGCGACAAGTTCTACGCCTTCCGCCTGCGCGCCATGACCACCACCGACATGACGGCGGACGAGATCCACGAATTCGGCCTCAAGGAGACCGCGCGGATACAGGCGGAAATGCGCGAGATCATGAAGAAGGTGGGCTTCAAGGGCACGCTCAGGGAATTCTTCGCCTATCTCGACAAGGACCCGCGCTTCTACTACCCGCAGTCCGAGGAGGGCAAGGCGCGCTACATCGCCGAGGCCAACCGCTATATCGAGGGCATGCGCGGCAAGCTCGGCGAATTCTTCGAGGTCCTGCCGCAGGCGGATGTGGAGGTGCGCGCCGTCGAGCCGTTCCGCGAGAAGGGCGCGCCCGGCGCCTTCTACCAGCCGCCGGCGCTGGACGGCAGCCGGCCCGCCTATTTCTACGTCAACACCCACGACATGAAGGCCATGCCCACCTATCAGCTGGAGGCGCTGGTCTATCACGAGGCGATCCCGGGCCATCACCTGCAGATCGCCATCGCCCAGGAGCTGGAGAACGTTCCCATGTTCCGCAAGATGGCGGACTTCACCGCCTTCATCGAGGGCTGGGGCCTTTACGCCGAGCGGCTCGGCAAGGACATGGGCTTCTACGAGGATCCCTATTCGGACTTCGGGCGACTCGCCATGGAGATCTGGCGCGCCGGGCGGCTTGTGGTCGACACCGGCATCCACGCCAAGCGCTGGACCCGGGAGCAGGCCATCGCGTGGCTTGCGGAAAACACCCCCATCGCCGAAGGGGACAATATCCGCGAGGTCGAGCGCTATATCGTGTTGCCCGGACAGGCCACGGCCTACAAGATCGGCATGACCCGGATCCTGGAGCTCCGCGAGCGGGCCCGCAAGGCCCTCGGCGACCGCTTCGACATCCGCGCCTTCCACAATGTGGTGCTCCGCGACGGCGCCCTGCCGCTCAATGTCCTCGAACAGAACGTGGAGGACTGGATCGCGCAGCAGGGGCAGGACTTGGCCGCGGCCCAGTGACCCTGCGGCCGGGCGCTACATAGAACGGATTATATTCAGCGAACAGTGCAGGCCGGCGCCGAATCGGTGTCGGCCCGTTCTTCTTCATTTCGAATCACCGGGCGCGCGAGCGGCTCGAATCACCGGGCGCGCGAGCGGCGTCGCTTGAACGGCGGGCCGATCGCACTATCTCTCAACTAAAGCCCTGCCATCAAAATGCTGTAACACGGGCCTGCTATTTCCTTTGACAGGACAAGGCCGCAATGCCAGACCAAAGGCATATTCCTTAATAAATGTGCGAGGATCGAAATGAAGTCAGCCCTGCATATGGGCTATGACGCCGACGGGGTTCGGCGCGTGGCCCGGACCCTCTTGCGCCATGTGCGTCCCGACGACCGCCAGACGGCGATGGAGCTTCTGAACAGCCGTCTTGGAACCTATGTGGCGGACAAGTCCCTCCTGTGGTCGGAGGTGGAAAGCCACTTCGCCGAGGCGGCGGAGGTCGAGATCGCGTGACCGCGGCGAGTCACGGCATGGGATCGAGGACGATCGCCAGGCGCCGCGCCGCCTTGCGGGCGAAGCGCAATGTCTCGGCCCGGCGGCGTGACATGCTCATGCGGAACTCGGCGGCGCTCCTGATGATCGCCGCCTGAAAGCGGTCGGCGAGGATGAGGCCCGTGCGCTCGGGCAGATAGTCGGGTTCATCCAGCAGCGCGCGCGGAAATTCCGGCGGCACCGCGAAATAGAAGCTGTCGCAGAAGGCGAGATATTCGGTCCATTTGCCGTCGCGCTTGAGATCGACGGGCGAGGTCTTGATCTCGACCGCGATCATCATCCCCCGCTGGTTGAGGGCCGCCACATCGACTCTGAGCCCATTCCCCAGCTTGAATTCCAGAAGGGGCGCATAGCCCATGTCCATGAGCAGGCGCGAGACGCCGCGGGCGACGTCCTGCGCCGTCTGGGGCGCGCCGCCGCCTGCGGGCATGTCGTGAAAGGGCAGGATCGGCTGGGACATGGCGCGCCCGCCTTGCTCACTCGTCTGTCCGGGGCTCGAGCTTCAGCGCCAGGCTGTTCATGCAGTAGCGCTCGCCCGTGGGCTCGGGCCCGTCGGGGAAGACATGGCCGAGATGGGCGCCGCAGCGGGCGCAAAGGGCTTCCGTCCGCACCATGCCATGGCTGGTATCGGTGCAGGTTTCGATGTTCTGCGGGTCGATGGGGGCATAGAAGCTCGGCCAGCCGGAGCCCGAATCATATTTGGTCTCCGACGAGAACAGGGGCGTGCCGCAGCAGACGCAGTGATAGGTCCCCGGCGTCTTGGTGTTCCAGTAGCGGCCGGTGAAGGCGCGCTCCGTGGCGCCGCGGCGGGTCACCGCATATTCGTCCGGACTGAGGCGCGCGCGCCATTCCGCGTCTGACAAAGTGAGCTTGTCGGCCATTTTCTCGCATCCTCCGGTGAAAAATCCGTCGATTCTTTGCTATGTTGGCCCGTCACGCGGCGGCTGCAAGGCGGCGCGCGACGCAGGGGTGGAAGAAATCATAGCATAGAGGGGAGCAACCACATGCCGCATCGCCATGCCTATATCCTGCTCGGCTTCATCATCCTCGGGGCCGTGGCGGGGATACTCTCGGGCTGGATCTGGGGCGAGCGCATGGTGGCGGTCGAATGGATGGGCCGGCTCTTCCTCGACGCCCTCAAGATGCTGATCCTGCCGTTGCTCCTCGCCGCCGTGGTGAGCGGGGTCGCGGCGCTCGGCGACGTGCGCAAGCTCGGCCGCGTGGGCGGCGCGACGGTCGCCTGGTACGCCTTGTCCACGGGCCTCGCCGTGCTCATCGGCCTCATCATGGTGAACCTCATCCAGCCCGGCGTCGGCATCGCGCCGCCCGAGGGCGCCGCCTCCCCCGATCTCATGGAAAAGGCCAGCATGGGCGCGGCGGACATCCTCCTCTCCCTCGTCGCGCCCAATCTGGTGGCGGCGGCGGCGGACATGAACCTGCTGCCCCTGATCCTGTTCGCGATCGTCCTCGCCGCGGCGCTCACCACCATCGGCGACATGGGCAAGCCGCTTCTCGATTTCTTCTCGAGCCTCAACGAAGCCATGATGAAGCTCGTGATCTGGCTGATGTATCTCGCACCCGTCGGCATCTTCGGCCTGATCGCGGCCCGCCTCGGCAAGGCGGGCGGTGGCGACGCCCTGCTCGCGGAAATTCACGCCGTGGGGCTCCATGTGGCGACGGTGCTCTCCGGCCTTGCCGTCCATACCCTTGTGCTCATCGCCTGCATGGTGCTGATCGGCCGCCGGGGGTTCGATTTCATCCTCAAGATGGGCCGCGCCTTGGTTACCGCCTTCGGCACGGCGAGTTCAACGGCGACGCTGCCGCTCACCATGGAATGCGCCCGCGAGGCGGGGGTGGACGAGCGCGCGGTGCGCTTCGTCATTCCGCTCGGCAGCACCATCAACATGAACGGCACCGCGCTCTATGAGGCTGCGGCGGCCATGTTCATCGCCCAGGCCTATGGCGTCGATCTCGGCATCGGGGCGCAGGCGATCATCTTCCTCACCGCGACGCTCGCCGCCATCGGCGCGGCCGGCATCCCCGAAGCGGGGCTCGTGACCATGGTGATCGTGCTCAACGCGGTGGGCCTGCCCATCGAAGGGATCGGCCTTCTGCTCGCCGTGGACTGGTTCCTCGACCGTTTCCGCACGGTGGTCAATGTCTGGGGCGATGCGGTGGGCGCCACCATCATCCACCGCATCCTGCCGGATCTCACGGGCGAGGATGACCCTGAGCCCGAAGCGGCGGGCGCTATCCGCGAAACTCGTCCTTGAGCGCCCGGGTGCGGGCAAAGACGGCGACGTCGTCCGCATCCGTCAGCCCGAGATTGCGGCGAATCTCGGCGCTCCCCGGGCGAAGGAAGGGGTTGGTCCTCCGCTCCTCGCCAAGGAGGGACGGCACGGTGGGCTTGCCCTCGGCGCGGCGCGCGCGCACCTCTTCCATCCGCTGCCGCAGCGCGGCGTTGTCGGGCTCGACTGACAGGGCGAAGCGGCCGTTCGATTCCGTATATTCGTGGGCGCAATAGACCCGGGTCTCGTCCGGAAGCCGCAGAAGCTTCGAAAGGGACGTCCACATCTGGTCGGGCGTCCCCTCGAAGAGTCGCCCGCAGCCCATGGCGAACAGGGTATCGCCGCAGAACAGTGCGTCGGATCCCCCGAACCAGTAGGCGATATGGCCGCGGGTATGGCCGGGAACGTCGAAGATTTCCGCTTCCGCCGACCCCAGGGCGAAGCGATCCCCGTCGCCGAGGGCGATGTCGATCCCGGGAATGCGGTCGCTATCAGCCCTGGGGCCGACGATCACGCAGCCCGTCGCGTCCTTGATCTCCAGATTGCCGCCCACATGGTCGCCGTGATGATGGGTGTTCAGGATATGGGTGATCGTCCATCCCCGCCGCCGCGCTTCCTCCAGAACCGGGCCGGCGACGGCGGGATCGACCGCCGCCGTCTGCCCTGTCGCCGGGTCATGGGCGAGATAGACGTAATTGTCGCTGAGGACCGGAATCTGGACGATTTCCAGCGGCATTTCTGAACTCCCAATGATCTTGTCACTCCCCGGCATCGATCCGCGGCGTCTTCACGGGTGCGGGTTCGGCCGCAGGAAGCCCCACATCGGGCGCGGCGTCAAGAGCCTTGAGGATCTCGGCGACGGCGCGCTCCAGCTGCGGGTCGCGCCCGGCGGCGACCACGGCGGGATCGTTGTCCACCACCATATCGGGAACGACGCCTTCCCCTTCAATGACCCAGCGCCCGCGCGCATCCGCATTGCCGAATTCGGGCACGTTGACGACGCCGCCGTCAAGGAGCGGCCCGCGATTGGTGATGCCGATCACGCCGCCCCAGGACCGCTTGCCGATGAGCGGCCCGATCCCGGATTCGCGGAACGCCCAGGGGAAAAGGTCGCCGTCGGACGCCGAGGTTTCATTGAGGATCGTCACCTTCGGCCCCACATGGACGACGGTCGGGTAGGTGAGGGGATATTCCGCCGTCCGCGCATAGGTGAGGCCGATAAGCTTGCGTCCCAGCCGCTCGATCAGCATTTCCGACACATTGCCGCCGCCGTTGCCGCGGACGTCGATGACGAGGCCGTCCTTCCGCGCCTGGCCGTAGAACCATTTGGCGAATTCATAGACGCCGTTCGCCCCCATGTCGGGCACATGGAGATAGCCGACGCGGCCGCCGCCGAGCTTTTCGACCCGCTCGCGATTGGCAAGCACCCAGGCGAGATAGTTGAGGTTCGAATTGCTCGACCGCGCGGTGACGATCACCCGCCGCGCGCCCTTGTATGCGGGCTTGTCATTGACGGTCAGCTCCACCGGCTTTTCCGCCATGCCGCGAAGAAGGGCGTAGGGATTGGTCGGCGCCTTGAGGTCACGGCCGTTGATGGCGATCAGGTAATCGCCCTCCCGCACGTTCACCCCCGGAAGGGTCAGGGGCGAGACATAGCGCGGCTCCTCGTTGTGGCCCGGCAGGATGCGGGCGATGCGGTAGCGGCCGCTGTCCTCGTCGAGGCTGAAGGTCGCGCCGAGAACGCCCGTCGCCGGGCGCGGCGGCAGCCCCTCGTCCCCGCCCGACACATAGGCGTGGGACACGTTGAGCTCGGCGATCATCTCGCCCATGAGGTAGTTGAGGTCCGACCGGTGGCCCACATGGGGAAGGAGCGCGGCATACTTGTCGCGCAGCGCTTCCCAGTCATAGCCATGCATGTTGTCCACATAGAAATGGTCGCGGAAGCGCCGCCAGGTCTCGTGGAAGATGGCGCGCCATTCCTCCCGCGGCACGCGCTGCGCCTTGAGATTGGCGAGCGACACCGCCTTGCTCTTGTTCTCCGCCCCGAGCTTGTAGATGCGGAAGCTGCGGTCGTGCTGCACGGCCACCGACTTGCCGTCGGCGGCGACGGCGACGCCGGTCACGTTGTCGGCGATCTTCTTGCTCTTCCGCTCCTTCATGTCGTAGCTCATGAGCTGCGGCTTGAAGGCGCCGTCGCGGCCGTAATAGAAGGCGTCCGTCCGCACATAGAGGAGTTCCTTCGCGGTCGCCGCGAGGTAGCGGTAATTGTCCACGGGCACGGGCACGCGGAAGCTGCGGTCGCCCAGGCCTTCGAAATCGATCCGGACCTCGACCTTCCTTTTCTTCTCGCGGTCGTTGCCCTTGTCGTCCGCCTTGTCGCTGTCCTTGTCGCCGTTCTCGTCCTTGCCGTTCACCTCGTTGTTGCGCGGCGGGAACTGGTGCAGCGTGTCGCGCCGCAGCGTCAGGCCGAAGATCCCGGTCTGGCGGTTGTTCATGTAGTTCCATTCGAAGAGATCGACCTGCGGCGCGAATTCCCGGTCGGAAAGGTAGTAGAGATATTTGCCGTCCGCGCTCCACA
Organism: uncultured Sphingomonadales bacterium; assembly: GCA_964508185.1. GTDB lineage: Bacteria > Pseudomonadota > Alphaproteobacteria > Sphingomonadales > Govanellaceae > CAZDSS01. Next base: position 9,692 of record CAZDSS010000027.1, read on the forward strand.
CCGGGTTCCATTCGTTGAAGAGGTCGCTGGTGACGCGGTGGAGCTTGCCCGCCTCATCGTCCCACACATGGAGGGAATTGAAGCCGTTGGGATCGCCGAGGCTCATGGCGAGATAGCGGCCGTCGGGCGACCAGGCATAGTCGGCGCGCTTGAAGGCGGCGCGGTCTTTCGCCACCTCCCGCGCCTTGCCGCCCTTGCGGGAGATGACGAGGATGCGCCCGTCCTTGTCGCTGTAGGCGATCTTTTCGGAGTCCGGCGACCAGACGGGGCGCAGATAGCGGGTGATGTGGCCCTGTGTGAGCTGCACCGCCTCGCCCCCCGCCTGCGGCACGATGTAAAGCTCTTCCTCGCCTGATGCGTCCGACACATAGGCGATCCATTTGCCGTCCGGGGACCAGGCCGCCTCGCGCTCGTGGGCGCCGGGGGTCTGGCTCAGATTTCGGGTGATCCCGTGCTCTGCGGGGACCGTGAACAGTTCGCCGCGGGCGACGATCGCAAGCCGCTCCCCGTCCGGGCTGATGTCGAAGGATTCGAGCGACCGGCTCGCATCCACCATCGACGGCCGCCAGCTGGTGCCGTCGTCGGGCACCACGATGGGAATCTCGCGGTCCTCGCCCGTTCTGACGTCCAGGACGCGCAGCACGCCGTCCAGCTCGTAGACGATGCGGCCCGCACCGTCGTCGCTCGCCCAGCGCACGTCGGCGCCGCGATGGCGGGTGAGGGCGCGGGCCTCGCCGCCCGACGGATCCATTTCATAGATGTTCAGATAGTCCGACCGGTCGGACACGAAATAGATCCTGTCGCCGATCCACATGGGGTCGCGTTCGGTGCGCGGATGGTCGGTCACCTGCCGCGCCGTGCCTGCCTTGATGTCGAAGATATAAAGGTTCTGGGCCCAGCCGCCCTCATATCGCTTCCAGGTGCGGAAGTCGCGCATGAGTGGGGAATAGAGGATCTCGGTCCCGTTGGGCGCGAAGGCGCCGGCACCCGCCATGGGCATGGGCAGCGGCTCCGCCAACCCGCCCGTCAGGGGCACCGTGTAAAGCCGCGTGTTGCCGACGGCGAAGGAATCTCTCAGCGACCGGAACAGCACCTTCGTGCCGTCGGGCGTCCAGCCATAGACCTGGTTGTCGTAGCCCCAGCGGGCGGGCAGGGGGCCTTCGGAGGGATGGAAGGTGAGCTGCCGCGCCTCCCCGCCGGACGCCGGGATGACATAGACCTGCTCGTCCCCGTCATACTGCCCCGTGAAGGCGATCCATTGTCCGTCGGGGGAGAACTTGGCGAAAAGCTCCAGCCCCGGATGGGACGTGAGGCGCACCGCCGTGCCGCCGGTCACCGGCGCCTTCCACAGGTCGCCCGCATAGGTGAAGACCACCTCGTCGCCGTGAATGTCCGGGAAGCGCAGAAGACGCGTGGGTTCCTGCGCCGCGGCGGTGGTGCCGGCGACGAACATGAGGGCGGCCGCAACCAGGCGGCCCCAGCCTTTCCGGAAATCCATGGGTCACATCCCCTTTTTCACTTCGCACACCCGAGGGAGGCTAGGGATGCCATTACCCGAGGTCAAGCGGCGGCCATGCGATAGAAGCCCGCGGCGAGGAACGGCACCAGATGGTCGAGAAGGGCGTCGAAATCGTCGGCGCGGCTCTTGCCGTCGGACAGGCGGTCGATGCCGCCCGTCTCCGCATAGACATGGGTGAGCGCGCCGAGCACCAGATGGAACGAGCGGTAGAGGCTTTCCTCGGGGCAGGCGGGCAGGGTCTGCTGCAGGAGGGCGAAGCAGCGCCGCATCACGGGATCGAAATGCGCATGCATGGGCGCCATGAAGTCCTGCTGCTGGGAATTGGTGAGGTCGGACAGGAGATGAATGTAGTTGCGCCAGCCTGCCCCGCCCCGCGCCAGGCGCTCGATCACCGGCGCGGCGAGGGCGCGGATCACGGCCTCGACCGAAGGCGGCCGGGGGGATGCGGCGGCAATGGCCGCATCGATCGCCCGCTCGATCGCCCCCGCATGCTCCGCCGCGCGGCGATTGAGGACCTCGTGAAAGAGCGCCTGCTTGGGCCCGAAATAGTAGTTCACGAGCGCGAGATCCACGCCCGCAAGGCGCGTGATCTCGCGCAAGGTCACCCCATGATAGCCGCGCAGGGCGAACAATTCCTCCGCCGCGTTGAGGATCCTGTCGCGCGCCGTCAACTGTTCCGCGGTCATCGGCATCCCTCCCGTAATGGCCAGGGCATTATTAGACATCTGTTGAAAAATCGCCAGTGGGAAGTGATGGATATCCGGTCGGAGGCGGCATTTTCGGCCCTGGAACGGGGATGGGGTCGCCCTGAAGAACTATCAAAACCGCTCGTTTTGTACGCCTGTTGAAGGCGGTAGCATCAAACTTACCGCGAGCGTTGCCGATAGCGCCCGGGGAGTGCCAAGGCATACGGAGGACGTGCAATGGTTCTCGAGCAAAAAGCGGCGATGGTGGCCGATCGCCAGGCGATCGCCCAGGTGCTCGCCATCCATAGTCGCGGCATCGACCGCTGCGACGCCGAATTACTGAAGACCGCCTATCACGAGGATGCGACCGTCGCCTACGGCATGTTCGAAGGCCGCGCCCACGACTTTGCCGACATGGTGACCAGCTCCACCCGCAATCTGCCGACGACGCTGCACCGGCCGTCCAATGTCTGGATCATCCTCGACGGAGACAGGGCGCGGTCCGAAAGCTACGTGATCGCCTACATGGAGCTGCCGGGCGCCGAGGGTTCGACCCAGCATCTGATCGGCGGCCGCTATCTCGACCGGTTCGAGAAGCGGGACGGCGTCTGGAAGCTGTCCCACCGCACCTATGTGCTCGACTGGAACATCAACCAGCCGGGCACCGCCGTCTGGGACGGCTTCTACGGCGCCATGCAGCGCGGCAGCAACAAGGGCGACGATTTCTCCGCCGCCTTCATCGCCCAATGGAATTCTGACGGAAACTCGCCCGCAAGGAACGGAACCATGACCACCGCCAATGCAGAGCAGTTGATCGACGACATCCTGGCGCGTCAGGCGCTCCATGATCTGTGCATGGCCTATGCCCGCGGCGTCGATCGCGGCGACGGCGCCCTGCTGCACGGCGTCTTTCATGACGACGCCACCGTCTCCGTCGGCGTGTTCGAGGGCAGCGCCCACGAATTCGCCGAGATGATGGTGGCGCCGGCGCCCGAGCGCGTGCGCACGTTCCATTCCATCGCCAATGAATGGTTCGACGTGAAGGGCGACAAGGCGGTCGGCGAAAGCTACGTGATCGCCGTCAGCACCTGGCGCGTGGACGGCAAGGAGACCGACGGCATCGTCGGCGGCCGTTATCTCGACCGCTTCGAGCGGCGCGACGGCGTCTGGAAACTGTCCCATCGCACCTTCGTTCTGGACTGGAACATCAACCAGCCGACGACGGCGATCTGGGACAACGAACTCTATGGCCAGCTCAAGACCCGCGGCGGTCGCGCGCCCGATGACCCGGTCTATGGCTTCTGGCCCAGCAAATCCTGAAGGAGCGGGAGATGAACAAGCACGTCAACATTCCCTGGGGGCCGTCCACCAGCCCCGAGCCGAGCGCGCAGGAGATCCTGCGCCGCCTCAACGAGCAGGTGCCGCCGCCCCTCAATTCCGAACATGCCGAATTCCTCGGCACCGAGGACATCGCATACGAACGCTATACCTCGCCCGAATTCTTCCAGCGCGAAATGGACCATATCTGGACCAGGGTCTGGCAATGGGCCTGCCGGCTGGAGCACATTCCAGAGGTCGGCGACTATGTGGTCTATGACATCGGCAAATATTCCATCATCGTGGTGCGCACGAGCCCCACGGAGATCCGCGCCTTCCACAATTCCTGCCTGCATCGCGGCACCAAACTGTGCGCATCCCACAGCCAGGGATCGAAGCCCGACTTCCGCTGCCCGTTCCATGGCTGGACCTGGAATCTCGACGGCTCGCTGAAGGACATCCCGAGCAAATGGGACTTCGCCCATGTGGACGAGGCAAGGTTCCGTCTGCCCGAAGTGAAGGTCGATACCTGGGGCGGCTTCGTCTTCATCAACATGGACGAGAACGCCCGGCCCCTGCACGAATATCTCGGCGTCATTCCCGAGCACTTCAGGAACTGGGACATGGAGAACCGCTACATCACCCTCCATATCCAGAAGGAGCTCCCCTGCAACTGGAAGGCCGCGGCCGAGGCCTTCATGGAGAACTACCATACGCGGGAGACCCATCCGCAGCTTCTTGCGAGCACGTCGGAACCCAGCACCCAGTACGACATCTACGGCGATCATGTGTCGCGCTTCTACGCGCTCATGGGGATCCAGAGCCCCCATCTCGAACGCAAGCTGACGGAGCAGGAACTCCTCGACCAGTTCCTCATCAGCGACAGCTCGGTCAAGGAGCAGCACCGGCCGAAGGTGCCCGAAGGCGGCACCGCCCGCGCCACCATGGCGAAGATCCTGCGCGAGCAGTTCGCGGCGGGGGACGTGGAGACGTCGCACCTCTCGGACAGCGAGATCGTGGACACCATCGAATACACGATCTTCCCCAACATGTTCGTCTTCCCCGGCCTGTCGCTGCCGATGGTCTATCGCTTCCGGCCGCTCGGGAACGATCCCGAAAAGTCGCTGTTCGATCTTCTCTATCTCCGTCCCGTGCCGCGCTCGGGCGAACGGCCGGAGCCGCCGGAGCCCGTGCGCATCGGCATCCATGACAGCTACACCTCCGTCCCCGGCATGGACCGCAACATGGGCATCGTCTATGATCAGGACACGGGCAATCTCGCCCATCAGCAGGAAGGCTTCCATGCCAGCAAGAAGCCGGGCGAGACCCTGGGCAATTACCAGGAGATCCGCATCCGCCATTTCCACCGCACCATCGACAAATATCTCAATGGGGAACCCGTGAAATGATCCGCGGCGTGCATCACGTGGCCTTGTCCACGGCCAATCTCGACCGGCTGGTGGCGTTCTATCGCGACGTCCTGGGGTTCGAGCTGGCGACCGAGGAAATAAGCTGGCCCACGGGCTCGACCATGATCGACGAGATCGTGGGCCTGAAGGATTCCGCCGCCCGCCAGGTCATGCTGCGCGCCGGCAACGCCTATATCGAGATCTTCGAATATTCATCGCCCGCAGCGCGCGATGCGGAGCCGTTGCGCGCCTGCGATCGCGGCTACACCCATATCTGCTTCGACGTCACCAATATCGACGAGGTGTTCGAGCGCATGAAGAAGGCGGGCGTGACCTTCCACTGCCCGCCGCCCGAATTTGACGGCCTGCGCGCCACCTACGGCCGCGATCCGGACGGCAACATCATCGAGATCCAGGAAGTGCTGGACGAGAATTGCGGCTTCCATCCGCGTCATCTGCGGAGCCTCCAGCGCGACGACCTTCGCGGCGCCCTGCGGCAATTGCAGGACCGGCAGGAGATCACGGATCTCATCCACCGCTATTGCCGCGCCCTCGACCGCTGTGACGAGGAATTGCTGCGCTCCGTCTTCCATCCCGACTCCACCCACGAGCACGGCCCCTACAAGGGAACCTCCGCCGAGTTCTGCGGCTTCGCCATGGACCTGTTGCGCAGCATCGGGCCGACCCAGCATCATCTCGGGAATGTGCTGATCGACCTACAGGGCGATGTGGCCTATGCCGAAAGCTATTTCGTCGCCTATCACCGCATCCCGGCGAACATGCCGAGCGCACAGGGCATCATGGCCGATCACACGCCGGGGGTTGAGGAGGATCTCTTCATCGGCGGGCGCTATGTGGACCGGTTCGAGCGCCGGGGCGGGCAGTGGAAGATCGCCCATCGCACCGGCATCCATGACTGGCAGCGCTGGGAGACGGCGGATGAGCGCGGCTTCCGCTCGCCCGCATCGGGCCTCATCGGCCGCCGTGACAGGAGCGATCCGGTCTATCTCCGCCCGTGACGCAGGGCTCAGTCCTTGCCCTTTGCGTCCCCGTCCTTCTTTTCCCCGTCGCGGGCCTCGCGCGCGGCCTTTTCCGCCGCCGCGTTTAGCCCCTGAAGGAGCGGCCCGCAGGCGGCCCCCTCCGCGTCTCCCGGATCGATGAAGGCGAGAAGCGCCGCGAAGGGCGTTGCGATGATGCCAAGCGCGACCGCAGCGCCCGTCCGCGCCGTCAGTTCGCCTGAAATGGGATTGATTGCGGGCTCCGCAAAATGGCCGCCGATATAGATGGGCGACTGGCCGGAGATCAGGCTGAATTCCTTGGACAGCCCCTGGAACTTGAGGTCGAGGCTTTCGTCGCGAAAGCTCGCCTTGCCGGTGGTCGTGAGCTTCACGTCGTCGGTATCGATGATGATGGGATCGGCTTGCGCGATGCCGTTCCTGACGGTGAAGCCGATGAGGCCGCAATTGATCTCCGTCGTCTTGTCGGTGAGGCCCGATAGCAGCGTGAGCGCCGCCTGGCCGAGATCGAGCTTGGCAAGCTCCGCCGCGAGGATGTTGAGTCTGCCGCGCGGAATGATGATGGCGATCCGTCCATCAGCGGTTGCAAGGGATTGCCGCACCGTCGCCCCCTCGCCCGTAAGCTCGATGCGGCCCCTGAGCTTCCCCGTGGTATTGCCGCCGCCGAGGCCCGCCGATTTGAGGAAGGACGCCATCTGCATGTCGCGAAGCTCGATGTCGTAGCGCGTCACCACCGGCTGCTCCCGGGCGTCGATCACGATATTTCCGATGGCGCGGCCCTTGGCGAGATTGATGGCGACGGGCTTCAGGGAAAGCTTGCGCCGGTCGAGGGTGAAATCGATGGTCACGTCCTCGAGCGGAAGGTCCGGCGCGCGGACGCTGTCGGCGCGGTAGCGCACGCGGGCGTCGTAACGGTCAAGCCCCTTGATCGCGAGCGGCGCATTAGGAAAGACCCGGGGACGCTTGTCGGGATCGATCTCGATCGCGCCCTTGCCGCCCTGCTTGTCCAGCCGTTCCGGGTTGTAGCCGATGATGGGGCCGATATCGATGATATCGAGCGCCTTCGAGCGCAGGACCGCGTCCAGAAACAGCCGCTCGTCCTCCTGCCAGAAGATGGTCAGGGTGCCCGCGATGTCGCTGTCGCCGATGGTGCCGTCGATTCCCGTGAAATGCCAGGCGTCCTCGGCCACCTTGAACTTGGCGGCAAGCTCGAACGGACGGCTCGGCGAGATGACGACGCCGAGGAGCGCGAAGGGCGCATCCAGCGACTTGCCCCTGACGCGAATATGGAGGTCGGCGTCCATGAGGCTCGAAAGGGACGGCAATTCCCCCTTGATCTCCGCGCGGCTTTCGGCGGCGTCGATCGCGAGGGTCACTTCACTCGGCCGGCTTTCGAAGAAGGATTGGGGGTCGGTGAGTTCGCCCGCGATCCTGAACGGCGCGCCGCGCACCCGCCCGGTGCCGTTGATGGTCAGCGGACCGCTGCCCTCGCGGTCCGCCCGGATGTCGCCGAGATGCAGGACAAGGTCGAAGTCGCCTGCCTTGTCGAGATAGCGAACGACGCTTCGGGTGATGCTGCCCTCATGCACCACGGGCATCTTGAACTCGGTGGGCTCGGGATCTTCCGAAAAGACCCAGCTGCGCAAATCCCCTTCGCCGCGCTCAAGCTCCACCTTGCCCTGGTCAAGCGTGAAGCGGCGGAACACGATGTCGCCTGCAACAAGCCGCCAGAGATCGAGGCGGAAGTCGAGAAGGTCTGCTTCGAACAGCTGATCCTCCTCCGCCCAGTCGGGATTGCCGACGCGGATTCCTTCTGCATGAAGACGGAGATGGGGGTCGAGATAGAGGCGGAATGGCCCTTCGATCGCAACCTCCCGGTCAAGGCGGGAGGCGACAAGACCCGTTACGGTCTCCTTGAGGAAGCTTCCCCGGGTGACGGCAAGGAGGACGGCGAAGCCAAGGACGAGCGCGGCCACGACGACGCCGAGCCCCGCAAACACCTGGAGACCTCTGCGGAGCACGGGGGTATCGTCGAGAATGTGCTGTCCGCGTGCCACGAAGAAGAAACGCGGATCCCGCCCCTTTTGTTCAACGCGGGGCGGGCCCGCGCCGTCAGAACAGGAGGTGCGAGATCAGGAACAGCATGCAGCCGACGAGCGCCCCCACAAGGGTCCCGTTGATGCGGATATATTGCAGGTCGCGCCCGACGCCGAGCTCGATGCGCTGGGCGACGCTGCGGCCGTCCCAGCTCTTGACCACGTCGGCGATGAAATCGCCGATCTCGTGCCGCCAGGGGGTGACGAATTCCCGCGCCATGCGCGCGATCCAGTCGTTGAGCCGCTCGGCGCTCGAGGTGTCGCGCAGAAGGGCGTGGCCGACCGAGCGGATGGCGCGGGCGAGGATATGACGCATGTCGCTGTCCTCGTTCTCCGCCGCGGTCAGGATTCGCTTGCGCAGCTCGTCCCACAGCCGGTTGAGATAGTTCTGGGTTTCCGGGTTTTCGAGCAGTTCGTCCTTCACGCGCCGCACCTTCTCCCGCATCTCCGGGCTGTGGCAGAGGTCGTGGATCAGCTGGTCCACGGCCCCGTCGAAGCGCAGGCGCAGGCTGTGTTCGGGGTCGGAAAGCTCCTCCAGCAGATCGAGGATGCCGTTGATGAGCGCGGCGGCGATGCGGCGGTCGATGGTCTTGGGGATCCACCAGTGGCTCCGCGCCTCGACCATTTCGTAGATCCGTTCCTGCTCCTCGTCGATATATTCCGCGGTCGCGCGCAGGAGATAGTCGAAGAGCTGATGATGGCGGTCGGTCTCGCGCAGGAAGGCAAGGCCGCGGCCCAGAATTGGGGCGAGATCCACCCGCTCCAGCTGGTCCTTGAGGGCGCGGGAGAAGAAGCGGCGTAGCGCTCGGCTGGTGATGGAATCGAGCATGTGGGGCAGGGCGCCGGTGATGCGCCCGGCGAGCTTTTCGGCCGAATCCGGGTTCGAGAGCCAGCGCCCGAGACGTCCCGCGATATCGAGGCCCTGCAGCCGGTTGGCCACCAGCTCGGGATCCAGAAAGTTGCGCTCCACGAACTGGCCCAAACCCTCGCCGATGCGGTCCTTGCTGCGCGGGACGATGGCCGTATGCGGGATGGGGATGCCTAAGGGATGGCGGAAGAGCGCGGTGACCGCGAACCAGTCCGCAAGCCCGCCGACCATGGCCGCCTCCGCCCCGGCGCGGACCAGAAGGATGAGGAAGCCGGGCTCGGGAACGAGCCGCGTCGCAAGCCATAGGGCGGCCATGAACAGGAGAAGGCCGGTCGCCAGCCAGCGATGGCGGGACAGGGCGCGGCGCTGTGCCGCCTGATCGTCAAGCACGGCGGTGGCGGCGGCTGATGCGGTCATGCCATTGATTCCCTTGTTCTATCCGGTCCTTCGCGCAGGGGAAGGATGCGGGCCCCATGGTAATCAATGGCCGCCGCCGGGTCAGGGTTTCATTTTGTCGGAGCGAGTGAGCTTGCCGGTCAGCCGTCCTGCCTTGCTTGCTGCGCCGCCGCCCAGTCCGCATAGCGCGGGCGCTTCAGCTCGAAAAGATCGCTGGTGCGGGCGTACCAGCCGCTGCCGTGCATGCGCCCGATGAGGCGGAGGCGCGGCGTGTCGATATGGCAGCGTTCAGGGTCCAGAATCATGTCGTCGCGGATATGGGCCATGACCACCCGGCCGATGACGATCATCTGGTGGGGCGCGGTCTCCACGATCCGGAAGGTGCGGCATTCGAAATTGACCGGGCTTTCGGCAATGCGCGGCGGCTTCACCTTGATCGAGGGGGCTGGCGTCAGGCCCGCGCAGGCGAGCTCGTCCACCTCGGGCGGCGCGTCCATGCAGGTGATGTTCATGGCGTCCGCGAGATCCTCGGTCACCAGATTGATCACGAACTCGCCCGTCTCCTGAATGTTGGCGCCCGTATCCTTCGGCCGGTTCTCGGGATGGCGCATGATGCCGAGCACCACGACGGGCGGATCGTCGTCCATCACGTTGAAGAAGCTGAAGGGCGCCGCATTGAGGATGCCGGACGCCGACTGGCTGGTGACCCAGGCGATGGGCCGCGGGGTCACCGTGCTGGTCAGGATCTTGTAGCGGTCGCGCGGCGGGAGCGCCTCCATGTCGAACTGCATGATCGTCAATCCCGGGGGCGGGTGACCACCGCGCGCGCCGGGGCGGTATTCACCTGCAGGCTGAAGATGTCGGGGCGGGCGTAATGTCCGGCGACGTCGAAATCGTATTTGCCGCGCTTGATCTGCTGCGGGTCGATCTCGGCGACCAGGATGTCCTCGCCCGTGAAGTTCGGGCCGGCGAGCACCTTGCCCAGAGGATCGACGATGGCGCTGCCGCCGCGCATGAGAACGGTGTCCGGCGCATCGCCCAGTTCGCATTCATAATCGGCGGGGAACGCGCCGCGGGTGATGTACTGGCAGGCGGTCAGCACGAAGCAGCGGCCTTCGAGGGCGATATGCTGCATGGAGGGAAGCCAGGTGTCGCGATCGTCCGCCGTCGGCGCGCAATAGAGGGTGATCCCCTGCGCATACATGTGCATGCGCAGCATGGGCATGTAGTTCTCCCAGCAGATCACCGCGCCGATGCGACCCAGGGAGGTGTCGATCACCGGCATGGTGGAGCCGTCGCCGAAGCCCCAGATGAGGCGTTCGCCCGCCGTCGGCATGAGCTTGCGATGCTTGGCGACGAGCCCCTTCGCGCCGTCGAAGAAGAGCGCGGTGCAATAGAGTGTGCCGCCGTCCCGCTCGATGCAGCCGATGACCACGAACATGCCGGTCTCGGCGGTGGCGTCGGCGATGATCTCCACCTCCGGCCCGTCAAGGTCGATGGCGGCGTCATAATAGCGTTCGTAGGCCGCGCGGCCTTCGGGCTTGCGCATGCCAACGGGCGCGCCGAAGCTCGCCCCCTTGGGATAGCCCCCGAGGAAGGCCTCGGGGAAGACCATGAGCTTCACGTCCCGAGACGCGGTGCGGCGGATGGCGTCCGCCGCCTTTTCGGCGGACGCGATGGAATCGAAGGGCAGGGACGCAAGCTGCGCCACGGCAGCCTTGAAGACGCCCTCAGGCGCCGACGACGACATTGACGAGCTTGCCGACATTTTCGATCTCGATCTCCACCTTGTCGCCGGCCTTCATGAATTGCGGCGGGTTGTAGCTGATGCCGACCCCCTCGGGCGTGCCGGTGGCGATGACGTCGCCGGGTTCCAGGGTGATGCCGCTCGACAGATGGGCGATGAGGTCGGGGATCTTGAAGATCATGTGGCGGGTATTGCTGTTCTGCTTGTACTCGCCGTTGAGCTTCAGGCTGATGTCGAGATTGTGCGGATCCGCGATCTCGTCCGCGGTCACGATCCACGGGCCCATGGGGCAGAAGGTGTCCTGGCCCTTGGCGAAGCACCACTGGCCGCCATGGCGCAGGTCGCGGGCGGAGACGTCGTTGATGCAGGTATAGCCGAACACATAGTCCATGGCGTCCTGCTTGCTGACGTTCTTCGCCCGGCGGCCGATCACCGCGCCCAGTTCAGCCTCCCAGTCGAGCTGCTGGGTCTGGGCCGGATTGTGGACGATGCCGTCGCCGGGGCCGATGATGGAGCTCGTCGCCTTGATGAAGATCACGGGATGACTCGGCAGCTCCTTCTGGGTGTCCATGGTGCGGCTCGATTCCGCCACATGCTCCGCATAGTTGAGGCCGACGCCGATCACCCCCTTCGGCGGATTGGCGAGGGGGGCGAGAAGCTTCGCGCCTTCGAGCGGCCGCGCGACGCCCGCGGGCCAGCTGCCGTTCGCCCGGGCCACAAGATCCTTCGCCCGATCGAGCGCGGCCGGGCTCTCCTCGATGAAGCGGCGCATGTCGGCGGGAAGGCTGGTGCCGGCGGCCTCCGCCAGCCGCGGAAGGTCGACGATCTCGTTGCCCACCACGGCGCCAAGCCGCGGCGATCCCTCTGCCAGATAAGTGACGAGTTTCATGATGTTCCTTGCGTGAAGTTCAGTTGACGATTTCCTGGTGGCCGCCATTGTCCTGATAGGCTTCCTCGTGCCAGATGCCGAGGGCCTCCATCACCGGGCGGTCATGGAAGGAGAAGAGGCAGGCGTCCTCCGTGTCCGACGCATTGCCGTGTTCATGCACCGCCCAGGACGGGATCACGAAGATGTCCTTCTCCTCCCAGTCGAAGCGGCGGCCGTTGATGATGGTATAGCCCCGTCCCTTCGCGGCCTGGTAGCAGAAGGATCCCGTATGGCGATGGGCCTTCGTCCGCTCGCCGGGGCGCAGGAGCTGGATGCTCGCCCCCAGCGTCTTCATCACATGGCCGCCGGTCACCGGATTGACGTAGTCCATGATGATGCCGTCATAGGGCGAGCCTTCGCTGGTTTTAGCGGCGCGGCAGAGGGCCTCGTAGGTCGGATCCCACGGATATTTGAGGAGAGGCGAATAGGGCTTCTTCCAGTTCTTCCGCACCTCCGTCGGCTGCACGATGCCGCCGCCCGACAGGTTCCAGGAATGGTTGAGGGGCGTCGTCGGCGTCTGCTGGATGTCGGGATGCACGGCGTAGAAATTGGCGTCCAGCGTGTTGATGAGCGGGATGTCGAGCCCGTCCTGCCAGATGCATTGGGTGCCGTTCTCGTCCACCCCGTGATCATGCCAGGTGCCGTTGGGGGTCAGCACGAAATCCCGCGCGCCGAGGCTGAGCTTCTCGCCGTCCACCACGGTGTAGGCGCCCGATCCCTCCATGATGAAGCGGAGCGCGCTCGCCATATGCCGGTGGGCGGAGGTGGATTCCCCCGGATTCATCACCTGGATGCCGGTATAAAGCAGGCCGACGCAGGCGCTGAGTTCCTTGCGTCCCGGATTGACCAGCATCACCACCCGCCGTCCCGCATCCTCGGGGCGCACGAGGTCCGGCGCGCGCACCACATGGGGCTTGAGATCGCGGTACCGCCACAGGACGGGAACGGATGCGGGCTGCGGATACCAGGGCTCGATCGCGTTGGCCACGGTCCACAATGCGCCCGCATCGAGCCGGGCGAGGTCCTGGTAATAGGCCTCGAGCTCCGGCGTGTCCTCCACATTGGCGCGGCCGATCACGTTTTCCCGCATGACTCCTGTCTCCTGCCACCCTTGTGTCTTTTGTTCGAGCCTAGGCGGGTTGCCGCGGCCTTGTCAAGATTTTCGAAAATCCTGTTGATTTGCGATAGAAGATCCGCAAACTGAAGGAAAAGCGAAGGGACTGCCATGCTGGTCGACGAGACGGACAACAACCTGACTTCCGCGGAGCGCGCCTATTTCGCCATTCGGCGCGACATCCTGAACGGGCGGCTCAGGCCCGATCAACCCCTGCGCTTCGAATATCTCAAGGCGACCTATGATCTGAGCTTCTCCACCTTGCGGGAGGCGCTGACCCGCCTGCAGGCCGAGCGACTGGTGGTGGCGAACGCCCTCAGGGGCTTCCGGGTCGCGGATCTGTCGCTCGACGAAATGTGGGACGTGATCCGCACGCGCATCCTGATCGAGGGGGAGGCCCTGCGGCAATCGATCGCGGCGGGAGACGATCACTGGGAAGCGGCCATGATCGCCGCCTTCCACAGCCTCAGCCGCCACAGCGCCCGGCTTGCGGAGCTGGATGCGCCGGATGATGCCGCGCTTGAGGAAATGGAGCGCCGCCACAGCGCCTTCCATGCAAGCCTGGTGGCTGCCTGTCCGTCGCGTTGGCTTCTGGACCTGTCCGCCCTTCTCTACATGCAGACGGAGCGCTATCGCCGTCCCCTGCTCGCCCGGCCGCGCATGGGAACAGGCGGCGAGACGGACATTCACGCGGGACACAAGGCCATGCTGGATGCGGCCCTCGCCCGCGACGGGGAGCAGGCGGCGCGGCTCCTGTCCGCCCATCTCATGGCGACGGGACGGTATATCGAAAGCGAGGTTTTCGTCGCCGGCGCCGACCGTAGGACCCCATGAAATTTTTTCTTCGCTTCCCCATTTAGGACTCAATCCTCTCCTAATCTCGCGACTGCTTCGGATCGTGAGCGTTAAAAAGTTTGCGATCCTGCGCGTGTTGGGCTTATTTCTGAAACCGATGTTTAATTCTGGGACGTCCGATTGATGGGTGCCCGGCCAAACAGCCCGCCCACGGGTTGCGACGCCATATGGAACTGGAACTTGCCGCGTGTTCAAATTCAAGGATAGCGACGCTCCGTGGATGACGGGCGCGGCCGAATCTTCGGCCGACCTCCGCAGCATCGGATTTCTGTTCAATCACGATGCGCCTCATCAGGTGGCCCATAGCGCGCCCATCGCGCGGGAGCTGTCGGAAAACTATACCGGCTTCAAGGTGACGGTCCTTGCGACCTCGCGCCTGCTTCTCGACCACGCCCGCAAGATCATCGAACGCGACGGCCACAGCCGGGTGCAGTTCGTGCTCCTTGAGGAAAGCCGCCTGCAGCGGCAGGTGGGACGCTGGCTCGATGCGGCCATGCCCTTCAGCCGCCTCATGAATCTGGCGCGGCACCGCAACCGGCTCGCGGAATTCGACGCCCTGGTGGTGCCGGAAAGCACCAGCCTCTTCATCCGCCGCCTGCTCGGCAAGCGCACGCCCAAGCTCATCTATACACGCCACGGGAACGGCGACCGCTCCATCAGCGTGAAGCGCTCGGCGGGGGAATTCGACCTCGTGCTGTTCGCGGGCCAGAAGATCCTCGACCGCTTTCTCGAGAAGGGCTATCTGCGGCCGCAGCAATATGCGGTGGTGGGCTACGCCAAGTTCGACACCCTGACGTCCATCGAGGGCCGCCGCTTCTTCGCCAACGACCGGCCGACGGTGCTTTACAACCCCCATTTCGAGCCGAAGCTGTCGTCCTTCTACGACATGGGGCTCGACGTTCTCGAATATTTCTACAACAGCGACAAGTACAACCTGATCTTCGCGCCGCATATCATGCTCTTCAAGAAGAAGCTGCATGTGTCGCTCGAAAGCTTCCGCATGCGCATCCGGCGCGGCATCCCGGAACGCTATCTCAACTGCCCCCATATCCTGGTGGATACGGGGAGCTCCGCGCTCCTCGACATGAGCTATACCCTGTCCGCCGACTATTACATCGGCGACGTCAGCAGCCAGGTCTATGAATTCGCCCTCAGGCCGCGGCCTTGCGTCTTCCTCAATTCCCACAAGGCGGCGTGGCGCGACAACCCGAACTATCTGTTCTGGACCTTCGGCCCCGTGCTGGACCATGTCGGCGATCTCGATGCGGCGCTGACCGCCGCCAGCTCCGAAGAATATATCCGCACCCAGCAAGAAGTGTTCCGCCGCACCTTCGACATCGGCGACCGTCCGGCCTCCGTCCGCGCGGCGGATGCGATCGCCGACTTCTTCCGCAGGGAACGCGCCGCGGCTGTGGCCACCGACAAGACGTCGGAGCTGGAATTCGCCTGATCGTCAGGGGGCGGCCGCCGGGAAGAAGGCGTCCGTCCAGCCGCGCAGGCGATAGATCGCAAGCCCCATCCATTCATGCACCGCAAGATCCGCCTCGCGCAGGCGGGTCGCGACGTCCATCGGCCTGTTGCTGAGCCTGCCGCTCGGCCGCGTGCGATAGCCGACGGGGTACGGGACGACATTCCAGCCCGCGGCGCGGAACGATCCCACGGCGCGCGGCATGTGATAGGCGGAGGTGACGAGGATCCAGGGCGCGTCGCCCGGCTCGATCAGCTTGCGGGTTTCGGTGGCGTTCGTATGGGTGTTGC
This sequence comes from uncultured Sphingomonadales bacterium, assembly GCA_964508185.1. Taxonomy (GTDB): domain Bacteria; phylum Pseudomonadota; class Alphaproteobacteria; order Sphingomonadales; family Govanellaceae; genus CAZDSS01. The sequence continues at coordinate 25,401 of CAZDSS010000027.1, forward strand.
GGGATTCCCGTTCGAGCGTCACCCGATCGGGCGCGAGGCCCATCCAGGCGAAGGCGAGCGCCGCCACATCCGCCTCGTCCGTCCCGTTCTCCGCCGCGATGCCGCCCGTGTAATAAAGGGGCTTCTCGGGATAGCGGTTGGCAAGGTCGGCGGCAGCCACAAGGCGGAGCGCGTTGTCCGACAGCGCGGGCTCGTTGCGGACCGAGGTGAGATAGGGCTTCTCCGCCCCGCCGAGGACGATGATCCCGGCGGCCTCGGCGACCGCCGCCTCGTCAGGGCGCACGAACCGCTCCTCGAGCGGGTAGAGAATGAGCTGCCCGCCCGGGATGAGCCCGAAGAGGAGAATGACGAGGGCCGCCGCCACGAGAAGCCGCCGCCCCAGGATCCTCCATCGGAACAGAAGCGCTGCAAGTCCGAGCGCTGCGAGGATCGCCGCCAGATTGCTTGGCTGCAGGCCGAGGGCGATGCTGGCGAGGACGCCGTACATGGCCCGCCGCCTTGCCCGTCAGACGCCGTGGTAACTGCGGTACCACTCCACGAAGCGGGGGATGCCCACCTCGATGGGGGTCGAGGGCTCGAAGCCCGTGTCCGCCTTCAGCTTCTCGATATCGGCGTAGGTTTCCTTCACGTCCCCCGGCTGCATGGGCTCGAAGATCTTCTCCGCCTTGCGGCCGAGGCATTCCTCCAGCACCTCGATCATGCGGGTGAGCTGTTCGGAGCGGTGGTTGCCGATGTTGTAGACCTCGTGCGGCGCGGTGGAGCCGTTCGCGTGGATCGAACCGTCGTCCAGGGGCACGCGGTCGAGGGTCGCGATCACGCCTGTCACGATGTCGTCGATATAGGTGAAGTCGCGGCGCATGTCGCCGTGGTTGAAGACATGGATCGGCTTGCCCTTGAGGATCGACTCCGTAAAGATCCAGAGCGCCATGTCCGGCCGTCCCCAGGGCCCGTAGACCGTGAAGAAGCGGAGCCCCGTCTGCGGCATGCGGTAGAGATGGGCATAGGCCTGGCTCATCAGCTCGTCCGCCTTCTTGGTCGCGGCATAGAGCGAGACAGGATTGTCCACCCGGTCCGTCACGCTGAACGGCAGGTCGGTGTTACCGCCATAGACCGAGCTCGAGCTCGCATAGACCAGATGCTGGAAGCCATCGAGATGGCGGCAGTATTCCAGTATGTTGAGATGGCCCACCAGATTGGACTGGGCATAGACGAAGGGATTGGTGAGCGAATAGCGGACGCCTGCCTGGGCGCCGAGATGGACGACGCGGGTCACCTTCTCGCCCTTGAGCGCCGCCGTCAGCGCCGCGAAGTCCGAGAAATCCACCTTGTGGAAGGTGAAGTTGTTGTGCCCCGCGATCTCCCGCAGCCGCGCTTCCTTGAGGGCGACGGAATAATAGTCGTTGAGATTGTCGATGCCGATCACCCGTTCCCCGCGGGCGAGCAGGCGCTTGATGGTGTGAAAGCCGATGAAACCCGCAGCCCCGGTAACGACAATGGCCATAAGTGCTTATCCCTTTTGGTCTCTCCGTGAAGCCTTTGTTATGCGGCATTCGGCGATGGAGGGCAATGGGCTTGGCGGAGGCCGCATGGGCCCGATGCCCCTGAACTCATTTCCTGCGTTGCATCCTGTGGCCGAGGGCTTTATGTTCCCTGCCAGCCGCGATTGGGGCGTAGCCAAGTGGTAAGGCAGCGGATTTTGATTCCGCCATGCGGAGGTTCGAATCCTCCCGCCCCAGCCATCCGCCCAGGTCGACCTTCCTTCAAATCCCGAAGTCTTTCAGCAGCATCGCGCGCATAACCGTAGGACGAAGGCGACTTCATGCAAAAAAATGGGCTGCCAGAAGGCGGCCGCTCCGTGACAAAAAAATTGGGCCGCCAAAAGGCGGCCCAAGGCGGGATGCGGATCAAAGAGAGTTAACGGCCCTGCGAGCCGGAGCCACCGGACGAACCTGAGCTGCCCGAAGAGCCGGAGCTGCCCGACTGGCGCGAGCCGGAGCCGCTCGAGGTGCCGGACTGCTGACCCTGACTGCCGGACTGGCCGCTCTGATGCTGCTGGCCGCTCTGGCCCTGGCCGCTTTGGCCGCCCTGACTCTGGCTGCTCTGGCCGCTGCTGGTGCTGCCCTGACGGCTCTGGCCGCTCTGACCCTGACTGCCCTGGCCTGCGCTCTGCGACTGCTGGCCCGAGCCTTGCGAGCCGTAGCTTCCGGCCTGGCCGGATTCCATGCCGCTCTGGCTCTGCTGGCCGGTCTGCCCATAGGACTGCTGACCCTGTTGTCCCTGCTGGCCCGTGTTCTGGCTCTGCTGGCTCTGCTGGCGCCCGCTGCTCTGGCCCGATTGCCGGCCGGCGCCGGTGCTCTGGCTTTGCTGGCCCTGGCCCTGACCCGGATTCCGATTCTGCGTCATTTCCATACTCCTCAATATTGGGTTTCGGCACTCACATAATGCGGAAGCAGGGTCCGTGTTCCGTCGCCCCGAGAAAAAAGCTGCCGGCCGTGATGCCCGGAAAACTGCGGCCCGCGAAAAGGGGGCGGACGGAGCGGCAGCAGGGGAGACAAAGATCCCGCACGGATCCCGCGCGCCCGCGTGAAGCGCTTCTTTTGAAACTGAATTCAGTTTTCATGACCGCCCCGATCTGTGGCTTTGGGGCAACATTGCGCATTAAAATCATGTAAAATCCGGGATAGGCCAAAGTATATGCCCTTTGGGCTTGACGGGTTCGGTTTGAAGCATAAACCTGATCTTGCCGCACGTGTTTTCACCACGGCAGATCTTTTGGCGTATCGCAAACGGGCCTGGGTCGAGTCCGCCAACTCGCTCCATGCCATGACAAAAATAGAGAATCGCCCCGCAGACGCGGGGGCGATTCTCCCATAGTGGAGGTTTCAGACAATGACCCTCGGTCAAAGGCGAGACAGGGTGCGCGACGCCCTGTTGTCCACCGCTGCAATTAGCCTGATTTCTGTAGCCGTTCCGACATATGCACACGCGCAACAGGATGAGCAGGGCCCCTTCATCGAGGAGGTTCTGGTCACCGGCTCGCGCATCGCGCGGCCCGAGCTTCAGGCCTCGAGCCCTGTGAATATCGTCACCACCCAGGACATCCAGTTCTCGGGCAGCACCAACGTCGAGCAATTCCTGAACGAGCTGCCGCAACTGGCGCCGAGCGCCAGCGCCACCACCAACAACGGCGGCGAGGGCATCGCCACCATCGACCTGCGCGGCCTCGGCTCCAACCGCACCCTGGTGCTCGTCAACGGCCGCCGGTTCGTCGCCTCCAACTTCCAGGGCGAG
>CAZDSS010000028.1:0-28031 GCA_964508185.1 uncultured Sphingomonadales bacterium
TATTTGGCGTTCATGTCGAAAAGGTTTGCTTCGTGCGGCGCCGGGTGGCGGTCGCCCACCGCATCGCGCACCACGGTGGTGATGAAGCCGTGGGACATGGCGTCAACGCAGCTCGCCCGGACACAGCCGCTGGTGGTAAGGCCCGTCAGGATCGCGTTGTCGATGCCGAGGCTCGTCAGCGTCGAGGCGAGCGACGTGCCGAAGAAGGCGCTCGGATACTGCTTCGAGATCACGAGCTCGTCTTCCCGCGGCTCGAGCCCCTTGGGCCAGGCGCCGAGCGGGCTGCCTTCGCGGAAATGGCGCAGGGGCAGGGCCTTTTCATAAAAGCGGCCGCCGTCGATGGCCTTCGGGTGATAGAGCTGGCGGGTGAGGATCACGGGGATTCCCGCTTCATGCGCCGCTTCGCGGATGCGGAGGGCGGACGCCAGCGCGTCCTCGACGCCCGCGTAGAGATCGCATGCGGGATCGAAATAGGCCTGCACGAAATCGATGAGAATGAGGGCCGGGCGCTTGCCGAAGCCCACGGAATTGCCGTAGGCGCGTTTGTAGTTTTCTTCGAGATCGGTCATCTCACAAATCCTCGTAAAGCCAGGGCGTGTCCTTCGCCCGCTTGCGTTCGTAATCCTCGATGGCCGCGCTGTCCTGGGCCAGGATCTGGTCGATGTCGTCCCAGCCATGGAGAAGCGCCTCGCGGCTCGACGGGTCGATGTCGAACGATACGGTGGCGCCATCGGCCGTGGTGATGGTCCGGGTTTCGAGGGACACGGTGATCGGGCCCGCTGCCGCAGCTGCCGCCAGGCGTTCCGCCTCCGCGCGGGTAACACGGGCGGGAAGCAGGCCGCTCCGGATGCAGTTGGCGGCGAAGATTTCGCCGAAGCCAGCGGCGATGACGCAGCGGATGCCGTAGTCCTCAAGAGTCCAGACCGCATGCTCGCGGCTCGACCCGCAGCCGAAATTGTCGCCGGCGATCAGGATCGACGCGCTGCGGAACTGCGGCCGGTTCAGGACGAAATCCGCGATCTCGGCGCCGTCCGCGTCGAACCGCCGGTCGTTGAAGAGATATCTGCCAAGCCCCGCCTTCTCCATGATGAGGAGGAAGCGGGCCGGGAAGATGATGTCGGTATCGATATCGTCTTCAAGGAGGGGGGCTGCGACGCCCGTCAATGTGGTGAATGCTTTGGCCATGGCGTCATCCCTGAAGCTTGCGCACGTCCGCAAGGCGGCCGGTGATCGCCGCGGCTGCGGCCATGGCCGGGCTCATGAGATGGGTGCGGCCGCCGCGGCCCTGCCGCCCTTCGAAATTGCGGTTCGAGGTGGAGGCGCAACGCTCGCCCGGCGCCAGTCGATCGGCGTTCATGGCCACGCACATGGAGCAGCCGGATTCCCGCCATTCGAAGCCGGCGTCGATGAACACGCGGTCGAGGCCGCGGGCTTCCGCCTCCCGCTTCACGGCGGTGGAGCCGGGGACGACCATGGCGCGGACATCGGGCGCCACCTTGCGGCCGCGAATGACCCGCGCCGCGGCTTCCAGATCCTCCATGCGGCCGTTGGTGCAGGAGCCGATGAAGACGCGATCGATCGCGATATCCGTCGCCTTCATGCCGGGGGTGAGGCCCATATAGGCAAGGCTCGCGCGGATGCGCTCGCGGCGCTGCGGATCCGCTTCCCTGTCGGGATCGGGCACATGGCCGTCGATGTCGATCACGAGATCGGGACTCGTCCCCCAGGTGACCTGCGGCACGAGGGTCGAAAGATCGATGCGCACGCTGCGGTCGAAGACCGCGCCCTCGTCGGTGGGCAAGGTCTTCCAGTAGGCGACGGCGCGTTCGAAATGTTCGGCGCGCGGCGCATGGGGCCGTCCGGCGAGATAGGCGAAGGTGACGTCGTCAGGAGCTACAAGCCCCGTGCGCGTCCCCGCTTCGATCGCCATGTTGCATAGGGTCATGCGCGCTTCCATGGAAAGCGCCTCAACGCCCGGCCCGCGATATTCCAGGGCGTGGCCCGCGGCGCCGTCGCAGCCGATGCGGCCGATGAGGGCGAGGGTCACGTCCTTCGCGCTCACACCCTCCGGCAACGTGCCGTCGAGCCATACTTCCATGTTGCGCGCGCGGCGCTGGGGCAGGGTGTTGGTCGCCATGACGGTCGCGCATTCGCTCGCCCCGATGCCGAAGGCGAGCGCGCCGAACGCGCCATGGGTCGAGGTATGGCTGTCGCCGCAGGCGAGCGTGATGCCCGGCAGGGTGAAACCCAGTTCCGGCCCGATCACATGGACAATGCCCTGACGTCCGTCATCGAGCGGAATGAAAGGGATGCCCATGGCGGCGCAATTGGCGGCGAGGCGTTCCACCTGCGCCCGCGCCATGGGATCGCGGATTTCGCCCGTGCGGTCGTCGGTGGGCACCGCATGGTCCGGCACCGCAAGATTGGTCAGGGGACGGCGGGGCTTGAGGTTCTTGGCCTCGAGCCGCCGGAAGGATTGCGGGGTGCTCACTTCCTGCAGGAGATGCCGGTCGACATACAAGAGCGTGCTGCCGTCGGCGCGCTCCCGCACCACATGGCTTTCCCACAGCTTGTCGTAAAGGGTGCGCGCGCGGGTCATTCCGAGATCCGGATCAGAACACGGCTGATATCGGCGGCGGCGTCGCCGGTGAGCAGGGCGAAGGCATCCGCCGCTTCTTCCAGGGTGAAGCGGGCCGCCACCGTGGGCTTCAGATCGACGCGCTTCTCGGCGATGAGATCGAGCGCCTGCTTCTGGTGATGCCCGGCGCGGATGCCGAAGACGCGAAGTTCCCGCGCCACGAAATCCCAGCCCGTGAGATTGATGTTGTAGCCGCCGGTGACCGCCACCGCCGCATCCATGCCGGCGATCGCGAATGCCTGCTGCAGGCCCCATTCGGAGGCGGTGGTCTCGATCACGTAGGCAAAGCCTTCGGGCATGAGGGCGAGGGCCTTGGCCGATACGTCTTCCCCGTGCCGGGAAAGGCCGATCACTTCGCGCGCGCCCATCAGGCTCGCGATCTCCTTCCGCTTGCCGGTGCCGCCGATCGCGACGACGTCGCAGCCGAGGGCGCGGGCGGCGGCGATGGCGCTGATGCCCATGGAGCCGACGCCGACGACGGCGAGCGTATCGCCCGCCCTGACGCCCATCTTTTCATAGGCGTTGAGGGCGTCGACGAGGCCTGCGAGCATGGACGCATCCTCGAAGCTCACGGCATCAGGCAGGCGGGCGAGCTTGCGCGCCTGCACGAGCGTATATTCCTGGCAGCAGGATTGCCGCGGCGGCGCGGCATAGGCGGGGTCGAGACAAAGATTGGTGCGGCCGGCGACGCAGTTGCGGCAGGCGCCGCAATGGTCGAGGGCGAGGGCCGACACGCGGTCCCCCACCTTGACGTTGTCAACACCTTCCCCGACGGCGGCGACGACGCCCGAGAAGTCCGCGCCGATTCCCACGGGATACTGCTTCACATAGCGGCCGCCGCGATTGAGATAGACGCCGATATCGGTGCCATAGGGCGCATAGACCGCAACGCGAATGAGCGCCTGGCCGGGACCCGGCTCAGGCACCGGAAGATCGACGACCTGTATTTCCGCCGGGCCCGTGACCTGGGCCGCCCGCATGGTCCTGGGCAGGGACGACGAGATGTCCGCCATCAGACGCCCCGGGGGAATTGCCACAGAATGAATTCGCAGCCTTCGGGCGCGGATTCCGCATCGAAGGCTTCGATTCCGGCGGGGCCGACCGTGTAGTCGCCGCGCTCGAAGGTGATGCCCTGGCCGGTGACGCTGCCCTGGGTCACCATCGCTTCCCAGCGGGTGTCACGCCCGGGAATGTCGGCGCCGTTCCGCGTCCAGCCGGCGGGGATCTGGACGGCGAGCGTGCGCGCGCCGGTCGTATTGTCCGCGCTCAGGGTCTTGATGCGCCAGCCGGCGGGGAAGCCGGGGGCGTCTTCCCACGCCATTTCGGCGGGCGTGCAGTAGAGCACGAGGCCGCGGGGGTCGGTGATCTCCTCAAGCGGATATTCGTCGTCCTCCGCCGGCTCGTGGACGAGCAGCAACTCGCACGGGCCGTCGTTGCGGATGACGGCGAGCGCCCCTTCCTCGGAGCGCTCGTCATGGCCGTGCACCACCCGCGCCGGGCGATAGAAGTAATCGCCCGCATGCCAGTAGTGACGGCCGCCGACGGTGACCGACCCGTCCCACATGAAGACTTCCTCGAAGGAGTCGTGGTAGTGGGCGATGCCGCCGCCACGCCAGCCTTCGGGAATGCCCACAAGCGCCGTGACGTAGCCGGTGTCGGGTTCATGGTTCAGCACCTTGCGGCGCAGGCCATGGGTGCCGAGCTTTTCCCATTGGAGCTCGCTCGGGCGGATGCGGGTCAGGATGGGTCTGGTCACTTTCGCGCCTCCCTTGTGCGGTGGACCTTAGAATTCGGACATCAGGCGTCCGAAGCCATCAATCTGATCATTGATACCGTTGGCGCGCAGCGCATGCCAGTAGGTCGCGGTGTTGATGGCGATCACCGGCTTGCCGAGCCACCATTCCGCCCAGGCGGCGAGACGGATGGCCGAAAGGTTGGTGCCGAGCTGCAGGATGGCGTCCACGTCGTCGCCGTCCAGCGCGCGGAAGGTGTCGCGCACCTTTTCCGGCGTCACTTCGGCGATCGAGATCCAGGACGGGCACTGCAGCGGAATGTCGCGCACCGTCTCGATCCCGTAGTCGGAGAAGAACTTGCGCACTTCCTCGTTGGCCGCCGGATAATAGGGCGAGAAGAAGGACACGCGCTTGATGTTGCCGTAGGCCTTGATGGCGGCCATCACCGATTCGGCGCCGGTCGAGACCTTGAGGCCCGATTCGCGCTCGATCCCTTCGCGCCACTTGCGGGCGCCTTCCGCGCCGCCGAAGAAGGTGACGGCGGACATGCCCATGACGAGATAGTTGGGCTCGCAGGTCAGCACGCCGCGCACGGCTTCGAGCGTGTTGTGGCTGATTTCCCAGGCGCCTTCCATGAAGGTCTCGTTGGACACGGCCTTGCGGTTCGGCACCAGGATGCGGCTGTAGTGGTTGGTGACGCCGCGCGGGCGCAGATCGTCGAAATCCGGCTGCACGACGGTGTTGGTGGACGGGCCGAGCACGCCGAACTTCATCCGGGGACCGAGGGAGTCGGCGCTACGACGTTCAAAGGAGGTGGGGTTGCTCATTGGATGGCCTCCGCTTCTTCAAGGCTCGCAAACATGGATTGACGCAACAGGTAGGCGCGGCGCTGTTCGGGATCTTTGGCGATGGCTTCGAACCGGGCGAGACGCTGTTTCTGGTAGTCGGCAGCGCCCTGTTCCATGAACAGCTTGTTCTCGATGGTCTGCGCCTGGATGAAGCTTTTCGTCACCGCCCGCCGCTGGCGGTTGAAGAGGTCGAGGAGCTCGGGGCCGCCGCCGCGGCGCAGGATCTTCTCGAGCTTGTCGGCAAGGTTCCACGCATCATGGATGCCGCTGTTCATGCCGAACCCGCCAAGCGGGTTGTTGAGATGGGCGGCATCGCCGACGAGGAAGATGCGGCCGTCCACGAAGGTGGAGGCGACGCGCTGATGCACGCGATAGATGGTGCGGTGCGCCACATTCACCTCGCGGTCGCCGACGATGCGACTGAAGACCTTGGAAACGTTTTCTTCCCCCAGGAGCTCCTCGTTGCTCGCCTCGGGGCTTCCCGGCACCAGGATGCGCCACAGGCGCGGCACGCGCAGCAGCACGAGCCATTCCTCGGGGTCGGACAGATAATTCACATAGGCGAGGTCGGTGATGACCTCCTCGATCGGGAAGTCGGTCGACAGGCTCACGAACTTTTCTTCGTAGGTGAAGCCTTCGAACTCGACGCCCAGGCACTTGCGCACCACCGAATGCGCGCCGTCGGCGCCGATGATGAACTTGGCGGCGATTTCCCGCTTCTCGCCCTTGTGCTCGACGGTGGCGATGGCTTCGCTGCCGTTCTGCCGCACCGCGACCACGGGGGTCGAGAACAGCACCTCGGCGCGGGGATGGTTCTGCAACCGCTCGGCGAGCGCCATGGCGAGATAGTACTGCTCGCACTGCAGGCGGAACGGATAGCGCGTGCGGTCGGCGAGCTCCGACATGTCGAAGGCGATGACCGCCCCCGTGGCGCGCTCGCGCAGGTGATAGACGGGGGCCTTGAGGCCCCGCGCGATCAGTTCGTCGGCGACGCCCAGTTCATCCAGCATCTCGATGGTGGGGGCGTGAATGGTTGAAGCGCGAAGGTCGTGGGCGCAGGAATCGGCTGCCTCGCACAGCACCACGTCCATCCCCATCTGCGCCAGGCGATAGGCGGCAACGGTGCCAACGGGACCCGCGCCAACCACCAGAATTTCTGTACGCTGCATCTCACTTCCAACTTGTGTTTGATTTTGTGAGCTCAATCTGGAACGCGGCGCAGGCATTTTCCACTGGCGGGGCGCGCCATGATCGCACAGCGAAAACGTCGCTTGCGATCAGGCGAGCGCAGCCTGCGGCGCGCGCTGGCTGCGCCGGAACAGGATCCCGGCGCAGAGCGCCATGACGATGAGGACGCAGTTCAGAATGAAGGCTTCGTGATAGGTGCCGAAGTGGTCATGGAGGAAGCCCGCGGTCCACACGCCGGAGCCCGAGGAGATGGCCTCGAACACGATGAAGAGGCCTACCATCTTGCCGAGATTGGGCCCTGCGAAATATTCGCCGATCACCACCTGGGTCAGCACGAAGCAGCCCGCCCAGCCGAGCCCGAGCAGGGCCAGCGCGACGAAGATGGTGCCGGGGAAGGCGAGGGTGAGCAGAACCGCGCCGCTGAGGAGTATGGCCTTCTGGCTGATCCAGACCGGATGAATCCCCCAGCGCTCCGCGGCGGCGCCCACGATCACCTTGGCCACGAGCCCGATGGTGAAGACGGTGCTGATGCCGGCGGCGGACAGGGGCGCGCTCATGCCGATGTCGCGCATGTAGAGGAACAGGTTCAGGAGGAAGGAGGTGGAGGCGAAGAACACCCCGAAGGTCGCAAGCGCCAGAAGCGCCAGATTGATCGCGGAGCGATTGCGGACGGATCCGGCCTTCTTCTTCGCGTCGCCTGCCGATTCGGCTGCCGCCTCCGCGGCGATCGCCGCGGGCGGGCGCCGGAACAGGAGGAGGGCGGCGATGGGGATGAGGGCGAGCGGCACCAGCATCAGTTGATGCAAGGCCCCGCGCCAGCCGTAACCTTCGGTGAGGAAGACGGCGATCCCGGGCAGGAGGGCGGCGCCGATGCTGGTGCCCGAAAGCGCGACGGAGGTCGCGAGCGTGCGGTGGGACGAGAAATATTGCCGCACCAGCACCAGCACGATCACCACATGGGCGCTGGCGAAGCAGAGGCCCAGAAGACCGTAGAGGCCGTAAAGCTGGCCGATGGACTGCGCCTTGCTGTAGAGAAACAGGGTGAGCGAGAGCAGCAGAAGCCCGCCGATGGCGATGACCCGCGGCGGGATGCGCTGGATGGCGAAACCGATGGCGAGGCCCGAGAAGCCCGACGCCAGGAGGAAGATGGTTTCCCGGAACTTGAGATCCGCGCGATCGATTCCGAGTTCCTTGAGGATGGCCTCGTCGAGGGTGGGGAGCGCGGAATTGATGGTGCCGTGCACCACGATCATGATGAGAAGCAGCCCCGCGACCACGAGCCATCCGGGGCGGTTGTTTTTGTCAAAGGCTGACGACATCCGGCTATGTACTCTGTTGTTGAGAGTTTACTGTCCGGGAAGCGCTCCCGCATTGCCATCCCGAACTCGGGTCGTTTTCGCCTGGCGAACATGGCGGCGGTTCCCATTGGCCGAATGATATGCGGTTTCGATAGAGTCGGGGGAAGTCCAAAACAGATTAGGGGTGGTTGACCATGCGTCCGCTGATCGAATGCCTTGATGTGAACGCCATGGACTGGCAGCCGCTGGGTCCGGCGGGGCTGTATTCCAAGCTTCTGAGCCGCGATCCCGAGACCGGCGCCCGCACGGCGCTGCAGCGGATGGTGCCGGCCGACGGCTATGAGGCGCCGACGGTCGCCCATTACCATCACACCTACGAGGAGATCATCGGGGTCCACGGCCTTTTCACCTTCGATTCGAAGCGCTGGATCCGGCCCTATTCCTATGTCTTTCATCCGCCGCGCACGGTTCACGGCTTCAAGAGCCAGGTTCCGGAGGAATCCTGGTTCCTGTCCCGCGTCGGCCGGGATCTCGACGTCAATTACGAGGAAAATCCCACGGCGGATGACATCTATCCCCTTGACGGCGTCCCCTATGTCCGCGCCGCCCAGGCCTTTGCCGATCCGGCGAGCGAGCCGGGCTTCCGCCCCATGCAGTGGGGCACGTCCGACCAGCCCGTCGAATGCTGCATGCTGAGCGTCCATCCCGAGACCGGCGAGGGGACGGCCTTCATCCGCGTGCCTGCGGGCTGGCGGTCCGAGATCGTGCATGACGGCGACTATCTCGAATGGTTCGTGATGGAAGGCGACCTGCGGGCGGACGATCATGAGATGAAAAGGTTCTTCTATTCGTTCCGCCCGAAGGGGACCGCGCCCAAAGTCATGTCGAGCCAGGGCGGCGCGGTGCTTTACGTGAATTTCGGCGCGCCCGGCCTCATCCCGGCGCGCAATGCCTGATACCGGCCGCGTGTGAAGGCCGTTCCCAAAGGAGTAAGGATGACCAGGGCAGTGTTGCGGGAAAAACTGGCGCGGGGCGAGTTCATCGTCGCCCCCGGCATTCAGGACATGATTACGGCGGTCGTCGCCCGGGATATCGGGTTCGAGGTGGTCTACGGCACGGGCTACTGGCTCACTGCCTCCGCCTACGGCCTGCCGGACGCCGGCATCGCCTCGGTCACCCAGATGGTGGATCGCATGGCGACCCTCGTCCAGAGCTCCGGCGCGGCGGTGATCGCCGATGCGGACACGGGCTTCGGCGGCCTTCTCAACGTGCATCACACGGTGCGCGCCTACGAGAAGGCGGGGGTCGCCGCGATCCAGATCGAGGACCAGGAATTCCCCAAGAAATGCGGGCATACGCCCTACAAGCGCATCGTTCCGGTGGAGGAGATGGTGCGCAAGATCAAGGTCGCGTGCGATGCCCGCTCCAGCGACGACTTCCTGGTGATCGCCCGCACCGACGCGCGCCAGAGCGAGGGTTTCGACGGCGCCATGCGGCGGCTCGAAGCCTATGCCAAGGCCGGGGCCGACGTGCTCTTCCCCGAGGCGCTGACCTCGCGGGAGGAGGTCGCGGCGGCAGGCCGCGCGTTCGATACGCCGCTTCTCGCCAACATGGCGAGCGGGGGCCTGACGCCCATCCTTCCCGTCAAGGACCTGAAGGAACTGGGCTATGCGATCGCCATCTTCCCGGCGCTCGCGTCGCTTGCCGCGGCGGCCGCGGTGCATCGGGCGCTCAGCCACCTCAAGACCCACGAGGACGGCAACAGCCCGGACATTCCGCTCTACGACTTCAACCGCTTCTGCGAGCTCATCGGCTTCAAGGACGTGTGGGCGTTCGAGCGCAAGTGGGCGGAAGACTGATTTCGGGGCGATGCCCCGCACGAAAAAAACACCACATTTGTAACAGGAGATGAGCAGTGGCTCGGTGGTTGAAGCGCGGCCTGGACAGCGCCGCAAAGCAGGAAGTGGACCGCAAGGTCCGGGACGTGGTCGAACAGACCCTGGCGGATATCGAGAAGCGCGGCGACGCCGCCGTGCGCGAGCTTTCGATCAAGTTCGACAACTGGGATCGTGAAAGCTATCGCCTGACCGATTCCGAGATCAACCAGTGCATCGATTCCCTGTCCGCCCAGGATCGCAAGGACATCGAATTCGCCCAGGCGCAGGTGCGCAACTTCGCCCGCATCCAGCGCGAAAGCCTGCATGACGTCGAAGTGGAAACGCTTCCGGGCGTCGTGCTCGGCCACAAGAACCTGCCGGTGAACGCCGCGGGCTGCTACGTGCCGGGCGGCAAGTATCCGCTGCTCGCCTCCGCCCACATGTCCATCATCACGGCGAAGGTCGCCGGCGTGCCGCGGGTCATTACCTGCGCGCCGCCCTATCAGGGCAAGCTCGCTTCCGCCATCGTCGCGGCGCAGGCGCTCGCCGGTGCGGACGAGATCTATGCGCTGGGCGGCATCCAGGCGGTGGGCGCCATGGCCATCGGCACCGACAGCATCAAGCCGGTCGACATCGTGGTCGGCCCCGGCAACGCCTTCGTCGCCGAAGCCAAGCGGCAGCTCTTCGGCCGGGTGGGGATCGACCTGCTCGCCGGTCCGACCGAAACCCTGGTGATCGCCGACGAGATCGGCGCTGACGCCGAACTCTGCGCGACCGACCTTCTGGGTCAGGCGGAGCATGGGCCGGACAGCCCGGCGGTGCTGCTCACCACCTCCGAACAGCTCGCGCTCGACACCATGCGCGAGATCGAGCGGCTCCTTGAGATCCTGCCGACCGCCGGCATCGCGCGCAAGGCGTGGGAGACCTATGGCGAAGTGATCGTCGCGGACGACGACGCCGAGATGGTGAAGATCGCCGACGAGATCGCGTCCGAGCACGTTCAGGTCATGACGAAGGATCCCGACTATTTCCTCAACAACATGACCAATTACGGCGCCCTGTTCCTCGGCGCGCGCACCAACGTGTCCTACGGCGACAAGGTGATCGGCACCAACCACACCCTGCCGACGCGCAAGGCGGCGCGCTATACGGGCGGCCTCTGGGTCGGCAAGTTCATCAAGACCTGCACCTATCAGAAGGTCCTGACCGACGAGGCGTCGGCGCTCATCGGCGAATACTGCTCGCGCCTTTGCGCCCTTGAAGGCTTCGCGGGCCATGGCGAGCAGGCCAATATCCGCGTGCGCCGCTACGGCGGCCGCAACGTGCCCTATGCCGGGCGCGCCGAGCCTCAGTCGGCCGCATGACGCTCCCCGCCGCACCTTCCTTCCGGCTTGACGGAAAGCGCGCGCTGGTGACCGGCGCGGGCCGCGGCATCGGCCGCGGCATCGCCGCGGCGCTCGCGCGCGCCGGTGCGGCGGTGACCCTCGTTGCGAGAACGGAGACGGAGATCGCGGACATCGCGGCGGAGCTTTGCAGCGAAGGCTGCGCTGCGGAGGCCGCGGTGCTCGACGTCTCCGACCTTGGCGCGGTGGCCGGGTTCTTCTCGCGCCGCCCCGCCTTTCAGGTCGTGGTGAACAATGCCGGCACCAACCGGCCGAAGCCCATGACCGAAGTGACGGAAGAGGATTTCGATTCCGTCATGGATCTCAATCTCAAAAGCGCCTTCTTCGTCGCGCAGCATGCGGCGCGCCGCATGATCGAGGAGGGGTGCGGCGGCTCGCTCATCCATATGGGCTCGCAGATGGGCCATGTGGGCGGGCAGAATCGCTCCGTCTATTGCGCATCCAAATGGGGGCTCGAGGGCATGAGCAAGGCGTTCGCGCTGGATCTTGCGCCCTATGGCATCCGTTCCAACGTGATCGCGCCCACCTTCATCGAAACACCCATGACCCGGCCCTTCTTCGAGGACGCGGCGTTCCGCGACAGCGTGCTTGCCAAGATCAAGATCGGACGGCTCGGCACGGTGGAGGACGTGATGGGCGCGGTCATCTTCCTTGCGTCGGACGCATCCGCCCTGATGACCGGCGCGAGTCTGCTGCTCGACGGCGGCTGGACCGCCGAATGAATTTCCGGTGCGCGGTGAGCGCGCGGCAAATGATCGCTACGCGAACACCGCCGGAAAATCCAGTTGAGGGTGGCATCGCACCTATGGGTATGCTCGCGAGGTCAGTTGCTCGTGCCGGCGACGTGAACCGAGCTTGCTGCCGATGGATCGCCCGCACCCATACCAACAATCACTTTGGGGAGTCGATATGAAAAGACCGCATTCCAAGCCCATCATCGCGCTTACTTCCGCTCTTCTCGCTTCCACCTCCGTCCTCGCCCAGGAAGCGGCCCAGCCCGCATCCCAGCAGCAGGTCTTCCGCGTCATGGAAGAGGTGACCGTCACCTCCCGCCGGCGCGACGAAAGCCTGATGGACGTGCCGATCGCCATCAACGCCCTGTCGGACCAGGTCATCACCCAGCGCGGCATCGGCTCCGTGTCCTCGGTGGCGCAGATCACCCCCGGCCTTGAATTCGATACCGGCACCTCGGCCGCGGACATCCGCCCGAGCCTGCGCGGCATCTCGCTCATCGAAGGCCGCTCCAACGTCGCCATCATCGTCGACGGCCTCGACGTGACCGGCGTGTCGCTCAACACCCTGATCGGCGGCTCCGGTTCCCAGACCGCCGCGGCGCTCATGGATCTCGAGCGCATTGAAGTGGTGAAGGGGCCGCAGTCGGTCTATTTCGGCCGTTCGGCCTTCGCCGGCGCCATCCAGTTCGTCAGCCGTGATCCGCAGTTCGAGACCGGCGCGCGGGTCACCGCCGCCATCGGCGACCGCGGCCGCAAGGAAATCACCGGCCATGTGACCGGCGGCCTCATTGACGACGTGCTCGCCGCCAAGTTCTCGGCGACCTATACCGACCACAACGGCTTCTACAAGAACCCGGGCAACGGCGCCCATCTCGGCAGCAACGAAACCCTCGGCTTCGGCGGTTCGCTGCTCCTCGAGAAGGATCGCCTGCGGGTCAAGACCCAGCTCAACTACATCGAGCAGGAACTGGGCCACGGCGCGGGCTACGTGATGATGCGTCCCGACACCACGCCCTTCGGCGTCAACCGCATCAGCGAGAAGACCTTCGATCCGTCGCTCGTGGGCATCTCCTCGCACATGAAGTATGTGGGCGCGGACTCCAAGACCTGGCGCGGCATCATCGATGCGTCCTACGAGCTGAGCGACCGGTTCTCGATCCACAGCCTGACCGGCCTCAACAAGGTGACCTCGCTCTACCAGTTCGACTTCGACACCAAGCAGGACAACATCCCGGTGACCGTGCCCGTCGGCGGCGGCATCGAGAACTGCCTGCCCGCGGTCTGCGTCGGCATCTTCGACTTCGACACCGAGCTGCAGCAGATCAGCCAGGAACTGCGCCTGAACTACGAAGGCGACAGCGTCCGCGGCCTCCTCGGCGGCTACTTCTTCGATGAAAACTACAACGAGTACGACTACACCCGCTTCATCGGGTCGCAGTCCTGGGTGACCGAAACCCGCGCCGGCATCCCGGCCCGGCCGTCGTCCTTGGAGACCAACACCTACTCGATCTTCGGCTCGATCGACGCCGATCTGACCGACGCCTTCACCGTCACCGGCGAACTGCGCTTCAACCACGAAGTGATCCGCGCCGCGGCGGCGACCGGCTACAACATCCTGTTCCAGAACGGCTCGACCGACATCACCTTCCGCGGCCGCGAGACCTTCAACAGCTGGCTGCCGCGCCTGAGCGCCCGCTACTCGGTGTCGGACGACACCAACATCTATGCGAGCGTCGCGAAGGGCACCAAGCCCGGCGGCTTCAACGTCGGCCAGGTGCGCGATGACCTTCGTCCCTTCGGTCAGGAAAAGATCTGGACCTATGAACTGGGCGCCAAGACCTATCTCTTCGACCGTCGCGTGAACCTCGAAGCGTCGCTCTATTACTCCGACTGGCGCGACGTTCAGGTGACCACCATCTGCTACGGCGTCTCCAGCCCCTTCGGTCCGGAGCCGCAGTGCCCGACGGCGACGGCGGTCAGCCTCAACTACATCGTCAACGCCGACAAGGCCGAGGTGAAGGGTGCGGAACTGGCCATGACCGCGCTGGTCACGGACGAACTGACCCTCCGTCTGCAGTACGCCTACACGGACTCCAAGTTCAAGGACTTCCTGGCGCGTGACGTGTTCCCGGCTCCGGCCTCGCCCACGCCGCGTCAGTTCGCCGGCAACCGCATGCCGCTCGTCGCCAAGCATTCGCTGACCGCCGACGTGCGTTATGAACAGCCGGTGGCGTCGGACGTGAACATCTTCACCGAACTGAGCGGCCGCTATCGCTCCTCGCGCTACGCCCGCTTCGACAACCGCGTGAAGATCGCCGACAAGGCGGTGTTCGATGCGCGCATCGGTCTCGAAGCCGATGACTGGTCGGCCGTTGTCTTCGTGGACAACATCTTCAACGATCTGACCCCCGACTTCACCCGCTACTGGGGCAACTTCAACCCCAGCCAGCCCAACGGGGAATACATCGTTGCTCCGGCCAAGCGTTCCTTCGGCCTGCGGGTCAACAAGGAATTCTGATCTGCATTACAGCCTGACCTGACCAACTGAAAGAGGCATGCTCTGCATGCCTCTTTTCTTTAGGACATATGGACAAAGGACTTTTCCCATGAAAACGGTTGCGACCATCGGATCGGGCCTCATCGGCAAGAGCTGGGCGATCGTCTTCGCCCGCGCCGGGATCACGGTGCGCATGTTCGATGCCGACCCGGCGCGGCGCGCGGCGGTGAAGGACGAAATCGCGCTCGACCTTCGCGCGATGGCCAGACACGGGCTGATTACCGATCCCGCCGAGGCTTTGTCCCGCATCACCGTCGTCGACAGCATCGCCAAAGCGGTGAAAGGCGTCGATTACGTTCAGGAATCCGTGCTCGAGCGCGTGGACGTCAAGACCGCGGTATGTCGCGAGATCGACGAGGTCATGGATGCGGGCGTCATCGTCGGCAGTTCAAGCTCGGGAATTCCGGCGTCCCAATTCACGGGTGAGCTCAAGAACCGCGAACGGTTCTTCGTCGTGCATCCCGTGAACCCGCCCCATCTCGTGCCGCTCGTGGAGATCGTGCCCGCGCCCTGGTCGGACCTCGACCTCGTGCCGAGGATCCGCGAATTCATGGACGCGGTGGGGCAGGCGCCCATCGTGGTCAACCGCGAGATCGAGGGCTTCATCCTCAACCGCCTGCAGGGGGCGCTTCTCAACGAGGCCTGGGCCCTGTATGCGGAAGGCTATGCAAGCCTTGCGGACATCGACCTCACCGTCTCCCACGGGCTGGGACTGCGCTGGGCCTTCATGGGGCCGTTCGAGACCATCGATCTCAACGCGCCGGGCGGAATCGATGATTATGCCAGGCGCCTCAGCCCGCTCTATCATTCGATCGCGCTGCAGCGTCGGGATCCGAAGCCCTGGCCCGATGAGGCGATCGAGCGCGCGCGGCAGGAGCGGCGGGAAGCGCTCGCCATCGACCGCATCCCCGAACGCCAGCGCTGGCGCGACGAATATCTGATGAAGCAGCTCGTCTTCCGGAAGAAGGCGGTGGAGGACTGAGGGGAGGCTTCCCCTCAGCCTTTCGCCACCAGTTCGTCATTGATGATCTTCGCCGTCCGCTGCAGGGGGCTCAGGAAGCGGTCGATGGCTTCCGTCAGGGTCAGGGCCTTGGCGAAGAACACGAGGGCGAGCGCGCCGTGCAGGGTCTCGCCCTCGAACAGCGGTACGGCGATGGACGAGGTCATGCCCGGATTGGCGGAGTACGCCGTCCGGGTCACGGCCGCATAGCCCTGCTTCCGGATCTGGTCGAAATCCACCATGTACTGGCTCGCCTCCTCGGGGCTCAGATTGTCGAGGAGGATCTTGCGCTCGTCCTCCGCCGCATGGGCGAGATAGACGCGGCCCGAGGCCGAGGCGAGGAGCGGCACGCGCCAGCCGGGATAATAGTTGTTGAAGGTGAGGGTCGTGAGCGAGCTCGTGGAATCGCGCACCACCATCGCCTGGCCCACGCGGGTCGCAAGGGAGATCGGCCAGCCAAGGCTGCGCGTCAGCTCCACGATATGCTGACGCGCGGTGGTGACCAGCCGGTCATAGTTCTGATAGCCGCAGGACAGGGTCTGGACGAGGGCGGTGGGGCGGTAGCGCTTGCGCGCGGGCTCCCGCTCGATCAGGCCCTGGTCCTGCAGGGTGCGCAGGATGCGCATGGCGGTGGGATAGGGAATGTCGGCGTGCTGGGCGATTTCCGACAGGGTGAGGGAGCCGAAGCGGTTGATCGCCTGCAGCACCTGAATGCTTCTCACGATGGAACGGATCGCACCTTCGCTCACGCCTTGACCTCTCTCAACGCCACAGTTCACGGGCAGGGCACAGTCCGCGCGGCCCGTCAGTTCCCTTCCGCGGCAGCCTCCGCCGCCGCGTCATAGCGGATGATGTCCCACGGCCCGTCGTGCCATTCAAGAAGCACGCAGCCCTTCTCCGTGTATTCGTAATAGCCATGGACGCAGCGCGCCGGATTCCACAGGAAGGATCCGGGCGTCATCAGGCGGTCGCGGGCCGGGGCGATCTCCCCCTCGAGGCAGAAGATCTCCTCGTTCACCGGATGCCAGCTGGCGCCGGGGCCGCTGAAATCTGCGGGAATGCGGAGAAGGCGCGTGTCCGCGCCCGTGTCGGGGTCAAGCCACAGGACCCGCCGCTCGAATCCCACCAGCGGGCGGCCGTGGATCACGGGGACGATGGGCTCGATCCCGAAGACGTCGGGCACGACTTTCGCGTCGTTGCCGCCGTCCGTCGCAACCCATGCCTGGTTCGCGTCGCTGATGAGAAGGATCTGGCTCCCTTCCTCGGCGGCGAGGGCCGGAAGCACGCCGCCCCGCGGCACCACCACGAAGGCGTTCTCACCGATCACCTGATCGCCGATCCGGATGCGGCCGGAGCGCAAGAGGAACTGCAGGCAGGACGACAGGCGGTGCGCCCCGCACGCCCATCCGGCGGGAAGATCGATGAGACCGCTCCGGAGCGAGCCGTCCTCATGCTTGCGCAAGGGCCGGAGGGCAACCTCGGCCCCGTCGCCCAGGCGGTAACTTTCCGGCCGAAGGTCGGACTGGTGCACCAGCAGGGGGGTATCGAACAGAAGATCGGAACGCGCCATCAAGCCACCCTTCTTGTATTTGCGACATGCGGTCGCAAATGCTTGCCGCATTATGGGGGATGCGCCAGCATCCGTGAACGATCTTTTCGCCAGGCGAAAGTTTTTCACCCCGCCGGATGGCATCCCTGGCGGGCGGCGATATGGTTTTCCGGAATGCAGTAACCGTCGGGGGAGTACCAGCATGACCGCCAGATATGACATCGCCGTCGTCACCAACGCCCATGGCACCCATGGACTTTGGACAATCCGGGCGCTGTCGCCGCGGGTGGGGCGGATCCTGGCGCTGGTTCCCCCCGGCGCGGACGTCACTGCCCTCGGCGCCGTCCCCAATGTGGAAGCGGTGACGCTCGATCCCGCCGACGGCGCCGCCTGGGGGGGCTTCGTCGCGAAGATGCGCGGTGCGGGCAAGCCCGTGGACGTGGTGATCTATGGGGCGGCGCCCATTGACGACGGCGACTATGCGACGCTCGTCCCCGCGACGCTCCGCGCGCCATGGCTTACCGCGAAGCATGTGCTCGATCTCGTGCGGCCCGGGGGCGCGGGCGCCCAGGCGGGGGCGGGGATCGTGGTGCTTCAGGCGCGGCGCGGGGCGGCGTCGGACCGCACGGCGGCCCTCCTCGACGGCGCGCTCGAAGGCCTTCGCATCGCGAGCGCCTCGGTCCTCATCGATGCGGCCAAGACCGGTCTGCATCTGCGGCTCAATCGCCTGGTGGCGGACGGCCCGGTCGCCGAGCAGGATTTCACGGCGGCCCTCCTCGCCCTTGTGGATGATCGCGGCAGCTTCATGACGGGCGCCGAGATCGTCCTCTCCGCCGATGCGGCGGGGGCGGCGACGGTCGCCCCGCGCGCCGACCTTGCGGGCAAGACGGTGCTGGTGACGGGGGCCACGTCCGGCATCGGGCGGGCGATCGCGATCGAAGCCGGGCGGCTCGGCGCCTGGGTCGCCGTCGGCGGCCGCAAGAAGCCGCTGGCCGAGGAAACCCTTTCCCTCGTGCGCGCCGCCGGGGGCGACGGCGCGGTCGTCCATCTCGACGTCACCCGGGGCGAGGACTGGGACCATGCGGTGCGCCTCGTCCTTGACCTTCGCGGTGCGATCCATGGCCTCGTGAACAATGCCGGGGAATCGCGCAACCGCCCGATCACCGAGCTTGCGGCCGAGGATCTCGAGTTCCTGCTTTCCGTCAATTACAAGGCCTGCCTTCTCGGCATGACGGCGGCGATGGAGCCCATGCGCCGGGCGGGCGGCGGGTCCATCGTCAACATCACCTCGGTCGCGGGCCTGCGCGGCGGGCCGGGCGGGGCCGCCTACGGCGCGTCCAAGGGCGCGGCCATCGGCCTCACCCGCGGCTTCGCGCGGATCGCGGCGGAAGCGTCGCCGCTCGTGCGCATCAACGCCCTGCAGCCGGGCTTCATCTGGAGCGACAGCGTGGTCGATGCGCTGGGCGAGGAAGGGGCCGCCGCCTTCAAGGCGATGATCGAGCCCAAGACGCCCCTGGGCCGCGTCGGCGCGCCGGAGGAAGTCGCCCGCATGGCGGCCTTCCTGCTGTCGGACGCGGCGCGCGCCGTCCACGGCCAGACGGTGAACGTGTCGGGCGGCCTCGAGCTTTCCTTCCCCTGATCGCCCGGGCCGCCGGGGTTGAGCGTCAGCGCCGCGCCTGGCGGCGCTCGGCCCGCGCGTCGGCCCGTCCGTCCGCCAGCTCGCCGCGCATGATCTCGCAGGCGGGCTCGAAGCTCAGCGCCCGGTCCTTGTCGCCCTCGCGCATGCGGGTCGGAAGGCCCATGCGGTTCAGAAGCTCGAGGAAGGGCTGCGGCGGCAGTTCCTCCACATTGACCATGCGGCCAGCGTCCCAGCGCCCGTCGGCCACAAGCAATGCCGCGGCGACCGGCGGCACGCCCGCCGTATAGGAGATGGCCTGGCTTCCGACCTCGGCGTAACATTCCGCGTGGTCGCAGACATTGTAGATGAAGACCTCCCGTTCCTTCCCGTTCTTCCGCCCGCGCACCAGCGTGCCGATGCAGGTCTTGCCCGTATAGCCCGCCGCCAGGCTCGCGGGATCGGGAAGCACGGCCTTCACCACCTTGATGGGCTCGACCTCGACGCCTTCGGCGGTGCGCACCGGCTTCTCGGACAGCAGGCCGAGATTGTCGAGGGTCCGGAACACGCTCACGTAATGGTCGGAAAAACCCATCCAGAAGCGGATATGCGGCACCTCCATGTGGCGGGACAGGGAATGGATCTCGTCATGTCCCGTAAGGTAGGTCGCCTGCCGTCCGACCACGGGGAGGTCCCAGTCCTGCCGGGTCTCGAACATGCGGGCGGATTTCCAGCCGCCGTCCTCCCAGTACCAGACGGGGCCGCGGAACTCGCGCAGATTGGTCTCGGGATCGAAATTGGTGGCGAAATAGCGGCCGTGATTGCCCGCATTCACGTCGATGATGTCGATGCTGTCCATGGCATCGAAGAAGGCGTCGCGGGCGAGCGCCGCATAGGCATTGACCACCCCCGGATCGAAGCCGGCGCCGAGGATTGCGGTAACCCCCGCGGCCGCGCATTCCGCCGCGCGCGGCCATTCATGGTTGGCGTACCAGGGCGGGCCTTCGAACGGATCGTCGGGCTTTTCATGGACGGCGGTATCGATATAGGCCGCCCCCGTCTGCAGGCAGGCGGTCAGCACCGGCATGTTGATGAACGGCGCCCCCACATTGATGACGATCCCGGCCTTCGTGCGTTCTATGAGCCGGCGGGTCGCTTCCACATCCATGGCGTCGAGGGCGTGGGTTTCGAACAGGCCCGGGGCCTTCAGGCTTCGTCGCTCGCGCACCGAGGCGTGGATCCGGTCGCATTTCTCGACCCGGCGCGAGGCCAGGTGAATGTCGCCGAGGCGGTCGTTGTTCTGGGCGCATTTGTGGGCCACCACATGGCCCACGCCGCCCGCACCAATGATGAGGACGTTCCGTTTCATTTTGCGCAAATGTCTCCTTAACCTGGGCGGTTGAAGATCGTCATGACAGGCTGCTTTCAAAGTCGCTGTACGAGAATTGGCGAACCGGCGTGATGCTGCCGTCCAGTTCGCGGATGGCGATCGCCGGCATGGCGACGCCGTTGAACCAGTTCTTCTTGACCATGGTGTAGCCCGCGGCATCCCGGATGGAGATGCGGTCGCCCACATCGAGCGGCGCGGGAAAGCGGAACTCGCCGAAGATGTCGCCCGCAAGGCAGGACTTGCCGCAGACCATGTATCGATAGGGGCCTTCATCCGGCGCGATCTCGGCCGATGCGCGGTAGATCAGAAGGTCGAGCATGTGCGCCTCGACCGAGCTGTCCACGATCAGGATCTCCTTCTCGTTCCGGATCTTGTCGAGGACCGTGACCTCAAGGGTCGTGCTGTTGGTGACCGCGGCCTCCCCGGGCTCGAGATAGACCTGAACGCCGTATTTCGCCGCGAAATCGCGAAGCCGCCGGGCCAGCCGGTCCAGCGGATAGCCCGCGCCTGTGAAATGGATCCCGCCGCCGAGGCTGACCCAGCCGACCCGCCGCAGGAGATCGCCGTATCGTTCCTCCGTCTGCGCGAGCAGCCGGTCGAACAGGTCGAAATCGCCGTTCTCGCAATTGTTGTGGATCATGAAGCCGTCGATGCGGTCGATGACGGCCGCGATCGCCGCCGGATCCCCTTCGCCGAGGCGGCTGAAGCGGCGCGCGGGGTCCGCAAGGTCGAAGCTTGACGAGCTCACCCCCGGATTGAGGCGCAGGCCGCGCGGGATGCCCGCCGCCCGGTTGGCGAAGCGTTCGAGCTGGGAGATGGAATTGAAGATGATCTTGTCGGACAGCCGCACCACCTCGTCGATCTCGTGGTCGGCGAAGGCGACGCTGTAGGCGTGGGTCTCGCCGCCGAAGCGGCTGCGGCCGAGCTTCACCTCGAAAAGGGAGGACGACGTGGTGCCGTCCATGTACTGGCGCATCAAGTCAAAGACGCACCAGGTGGAGAAACATTTGAGAGCAAGGAGAACTCTCGCGCCGGACTCCCGGCGGAGCTGGTCGATCTTCATGAGATTATCGAGAAGCGCCGCCTTGTCGATCAAGTAATATGGAGTCCGCAGATCTGTCATTCACCCCGCCCGTTGTTGCACGGGGAGCTTGATAGACTCTATGGCCGCAAAACTCAAGTTTGCACGGCCGGCAATGGCCTTTCGGGACCTCTGCGGCTATTGTCCATGACGCATATTGTCGCAATTGTTGATGGGCGAACATGCCCACGGGAATTGGCTTGACCCGTCACGAGCTTGACGGCATGGATGGCGAGATGAGTGGACCGAGTTCCCCAAACGAGGCCGCAGCAAGGCCTATTTCGGCGTTGTCGCCGCTGAGCCATCCGGTGTTCCGCGCCGTATGGATCGCCAGCATGTTCTCGAATTTCGGGGGGCTCATCCAGTCGGTGGGGGCGTCCTGGATGATGACCTCCATCACCGACAGCGCCCATATGGTGGCGCTCGTCCAGGCGTCCATCACGCTGCCCATCATGCTCCTGGCGCTGGCCGCCGGGGCCATGGCCGACAATTACGACCGGCGCAAGGTTATGCTGGCGGCCCAGTGGTTCATGCTGGTGACCTCCGTCGCCCTCTCGGTCTGCGCCTGGGCGGGCTGGATCACGCCCTGGAGCCTTCTCTGCTTCACCTTCCTCATCGGCTGCGGCACCGCCTTCAACGGGCCCGCGTGGCAGGCGTCGGTGGGCGAGATGGTGCCGCGCCATGACCTGCCGGGGGCGGTCGCCCTCAACAGCATGGGCTTCAACATCGCCCGCAGCGTCGGCCCGGCGGTGGGCGGCGCCATCGTGGCGGCGGCCGGAGCGGCGGCGGCCTTCGCCGTCAATGCGGTAAGCTATACGGGCCTCATCTACGTCCTCAACAAGTGGCGGCCGGAGCGGCCGGAACGTCCGCTGCCGCGGGAGACCCTGGGCATGGCCATGGCGGCGGGGATCAGATATGCCGCCATGTCGCCGGCGATCCGCGTGGTGCTGCTGCGCAGCGTGGTCTTCGGCATCGCCGCCTGCGTGGTCCCCGCCCTCATGCCGCTCATGGCGCGCGACCTCATTGCCGGCGGCCCGCTCACCTACGGCCTGCTGCTCGGCGCGTTCGGCGCCGGCGCGGTGGGCGGGGCGCTCGGCACCGCCGCCATGCGCCGCCGCTTCTCGACCGAGATGATCGTGCGCCTCGGCTGCGTCGGCTTCGCGCTGGCGACGGGGGTTTCCGCCGCAAGCTCCATCCTTCTCGTCACCATGGCGGCGCTGACGATCGCGGGCGCGGGCTGGGTCCTGGTGCTTGCGACCTTCAACGTGACGATCCAGATGTCGGCGCCGCGCTGGGTGGTGGCGCGCTCCCTGTCCCTCTACCAGATGGCGGCCTTCGGCGGCATGGCCGGGGGCAGCTGGCTGTGGGGCGCGCTCGCCGAATGGGGCGGCGTCGCCATGTCCCTGTTCGTGGCGGTGGCCGTGCAGCTCGGCTGCGCCGTCCTCGGCCGCTGGCAGCCCCTGCCGCAGACCGAGGAGCTCAATCTCGATCCTCTCTATCGCTGGCGCGAGCCCGAGACGGCGGTCCCCGTGGAGCCGCGGAGCGGCCCGGTGGTGGTCACAATCGAATACCGCATCCGCGAGGCGGACATCCCCGAATTCCTCGCCGCCATGGCCGACCGGCGGCGCATCCGGCGGCGGGACGGGGCGCTGCACTGGGCGCTCATGCGCGATCTTGCCGATCCCGAAATCTGGATCGAGCGCTACAACACGCCCACCTGGCTCGATTACCTGCGCCACAACAGCCGCATCACCCAGGCGGACGCCCAGATCGCCGAACGGGTGCGCGCCCTCCATCAGGGACCCGGCGCGCCCAAGGTGCGCCGCATGCTGGAGCGGCAGACGGGATCGCTGCCCACGAGCCGCGCCCCGGGCGCGCGGGAACTGGCGCAGCCCCTGACAGACCCGACGCAATCGTCGTGACCCGGATATCCGTTCGACCGGACGTCCGGCATGCAATGACCGACATGCACAAGAGACCAAGGCGGCCAGCGCGCCGCGCGTGAGGCTTAGCGGGAGTGGAGTATACGTCATGAACAAGCTCATGCAGGCGGTCCTGTGGGCCGTGATCGCCCTTGTCGGCGCTGGGGCCCTTGCGGTGGTGGCGCTGCAAAGGGGGGAAAGCGTCAACGCGATCTGGATCGTGATCGCGGCCCTTTGCGTCTATCTCATCGCCTATCGCTATTATTCCCGCTTCATTGCCAACCATGTCCTGAGGCTCGATCCCGCGCGGCCGACGCCCGCCGTCCGGCTCAATGACGGGCTCGATTACGTGCCCACCGGGAAGGCCGTCCTGTTCGGCCATCATTTCGCGGCGATCGCCGGGGCCGGCCCGCTCGTGGGGCCCATTCTTGCGGCGCAGATGGGCTATCTCCCGGGCATGCTCTGGATCCTCGCGGGCGTGGTTTTCGCGGGGGCGGTGCAGGACATGGTGGTCCTGTTCCTGTCCGTGCGCCGGGACGGCCGCTCGCTCGGCGAGATCGTCCGCGCCGAGATGGGGGAGGTCGCCGGGATCGTGGTGCAGGTCGGCATCCTCCTCATCATGGTGATCCTGCTTGCGGTCCTCGCCCTCGTGGTGGTGAAGGCGCTCGCCCACAGCCCCTGGGGCCTGTTCACCGTGGCGGCGACCATCCCGATCGCCATCCTCATGGGGCTCTATGGCCGCTTTCTCCGCCCCGGGCGCATCGGGGAAATGTCCCTGATCGGCGTCGTGCTGCTGTTGCTCGCCATCTGGGGCGGCGGCGTCATCGCCGAGCATCCCACGCTCGGCCCCGTCTTCTCGGTGGACGGGGAGACGCTGGCCATCCTCATGATCGCCTACGGCTTCGCGGCCTCGGTCCTTCCCGTCTGGTTCCTGCTCGCGCCCCGCGACTATCTTTCGACCTTCCTCAAGATCGGGGTGATCGTGGCCCTCGCGCTCGCGATCCTGCTGGTGACGCCGGATCTGAAGATGCCTGCGATCACCCGCTTCATCGACGGCAGCGGACCCGTATTCTCGGGCAACCTGTTCCCGTTCCTGTTCATCACCATCGCCTGCGGGGCGGTCTCGGGCTTCCATGCCCTCATCTCCTCCGGCACCACGCCCAAGATGATCGAGAACGAGGGTCAAGTCCGCTTCATCGGCTACGGCGCCATGCTGACGGAATCGGCGGTCGCCATGATGGCGCTCATCGCCGCCGCCATTCTCGATCCTGGCGTCTATTTCGCCATGAACAGCCCCGCGGCGCTCATCGGCGCCACGCCCGAACAGGCGGCGGCGGTGATCTCCGGCTGGGGCTTCGCGGTGACGCCCGAGGATCTTTCGGGGCTTGCCGCCGCCGTCGGGGAACAGACGGTGCTGTCGCGCACGGGCGGTGCGCCGACCTTGGCCGTCGGCATGGCGCAGATCCTGTCCGAAGTGATCGGCGGACCCGCACTCATGGCCTTCTGGTACCATTTCGCCATCCTGTTCGAGGCCCTGTTCATCCTCACCACCATCGATGCGGGCACCCGGGTCTGCCGCTTCATGATCCAGGACCTGATCGGCCATGCGGTCCCGGCGCTGAAGCACACCCAGTCCTGGGCCGGGAACCTGGTGGCGACGACGCTTGCGGTCACCGGCTGGGGCTACATCCTCTATCAGGGCGTGGTGGATCCCTTGGGCGGCATCAACAGCCTGTGGCCCCTGTTCGGCATCTCGAACCAGATGCTGGCGGCGATCGCGCTGACGCTATGCACCGTGGTGCTGTTCAGGATGAAGCGGGAGCGCTTCGCCTGGGTGACGGCGGCGCCCACATTATGGCTTCTCGTCTGCACCATGACTGCGGGCTGGCAGAAGCTCCTCCATTCCGATCCCGCCATCGGCTTCCTGGCGCAGCGCTCGCTCTATGAGGAAGCGCTCGCCCGCGGCGACCTTCTGGGCCCGGCCAAAAGCCTCGATGACATGCGGCAGATCATCGGCAATGCGGAACTCAACGCTGGCCTCACTGCCGCTTTCCTGCTGGTGGTCGCGGCCATGGTGGTGTTCGGCGTCCGCCGCGTTCTGGAAGCGCGCCGGGTCGATCATCCGACGGCGCGGGAGACCATGGCGACCGCCCCTCATGAAGCAGGATTGCGGGCATGACGTCGGGCAGGATCCGGGACAGGTTGCGGGGGATGGCCCGCGCGGCGACGCGGGCCGCCCATCTCATGGCCGGGCTTCCCGATTACCAAGCCTATCTCGCCCATATGCGGGAGCATCACCCGGACCGCCGGCCGGCGAGCCGCGCCGAATTCGTCGCCGAATGTCAGAAGCGGCGCTATGGCGGCGGCATGAACCGCTGCTGCTGAGGGGTTCAGCTTTCCTCTGTCTCGGGCGACAGGATCCGGGGCAGGAAGGTGAGGAGCGCGTCCTTCATGACGGCGAGGTCCATGTCGGGCTCGCGCACCATGCGCACCCGCAGCCCCTCGAGAATGCACTGGATCAGGAAACCCACCGCCTTGTTGCGGGGTTCGGGGATGCCGAGCCCGCCCTGTGCGGGGCTCCGCGACAGCCAGTCGCAGAAATCGGCGCGGAGAATGAGGTCCGACGAGCGGACGGCGGCGGCGATCTTGGGATCGCGCGACGCCTCCGACGACATCTCGAGGAACAGGATCGGGTTCATGCGGTTTTCGCAGGTGGGCGCGGCCGCCGATTTCCAGATCTCGAGGGGAAGGTCGTAGCTGCCGTCGAGCTTGGCGATCTCCGCCCGCGCAAGCTCCAGCTGCTGCTCGATGATGGCGAGGATGATCTCGCTCTTGCTTTCGAAGTAGCGATAGATGAGCCCGGGGCTCATCTGCGCCGTCTCGGCGATGGAGGCCATGCTCGCCGCATGGAAGCCGTGCTTGACGAAGCACTTCTTGGCGGCGGCGAGGATGCGGGCGCGCTGGGCCTGGGCGCGCGCCTCGGCCTTGCTGATGGGTTCGGTCTCGCTCATCGGCTCGCCTCCAGCCAGCCGCCGCCAAGGACGCGGTAAAGGGTCACCCGGTTCGCCTGCTCGGCGCGCAGGGTATCCACCAGCTGCTGCTGCGCCTGATAGAGCGTGCGCTGGGTGTCGAGCAGGGTGATGAAGCTTTCAAGCCCCGCCTTGTAGCGCGCTTCCGACAGATCATAGGCGCGCTGGGCGGCGGCAAGCTGGGCCTCCACCGCCGCCTTCTGCTCGGCCAGCGTCCGGGTCAGCGCCAGGGCGTCCGCCACCTCGCGGAAGCCGTTCTGGATCGCCTGCTCATAGCGCGCGAGCGCGATGTCCCGGTCGGCGGTGGCGACGCCCAGATTGGCGCGGAGCCGCCCGCCCTGGAAGATGGGCAGATTGATGCGCGGGATGAAGGACCATACGCCCGTGCCGCTGCTGAAGAGCTCGTCGAACTCCGTGCTCGCCGTGCCGACGCTGCCGGTCAGGGTGATGGACGGGAAGAACGCCGCCCGCGCCGCGCCGATATTGGCATTGGCCGCGCGCAGGAGCTGCTCGGCCTCGATGATGTCGGGCCGGCGCAGCAGCACCTCGGACGGAACGCCGGCGGGGAGCGGGGTGACGCCGCTCACCGCGTCGAAGCTCTGCGGCAGCAGTTCCTCGGGCACCGGCGCGCCCACCAGAAGATTGAGCGCGTTGAGATCCTGGGCGACGAAGCCGGTGAAGCGGGAAAGGTCGGCCCGCGCGGTCTCGAGCTCCGCCTCCGCCTGGGAGAGTTCGAGGCTGGACACCGCCCCCAGTTCGTGGCGCTGCCGGATGAGGTCGAGGGCGCGCTGCCGGTTGGCGAGAGCATCCCGCGCCACCCGCTGCAGCTCCTGATCGGCGCTCAGGGTGAGATAGGCGTTGGCCACTTCCGCGACCAGCGTCAGCTGGGCGCTGCGCCGCGCTTCCTCCTGCGCGAAATAGCGGCGGAGCGCCGCCTGGCTCAGGTTATGGACGCGGCCGAAGAGGTCGAGCTCGAAATTGGTGATGCCGATGTCGGCCTGGTAATATTCGCGGAGGCTCAAATTGCTCCGTCCCGAGCCGCCGGAGCGGGTAAGGGTGCCGGTGGCGTCGATCGAGGGGAGCTGGTCCGCCCGCTGGATGCGGTAGAGGGCGCGCGCCCGCTCCACATTGAGGACGGCGACCCTGAGATCGCGGTTGTTCTCCAGCGCCTGGGCGACGATGGTCGCAAGCTTCTCGTCCCTGAAGAAGTCGCGCCAGCCGATGTCGGCCGCAGTCGGGGCCAGCGGTTCGCCTTCGGTCTCCGCAGCGGGCCGCGCTTCCGCCGTCTCCGGCGGGATGGGCCAGCTTGCGGGGATCTGCGGATCGGCGGTGGGCAGGCTCGGCTCCAGCGCCGAGCAGCCCGCGACCATGAGCCCGAGCGCAACGCACAGCGCCGGGATGGAAGTGGATCGGGTGAGGTTACGCATCATGGTCGTCTCCGGTCGCCGTGGCGGTCTGGGCATCGGCGGCGGCTCCTTCCGGCGCGCGCTTCCAGCGGCGCTGGAACCATTCCACCGTGCGCTCCACCGTCACGAAGAAGAGCGGAATGAAGAAAATGCCGAGCGAGGTGCCGACGATCATGCCGCCGAGCACGCCGGTCCCGATGGCGCGCTGCGCGCCCGACCCGGCGCCGCTTGCGATCGCAAGCGGCAGCACGCCGAGACCGAAGGCCAGGGACGTCATCAGGATCGGCCGCAGCCGGTCGCGGATCGCCTGCATGGTGGCCGAGATGAGGTCCATGCCCTTCTCGATGTTCTCGGTGGCGAATTCCACGATCAGGATGGCGTTCTTGCTGGTGAGACCCACGGTGGTGAGCATGGCCACCTGGAAATAGACGTCCCGTTCCATCCCGCGCAAGGTCGCGGCGAGCGCCGTCCCCAGGATGCCGAGGGGGGCGACCAGCAGCACCGCGGTCGGGATGGTCCAGCTTTCGTAAAGCGCCGCAAGGCACAGGAACACGATCAGCAGCGACAGGGTGTAAAGCAGGGTCGTCTGCTCGCCCGCCTGCTTTTCCTGGTAGGACACGCCCGTCCAGGACATGCCGATGCCGTCAGGCAGCTGGGCGACCAGCCGCTCCACCTCCGCCATGGCCTCGCCCGAGCTCATGCCCGGCGCGGCCTCGCCCTGGATTTCAAGGGCGGGCACGCCGTTGTAGCGCTCGAGCCGCGG